>JAHDCW010000004.1:11853-27829 GCA_020629675.1 Minisyncoccota bacterium | reverse complement strand
TCGTGACAAAAAACCTGACTTCACGTACAATGGGAGCACTTAGATAATTTGAGCTCTACTATGGCGCCAAAAAAAGCAGCTAAAAAAGCAGTGAAAAAATCAGCAACTCTCGCAGCTAAAACGGCAGCGCAGGTACAAGCTGATCGAGAGAATGCGATCGTCATAAAAGGTGCACGTGAGCATAATCTCAAAAACGTAAATCTCACGATACCGCGAGATTCTTTTGTGGTGTTCACAGGACTTTCTGGGAGTGGAAAGTCGACACTTGCTTTTGATACGATTTTTGCAGAAGGGCAGCGGCGCTACCTCGAAAGTCTGTCTAGCTATGCGCGGCAGTTTTTGGGGCAGATGGATAAGCCTGACGTAGATACGATTGAGGGTCTCTCGCCTGCGATCTCAATCGACCAAAAAACAACCTCCCACAACCCGCGCTCGACAGTTGGTACGGTGACAGAGATTCAGGATTATCTGCGACTGCTCTGGTCAAAAATTGGTGTGCCGCACTGTCCTACGTGTGGCGATGCGATCAGCGCTCTCTCGACGGATGAGATTGTAGCGCAGATAATTGACGCATATTCTGAAAAAGAAGTAGAGATCATTGCGCCGGTGGTACGTGCCCGTAAAGGCACGTATCTCAAGTTGCTTAGTGATATGTGGGACCGTGGTTTTCAGGAGGCATATGTAAATGGTGATCGCATTTTTCTGGATGATACAGATGATCTCAAACTTGATCGTTATAAAAAGCATAACATCGATATCATCGTCGATACGGTAAAAGTTACTGATGCTGAGATGTCTCGATTGTTTGAGGCGGTGGAGACATCGCTTAAAATTGCAGAGGGCCTTGTACAGATCAGGAGTGGCAAGCAAGAATCAGCCTATAATCAGAAAATGGCTTGTCCTAAGCATCCGGATATTATCTTTCCTGACTTGGAGCCGCGGTTATTTAGTTTTAATTCTCCTTATGGTGCGTGTAGCGCGTGTGAGGGTCTTGGTGTCAAAAAAGAAATTGACCCTGATCTCATCATCGAAGATGAAGAGCAAACCATAGCAGGGGGAGGCATCCTGCCTTGGAGCAACCGCAAAAAGAGTAGTTACTATGGTGGGATCTTGCATCACGTGCTTCAGTATTATCACATCGCTGACAACGTCCGCCTTAAAGATATCCCAGCTCGTAAAATGGACATCCTTCTGTATGGTGAGGATGAGCCTGATGACATCCCTGTTAAGTTGCGCAGTGCCAAGGGAAGTATTTGGAAATTTGATGTTCACTGGGAAGGAATTGTAGGATTTCTTCGTGACCGCTATCGCAAAACAGATAGTGATGCTGTGCGGCGTGATATTGAACAGTACATGTCACAAAAACCGTGCTCAACCTGCGGTGGCAGTCGTTACCGTCAGGAGGTGTTGTGGGTAAAAATTGCTGATCAAAATGTCGACGATGTTGCTCGTATGACTATATCTGAAGCGCATACTTTTTTTAATGAACTTGCGCTTTCGGAGAGGGACGGCTTGATTGGGTCTCGTATCGTCAAAGAGGTAGTGGGCCGTCTGTCATTTTTGGATAAGGTGGGTCTCGGATATCTTTCACTGTCACGGAGTGCGCATACACTCTCAGGAGGAGAGTCACAGCGTATTCGCTTGGCAAGTCAGATCGGTTCACAGTTAGTTGGTGTGTTGTACATCCTTGATGAGCCGTCTATCGGGTTGCATGCCCGTGATAATACCAAGCTTCTTGAGACACTTATCCATCTCCGTGACTTGGGTAATAGTGTCATCGTTATTGAGCATGATGAGGAGACGATGCGTGCTGCTGATTTTCTCGTAGACATCGGTCCTGGTGCTGGTAAGCATGGTGGTCAAGTTGTCGCGGCGGGTACACCAGCAGAGGTTATCGCTGTGGAAAAATCTCTTACAGCAAAATTTTTAACAGGTGAGCGAGTGATCTCATTACCGGAGGCGCGGCGCAGTATCAGTAAAAAGAAGATGCTTACGGTCCGAGGTGCAAGCGAACATAACTTACGTGGTGTTAATGTTGATTTTCCAATTGGTCTTTTTACAGTCGTGACAGGTGTGAGCGGTAGTGGAAAGAGTACGCTGGTGGAGGATATTCTTTACAAGGGCGTGAGCTCTAAGGTGATGCGTTCATTGCAGCGACCAGGAAAACACCGTGCGATTACAGGCATTGAACATATTGATAAAGTTATCATGATTGATCAGGCACCAATCGGACGTACGCCGCGTTCTAACCCTGCGACATATACAGGTCTCTTTACGCCGATTCGTGAGTTATTTGTGCAGACGAAAACAGCCAAAGCTCGAGGATATAAGCCGGGTCGATTTAGTTTCAACGTGCGCGGTGGGCGCTGTGATCATTGTGACGGTGAGGGATATCTCAAAATAGAGATGCAGTTCATGGCGGATGTTTATCTTCCGTGTGATGTTTGCAAAGGGAAGCGTTATAATTCTGAGACGCTTCAGGTCACCTATCGTGGTAAGACGATTGCTGACGTTTTGGATATGACTGTCAATGAGGCGGTGGAGTTTTTTGATGCATATCCAGCAATTAAAAATATTGTATCTACGCTGCAGGATGTGGGTCTTGGGTATATTCAATTAGGTCAAAGCGCGACTACGCTCTCAGGAGGTGAGGCGCAACGTATCAAACTTGCTACAGAACTCTCTAAGCGTGCTACTGGTAAAACGCTCTATGTCCTCGATGAGCCCACAACCGGTCTTCATTTTGCAGATGTCGAGCGACTCATCGATATGCTCCAGCGGCTGACAGATAACGGAAATACTGTTGTTGTGATCGAGCATAACATGGACGTGATCAAGTGTGCTGACTGGATTGTTGACATGGGCCCAGAGGGAGGTTCTGGAGGGGGTCAGGTCATCGCTTCTGGTCCGCCGGAAGAAATTATTAAATATCACCAAGAAAGCGCAACTGCTAAATACTTACATGATCTGCTTTAGGTCTGATCTGTAAGCGTCTTTTCTTTTGAAAACAGACTGTGATACTCTTAGGGGGAGATTTAAAATGGGAGAATTATGAAGAAAATATTATTGATGGCTGTCGTTATCACAGGACTCAGCTTTGGAGCTGGGATGCTCTGGCAGCAAGAGCAACACAGGCAAGTAGTAGAGCCTTGGAGTTTTAAAAAAGAAATTCCAAAAAATGATGTGCTCAAGGTGGGCGTTATCACTGATACGCATGTTGATACTAAGCGTAATGTGTATGATGGTGTGCGTACAGATGATCTAACGGATGTGTACCTTATCGAGAAAGATGAGCGACCAATTGAGAAATTTATCTCACATGTCCAAAATTATAATCCAAATTTTGTAGTGCATCTTGGTGATGTGATTGATGCGCCTAAGCAGGTGACACAGGAAATTGGTATTGCTGAATTAGGGCTTGTGAAAACATTTTTTGATCAGCTTACGATGCCCGTGCATTGGGTTATCGGCAATCATGATCTAAGAGGCGTATCACGCGATGATTTTGTAACAACGCTTGGAGCTGATGATGTTAATTATGTCCTTGATCAGGGTGAATATTATCGTTTCATTTTTGTAGACTCAAATTTTAATGAGTCAGGCATTGCTCACACGCCCATGAATGGGGATTACACGCCTGGACATATTCCAGCTGTGACAGTGGCGTGGCTCGAAAAGCAATTACAGACTGATCGTCATGTATACATCTTCATGCATCACAGTATGATTCCTAAGACGCTATCAGGAGGGAAAGATAGTATCTTAAATCGTAATCAAGTGCACGGTCTTTTATCTCGCTATAATGTTAAAGCAGTCTTCAGTGGTCATATTGAGCACCGTATAGCACATGAGGAAGACGGTGTGACCTACTACACATTACCTGGAACACGAAAGCCGGAAGTGTTTTTGGATTCATATTATGATTTTAATTTTATTGGGGGAGAGTTAGAAATGCAGATGTATTACATGGATCGTAATACCGGAGAAGAATTTGCTGAGCCATTTATAACAGAGGGAAAAATGTTTCCGCAGTAAGTCTAAAGGATGAAAGTTGTAACGTATAACATAGAGCGCAAGAAGCACCTGGCGCGTGCTGTTGATTTTATAAGAGCGCAGCTTGATGTGGGTGCGGTAGTATGTTTACAGGAGGTCTTGGAGGGTATGATGCCTGAGCTGCAGCGAGAAGTGGATGCACGTGGTGTTTTCTTGGCTACGTGTAATAACATCTCAGTTGGCATAGAGGATAAGCAGGGTATTGCAATTTTTACACGACATGAAGATATTGCTTATGAAGAGATCTGCTATTTAGGTGATATGGCAGAGTTGCCGATTCAGCATGAGAAAGACTTTGCGATGCGGGGCGTGATGATTGTTGCGACTGTAAAAGAAGGTGGCAAGGTGTACCGTATTGCTAATACGCATTTTATTTGGTCACCTGACGGTCAGGCTGATGATCGCCAGAGAGAGGGCGTCAAAAATATGCTTAAAGCATGCGCACATTACCGTGAGATCATTCTGGTGGGGGACTTTAACGCACCGCGTGGGCGGGAGATTTATGATTATATAGCAAGTGTCTATAGAGATAATATGCCAATAGAACTGAAGACAACCATAGATAATGATTTACATCGTTGTGAACATGAGCTTCATCTTGTCGTTGATAGTATCTTTACGTCATCTGGGTATGAGGTGTTAGAGATTGATATTGTCAGTGGTGTTAGTGATCATTTTGCGATTCTGGCTAAGATAACGTAAGTGTATGAGTGAAAAAACAGTTGCAGAAATTATAGAAAAAACAGTAAAAGAATTGCCGCACAAACCGGGTGTTTACCGTTTCTTAGATGAAAACGGGATGGTTTTGTATGTAGGCAAAGCGACCTCGCTGCGCTCACGAGTCCAGCAATACTTCAGCGGACAAGAAGAAAAAAGTCGGGGACCGCGCATGCGTCAGCTTGTGGAGGCGACGACAGAAATTATTACGATCCAAACAGATAGCGTCCTCGAAGCACTTGTCCTCGAGGCAGAGCTTATTAAGCGTCATCGTCCAAAATATAACATTGACGGCAAGGATGATAAAAGCTACTCATATTTTGTGATCACAAAAGAAGAATTCCCGCGAGTGCTTATTCTTAGACAAACAGATTTCGAAAAAGAAATGTATCAAGCACGTGAGTATAAGCGCGGTAACACATTTGGACCTTATACGTCGCAGGAGCAGATGCGTACAGCACTTAAGATTATCCGTAAAATATTTCCTTTTCATGCGCGCGCCGAACACAGTGAAAAGGGCTGTCTTTCATATCAAATAGGTCTTTGTCCAGGACCGTATGATGATGCTATTTCGCGCACAGAATATATGCGTAATATACGTAATATCTCACTTTTTCTTTCAGGTAAGAAAAAGAAAATTCTCACAGAACTGGAAAAGGAGATGATGGAGCATGCGGAGCAAGAGAGCTATGAAGAAGCGGGTCGCGTCAAAAAGCAGATCTACGCATTGACGCATATCAATGATATTGCCTTGATGTCTCGACGAGATTCACTTTTGCCTCATATTGATGGTGTAGGTGCGCGTGTGGAGTGTTTTGATATATCACACATCGGTGGCCAATACGTGGTAGCGTCGATGGTGGTGTTTGTGGGCGGTCTCCCACACAAGCAGGCGTATCGTAAATTTAAGATTAAGGCAGTGAAGGGTATTAATGATGTGGGTGCGATGCGAGAGGTGCTTGCGCGACGACTCAACCACCTCCGCGATTGGGGTAAGCCAGATGTACTCGTCCTTGATGGTGGGCAAGGTCATCTCAATATGGGTCAAGAATTACTCACTCACTTAGAGTTGTCTGATATTGGCTTGCTCGCTGTCGCAAAAGGTCCGACGCGTAAAAAGGTTGATGTATATGAGTCATCGTCTTTTCCTGTGGTGCCTGAAATCAAAGATGATCGAGACTTGCTCGAGTCTGCACGAGAAGAAGCGCATCGATTTGCAATTGCGTATCATAAACAGCTGCGAGCTAAAGGGTATATCGGTTGAGGACTTTTGTATATTAAAACGACTGATAGCGATGCTATCAGTCGTTCGTTTTACAGATAGAGAAAGTCGCACAATTCGCGAGAGCTTATCCGTGTTTTTGGGTCCAATTGCCACTGATTTATAAGAGCATGAGGATCATGTAGTGATTTAATCGAAAGATAAAAGTCATCCTTATCTCTTGTTCTCGCTGCAACAAAAGCTGATCCTTTACTTGACTGTCTACAAATCATAGGGATTTTTTTTGATTTGAAATATGTAAACAAAGCTTTTCTTGATAGAGGGCTTAAGACTTCATTTATTAAGTGTACATTGACTTTTTTCAATCTCACAGCTTCGTGAAGTAATTTGCCATACTCAGCTATGCCGTCATCTATACTTTCTAAGTTTATTAGCGCATTAAATGCTGTTATTAAATTTATTAATCTTCTTTGTTGCGTTAAAAAAAGTTCTTGAGAAAGGTCGTTAGTGTGATAATTAAATCCTATCCTTGCGGTTGCTTTGCTGATAGCAGATTGGATTGTCAGCTTTTCAAGGTCTACTTCTGTATATATAATGATGACAGCTCTCTCTTTGCCTTCATCCAAGCTGAGCTCTTTTAATGCATATCGATTTTTACGAAACGCCTCTCTCGTCATCAGGTTTTCAAAAAAGTGACCAGCGGCATATGGGTAAAAAACGGGTGTGGTGTGGCTGATGCATTGGCACATCGTTAAGATTCTGTCAGATATCAATTTTATCCCTTGTGGGACGATGCCATCATTGCGCAGGTAAATAATGTTATCAGGTGCTTGTGTGTCAAGTGTTACGCTTTCTATGTTAAGGTTCTCACTCCAATGTAATTGAGGGGTGAGAAAGGTGAAATGCTTCACGTTTCCTCCGGTATGATTATTATAAGAGATGATTTTTTTGTAACACATTTTTTGTTTTAGGTCAATTTAAATTTTTCTATACATATTAATGCGCGTTAAAGAAAGCCATAAAAAAATGAATGAAGTCTTAGAACGGCTTAAAAAAGAATATCCTGTTACGGGTCCTTTTTTGGATTGGACGACGCCACTTGAACTCGTCGTTGCGACGGCGCTCAGCGCGCAGTGCACAGATGAACGTGTGAATATGGTGACAAAGGATTTGTTTAAAAAATATAAAACGGCACAAGATTATGCGCAAGCAGACATTTCAGCGCTCGAGCAAGAGGTCTATTCTACGGGATTTTACCGCAACAAAGCAAAGAATCTAAAGAAAATGGGAGAAGTGCTTGTGCGTGATTACGATGGAGAAGTCCCGCGGGATTTTAAGGAGCTACAAAAGCTCCCCGGTGTCGCCAAAAAAACTGCAGCGATCATAATGTCAAAAGTTTTTGATCAACATGAAAGTGTGGCCGTGGATACGCATGTACATCGTATAGCACCCCTCCTTGGGTTTGCGCCTCTAGGTGCGTCAATTGAGCAGGTACGTAAGAGCCTTAATGGGATCGTCCCAACGGAAGACTATCTCAACATTAATGAGTTGATGATTACGCATGGACGAGCTGTGTGCATCGCCCGACGCCCGCAATGTGCAAAATGCATTCTTATTGATCTGTGTCCGCAGGGGCAGAATAACATAAAAGATATATAGTGTATGAAAGAAAATATTTATATTTTTGATTTTGATGGAGTGATTGGTGATTCTGTTGATTTTCATGTGCGCGGTTTTCGTGAGCACACCGGATTGGATGTTGGCAGAAAAGACTTTCAAGAAATGCAAATGACAAATATCTATGAGTCGCCGTGGTATCAGGAGCACGCAGATAAGTTGGCGGGTTATGGTGCATACCTCAAGAATGCCACGCATGAAATTAGACTTTTTGATGGTATGGACCAGATCGTTGAGCAGTGTCAGAGCGCTGGTGTATGCTATATCGTATCATCTGGTAATGAGGAAAAGATGAAAGATTTTCTCGTAGAAAATCAGATGCAAGACGCCTTTAAGGCACGCATTATGGGGTCGGATACGCACTTCAGTAAAGTCGTAAAGTTAGAGATGATCAAGGAGCGACATGATGGTTCTAACTATTTTTTTGTGACAGATACTGTGGGAGATATTAGGGAGGCCCAGGTCGCTCAGGTGCCCACGTATGCTGTAACTTGGGGCTATCATGATCGTGAGATGCTATGCGCAGCTCAGCCTGATGTGCTCTGTGATACAGTGGAGGAACTTAGCGCGGCATTATCTTTAGAGATGAATTAGTATGAATGTACTCCCACAATTATTGAGTTGGCAAAAAGAGCAGTCCCGCAAAGAAGGTGTTGAGGGCTATCTTGTATTGCCCTACAAAACATTGAGGTTGTTGGCTCAGGAGCTGCCGCAGACGCAGGAAGAATTACTTAATGTAAAAGGAATCGGCCCGCGAAAGGCGCAGCGTTATGGCAAAGACTTACTCGCGCTTTGTGCGGGGGAGACGCAGGAGATATCTGGAGTTTATGATTTTTCTGAGGAGGATGCTCATCAAAGTACGGAAGTGGTCTCAGGTGCGGGTGAGTCACCGGATCAGTTAGAGCACATGGGGGAAGAGGTGGTTACTGATGCAGATATTAAAGAGTTAAGTGTGCAAGAGTTTGTCACACAGCTAAATACTGTCGTGAGCTCTTATTTCCGTGATGTGCGTGTGCGTGGCGAAGTAATTGGTTTTAAGCGTAACGCGAACGGTCATGCATATTTTGAAATCAAGGACGCTGGTGCTGTCTTGCGCTGTAGCGTCTTTCGCGGTGCGTATGAGATGTCTGGTGTTGAGCTTTATGACGGTGCTGAAGTAATCATAACGGGGAGTCCACAGCTCCATGATCGCTATGGATTTAGTTTTATTGGTGAACGCGTCGAGCTCGCCGGTGAAGGCGCTCTCAAAAAAGCATATGATGATCTTAAGAAAAAACTTACTGACGAGGGGCTGTTTTCAGCTGATCGTAAGCGTGAGGTGTCAGAGCTACCAGAGCGTGTTGGTTTGATTACATCTGCAACTGGTGCAGCAATTGGCGACTTTATGACAAACGTGGGTTCTTTTGGGTATCGGATTTCCTTTGTGTCGACGCATGTAGAAGGCTCAAAGGCGGTACCAGAAATCATGAAAGCAATTGCGACGCTACGCGCACAGGAGGTCGATGTGCTTGTAATAGTGCGTGGCGGTGGAAGTCTGGAGAGTTTACAGGCTTTTAATAATGAGCGAGTAGTACGCGCCCTCGCGGATTTCCCAGCGCCAGTGATTGCAGGTGTTGGGCATGAGCAGGATGAAACGCTGACGACGCTTGTTGCTGATGTGGGCGTGAGTACACCGACAGCGGCGGCGCGGGCTGTACGTGTCAGCTGGGATCAGGCAGTTGAAAAAGTATCACGGTTTGAGCAGACATTTCGTGAATATTGCACCTATGCGGTGCAGACACAGGCACAATCTATAGATCGTTATCAGAGCATGATCGAGATGTCATACCAACAAGCACTTACGACACAATGTCACCAGCTCGAGCGTAGCATGAGCGTTCTCACGACATCTGGGCAACAGCTCATCGCGACGTGTCGCGCGCGGTGCGATCTACTGGAACAGCGCATCATGACGCAGAGCGAGCGATGGCTTAGTGATATCAGACATCAGATCCATCGTCAGTCGCAGTCAATTATTGCGGGTTACGGTCGCGTGATGCAGACATATAGACAGATCTTTATCAGGTTTGAGAGGGTATTGCCACTACTGCAGCGAGCAATCAATCACACAAAAAAACAGGTGGCGCAGTCAGCGCATACTTTGGTCCAACTGGATCCACGAAAGCTGCTTGCTCAGGGGTATAGTATTGCTTATGATAAAGAAGGACGTGTCCTGCGTAGCGTAAAAGATATAGAACCTCATGCTGATCTCACGATTCAACTATCAGACGGCACGATCGCCACTAAAACGAAATAACATTTTACTATGACAACAGAAAAAAAAGACTCGCTTGCTAGCTCGCTTAAGAAGCTGGAGAATATTGCAAATTGGTTTGATCAAAATGAAAACATCGACGTGGAAGAGGGTATTAAGCACGTGAAAGAAGGGGCGCTCCTGATAAAGGAAACCAAGAAAAAACTTGCGGCAATCGAAAATGAGTTTGAAGAAATCAAAAAATCGATGAGTGAGTAGGGGTGAGAAATAATAACATGAAACACGTGGGTTCGATTTCTGCATTAGTGGTTTGATGGATAAAGTGCGTTTGTTAGGTTTTTTTGTTTCTTTTTGGTGAGAAATTTCGTACACTGGATATATATGATCGCATCTATACGAAATTACGTGGCATATCTTTTTGTCGCATTGCTTCCATGGCAGACTGCGTGGATCGTGCGTGAGGTCTTTGTGGATGGAGAAAAAGTACACTATAGCACTTTGTTGCTACCTGTTTCTTTGGTTGTGCTAATTGTTTTGGTTGTATTGTCAGGATCGTTGCTTGTAGCGTGGTGGCGTTTTTATTCTCACAAGAAGATCACTGCAATTTTTCTTTTGGTACTTATCCTGTCCATTGTATTTGCCCAGGATCAGGTTGGAGCTTTGTATCACGCCGCTGTTATTGGAATTGGTTTTTTGGGTGCTGTTATTTTATTGCGCATGGAGCTGTCGTGGCAGAGAGTGATTGCTGTTTTTGTTTTGAGTATGTGCGGTCACGCCTTTTTAGCGCTCTACCAATTCATAACCCAGAGCTCCTTTGCATCGACCTGGCTCGGGATGGCGCTGCACGATGCTGCGGTTGGTGGTGTAAGTGTCGTCGAATCCTCATCTGGACGGTGGTTGCGAGGATATGGGGGTTTTACGCATCCTAATATTTTAGGGGGTGTGATTGCGGCGGTATGTGTTCTCAGTATGAGTATGTATCTCTTTTATGCACATCATCGCGCCGTAGCAATTTTTTATCTCGTGAGTGCTGTGCTATGTGCTGCTGCACTTGCGACATCTTTTTCTCGATCAGGGATAATCGCGCTAGCAGTAGGTATTGGCATATTGGGAGTGTTTGCGGAAGGAATAAAATTTTTTTCTGTGAGACGACTATTGTTTATCGGGGGCGCTTGCGGGTTGATGATGAGTATCATCTTTTATTTTTATAGTGATCTGCTGAGAACACGTATCGACCCGACCCGGCGCCTCGAAGCGCGTTCAATTGATGAACGTACGCAATACATCGCAGAGTCTGTAACGTTATTGAGGGATAAGCCTCTCTTAGGGGTTGGGGTTAAAAATTATGTAGATGCTGTCAGATCTAAAGAGGGTGACACAAGGCCAATCTGGGGATATCAGCCTGTGCATAGCGTCCCACTTTTGATTGCGGTTGAAATAGGATTTTTAGGGATTGTCGCTATTAGCGCAGCACTTCTAGTATTTGTGCGCTACCTTTGTGTATCGGTTAAGTCTAGAAAAGAGATGGTTTTTGCAGCGCCTCTTGTAGCGATCGTGGTGCAGTCACTTTTTGACCACTGGCAGTGGAGTAGTGTTTTTGGTTTGCTATTAACATTTTTCTTGGGGGTGATTTTGCTTATGGGCGTAAAAGCCTCTGACTCTGCATAGATATTTGACAGTCTTTTTTGTAAGCGCTATTTTCATAGTAGGAACTGTATGAAAAGGGGATAAGTCATGACAGGAAAAGTCCTGCAATTTAAAAGAAATGATAAAAAAAGATCTAAAGAGGTAGGTGAGTCACGGTCTTTAGAGCTTTATCGAGATTCTCCTGCTATAAAAGTCGTAAAAAGCGCATATAAAATGTTCCATGGGTTGCAGTGTTTAAAATCTTCTGAGGATTATTTGGTTACAAATAATAAAGGAGGTATCATCTATCGTTTTGACTTGGATCAAAGTCCGGATCATAGCGCATGGATCACGATAGGAAACATGAGCGCGATGATGAAGCAGACTAATATACTGAGGATTACGCTTAGCATGCCTTTGACGGTACAGTCGGCAGACCTCAAGATTAATTATCCTAGAGGTTCTCATGTTAGGCATTTTCTTCTGCTTAGTGGTCTTGCTACCGTAGCTGATAAACATGGTTTCAATTTCTGCCCCAATGTGGACTGGAGAATTGATGGCTTTTACGCATTTCGTTCTTTTGGTAGTCAATTTGATGAGGGTGATGTTGTTCGTAGGTATACAGCACTCATGAATGATTTGTTGCCTGTATTTTCTCACGAAAAAATCCCTTCCTCTAGCTAGAGGAAGGGATTTTATTGACAGTATTTATTTTTTTGCTACTATGAATTGTACGTTAGCACTCTATGTGTTAGACTGCTAACTACAAAGATTTTATTAATTAGATTTAATATATAAATATGAAGATTGCATTGCTTTCGGATTATGTGGTAGTAGCACCTGCACCACAAGAGACGGTGACAGCTTCCGGGATTGTACTCCCTGAAAATGTCGAGAATAAAGAAAAAGTAAAGCAGGGCACTGTAGAGCATGTGGGTCCAGGGAAGACACTCGATAACGGAAATGTGCAGGAGATGCCGGTGAAACCAGGTGATACAGTTTTCTTTAAAGAAGACTGGTCAGCAGAAAAGATGGTGCTTGAGGGTAAGGAGTACAATCTGATTCACGCTTCAGATGTGATCGCAGTGATTAATTAAGGTGTAATCAACGTATAAATATACAACTATGGCAAAGAATGTTTTATTTGGCGAGGATGCTCGCGTCGGCCTCAAGGCTGGTGCTGATAAGCTCGCAAATGCTGTTAAGGTAACGCTTGGTCCCAAGGGGCGCAACGTCGTACTCGAAAAATCATACGGTGTTCCCGTGATTACCAAGGACGGTGTAAGTGTTGCCAAGGAAATTGAACTCGAAGACAAGGTGGAAAATATCGGTGCTGAGATTATCAAAGAAGCATCTTCAAAAACAAATGACGCGGCCGGTGATGGTACGACATCTGCAACAGTGCTCGCACAAGCGATGATTCATGAAGGACTTAAGCTCGTGGCAGCTGGCGTAAACCCGATCGATATCCGTAATGGTATCGAGGATAAGGTTGAGGAGGTTGTTGCGCATTTGCGTAAACTCAGTAAGAAAATCTCAACACAAGAAGAAATCGCGCAGGTGGCGTCTATCAGTGCTAATGATCAGGAGATCGGCCGCATCATCGCAGAAGCAATGGAATCTGTTGGTAAAGATGGTGTGATCACGATCGAGGAGGGGCAGTCATTCGGTGTGGAAAAAGAAGTGGTTGAGGGCATGGAGTTTGACCGTGGGTACATCTCTCCACACATGGTCTCTGACCGTGAGAGCATGAAGGCGGAGATGAGTGAGCCATACATTCTCATCACCGACAAGAAAATTGCTTCAGTACAGGAAGTATTGCCAATCCTCGAAAAAGTAGCGCAATCGGGCAAAAAAGATATTGTGATCATTGCCGAAGACATTGAAGGAGAGGCACTAGCTACGTTTGTTGTCAACAAGTTGCGAGGCTCATTTAACGTGCTTGGCATCAAAGCGCCAGGCTTTGGTGATAACCGCAAAGCGATGCTTCAAGACATTGCGATCCTTACAGGAGCTCGCGTGATCTCTGATGAGATGGGTCTCAAAATGGAAAATGTAGAATTGACTGATCTTGGTAGTGCGCACAAGATTGTTGCTAGTAAAGATGCTACGACAGTTGTCGAAGGACGTGGCACTAAGAAAGCAGTCAAAGAACATGTGGAAGCGCTACGTGCGGAGATCGAGCGAACAGATAGTGACTACACGAAAACAGAGCTCCAGAAGCGCCTCGCAAAACTCGCTGGCGGAGTGGCTGTGATCAAGGTGGGAGCTGCCACAGAAACAGAAATGAAAGAAAAGAAAGACCGCATCGAGGACGCACTTAACGCTACGCGTGCAGCTACGCTTGAAGGCGTCGTCCCAGGTGGTGGTCTCGCGCTTGCGCTTGGCGCCAAGGCATTTAAAGGTAAAGAGGAGGAGAATGTCGGTGCACAGATCGTCGACCGTGCACTTCTCGCGCCTATGCGTCACATCGCAGAAAATGCTGGGCAGGATGGTGCGCTCGTACTCTACAATGTTATGGGTAAGAACACATCAGTCAAAACACCAATCGGATACAATGCCGCAGCAAACACATATGAAGATATGATTGCATCAGGTATTATCGATCCGACCAAGGTGGTGCGTAGTGCGCTCGAAAATGCGGCATCAGCAGCAGTGATGTTTCTAACCACTGAGGCAGTTGTATCAGACGTGCCAAAGGAGGAATCAGAGCCAGCGATGCCGGGTGGTATGCCAGGTGGTATGATGGGTATGTAGTCAGCATAAAAGCGACTAAAAAAACCATGCACGTGCATGGTTTTTTTGTGTCTTATAGATTGACACAGGAAAATAGAAATGATAAAAGAATAGAGCAGTTCTTTGTGAGTTTTTTTAAAAAAAAGGGGAGTTTAAATGCCGTTATTAATCTTTTTGATGGTTGCAGTTGCAGGTGCTGTGGTTGGGATGTCTGTGCCTGCCGATAAGTTTGATCTCTTATGGCTGATTGCTGGAGTTTGTCTGGTCTCTGGGATCGTTGTTGGTTTACTGGTAGGTGAAATTGCAGGTGCGGTGTGGGCAGCTTTGTTGATATGTGGAAGTATCTTCTTGGCCTATATTGTGCTAATAGCTACTTTTTTTGGAAGCGGTTCTGAAGTAGTTGTCGCGCAAGAAGTAGTAGCAGTCGCGCAGCAGGAATCTTCCGGGGGTATACGTTTAAAGTTGATGGTTAAAACGTTAACAGAATCAACATATAAATATACTGCGGTTCCGGTGATTATTTTCTTTTTTGTGCTGTGTCTTGTTGGTTCTTTATTTAGCTCTGATCATGAGTTCACTGCTTTCTTTATGTTGGCAATCGCTGTACTGTTTTTTATTACTGGCGCTGTTGAGCATGGTGAAATGGTCCGTTTCTTCGTAAGCTTTGCTATAGCGATTGTGACTTACATATTGCTTGGTTACTTGTATAGCATTGTTTGGTATAAGCAACGTATCGCAGATAGATACGCTCCGTATTATGAACGTTTAGAAAGCTTCCTCAAAGACAATGAGATTTCATTGCCTCAAGGGAGTACAATCGAAGACTTTGATACAGCGACTCTTAATGATGTTATGAGGCCGAAGTGGGTTGATGCTCTGAAAAATGATCCTTGGGCTTTTGAGGCTGCGGAAGCTATTAAAACCCAAAATGAAAAGTATGAAAGTTCTCATGTATTGAATGTAATCATGAGTTGGCCATTGGTTTTCTTTGGAGATTTTTTCAAAAAGCTCCATTTGCTCTTATTGGGGAAGTTGGGAGATGCGCTAAAGTCTCCGTTCCGACAAAGAGCACGAAAACAAGTTAAAAATATTAGGTCGATCGACGATTTGGAATAGCCGCGAAGGCGCTGCAAGAATTTGCAGTGCCTTTTTTATTGATCAAAAAAGAAAAATTATGTAAAATTAACTATACATTATAAGTAAGTTACAACTATGGATAAATCTACACATAGCGCGGTGGGCATTATCTTTATGTCGGTACTGCTAAGCGTGGTCGCGAGTGTCGTGACATTCTTTTTACTTTCATCTGCTTTTCCTGGAGGTCAACTATCCACAGCTGCACCAGAGGATGCAGATGACGCTGCTGTCGAAACACAGGGGTACACCGGTGCAAATTCTAGCGAGTCACAGCTCATTGAAGCGGTGGCTCAAGCAACGCCTGCCGTTGTGTCGATTGTAGTTACAAAAGACATCCCAATTATAGAACGCTTCCTTGAGGAGCGATCAACCAATTCTTTTTTTGATGACTTTTTTGGGTTTTCGGTACCGCGATATCAGGAGCGTCAAAACGGTACACGTGAGCAAGAGGTAGGGGGTGGCTCGGGGTTCTTTGTCTCTGCTAATGGGCTGATCATAACCAACCGTCATGTCGTGGATGATGATGACGCGTCATATACGGTTGTAACAAGTAG
>JAHDCW010000004.1:0-11753 GCA_020629675.1 Minisyncoccota bacterium | reverse complement strand
TTTTCCGTAAAAGAAAACGGTGAGATCGTACGACCATTTCTCGGAATTCGCTACATGATGATTTCAGAAAGCATGGTGGAGCGGAACGATCTTCCGCTTGAGAGCGGAGCGCTCATATCACGTGGTGAGACGCGTGAGGATTTGGCAGTGTTGCCAGGCTCTCCTGCAGACAAAGCTGGCCTGGAAGAAAATGATATTATCGTGAGCATTGACGGAGAAGAGCTCGGACTTGAGCGTCCACTGGCGACACTTCTCAGATCTAAGCGGGTGGGACAAGAAATCACACTTCGTGTCTGGCGCGAAGGTGAGGAAATCGATATCCTGGTAATGCTAGAAAAGGCACCGCAATAGAATGCATACATAATTAAAACACTTCTGCTTTATGTGGGGGTGTTTTTTACTGAGTACGGGAAATGTTTGGTATAATAAGAGCAACCATTTCAACTATGATGCTTTATGGCAAAACAAAAATCAAATGACTTTACAATCGTAATTGCAGGGCAAGCTGGGCAGGGTATAGAGAGTATCGCAAGTGTGTTGACGCATGTCTTTAAAAAACAAGACTTTAATATTTATGTTGCCAAAGATGTAATGAGTCGTGTCCGCGGAGGCATGAACTCGATCACGGTGCGCGTAAGCGGTGAGCGTAGTGATGCTTTTCGGTCGCATATTGACTACTTTGTGCCGCTCGATCCGCGAGCGCATAGTCACTATAAAAATCGCCTCAATGAAAAAACACTCATTATCGGTGTGGCGGCCGGTGATGACTTTAAGGCAGAAAATATGTCGACTGTTAATTTTGTGCAGCTGGCGCATGAAATTGGCAATCGCATTTATGCAAATACGGTCGCAGCGGGGACGATTTTAGGTCTTTTTGATCTGGATGCAGATATCGCGCGGCGCTATATGCAGACATTTTTTCGCCGTAAAGGTGAACAAGTGGTCAGTGAAAATATTGCAGCGATCGAAAAGGGTCTTAAGATCGGAAAGCATATCGCTTTCGAAAAAGATGTGCATCTTGCGCTTGAAACGAAAGAGGATGTGTCAGAATATGTTTTTCTCTCTGGGGCAGAGGCTGTTGCTTTTGGCGCGCTTGCTGGTGGTGTGAATTTTTCCTCATCGTATCCTATGTCGCCTTCAACGGGTGTATTTACCTTTTTAGCCGCTCACGGTAAAGAATGTGATGTGTTGGCAGAGCAGGCAACAGATGAGATTGGCGCGATCAACATGTCCCTCGGCGCATCTTTTGCAGGCGCACGGGCGCTTGTGTCGACATCTGGCGGCGGTTTTGCTCTGATGACAGAGTCTGTTTCACTTAGTGCGATGACAGAGACGCCGATTACTGTGCATATTGCGCAGCGCCCTGGTCCAGCGACGGGACTGCCGACGCGCACTGGGCAAGAAGATCTCAATCTCGCTCTGTATGCCGGGCACGGAGAGTTTGCGCGTGCGATCTTTACGCCTGGTACACCGGAGGAGATGTATGACATTACAGCGCATGCTGTAGAACTCGCCGACAAATATCAAATCCCGACATTTGTCCTCAGCGACCAGCTTATGATGGATAGTTTTTACTGTGTGCCACGAGAAGCGTTTACAAGAAAAGAACATCATACGTATATCGAAAAAACAACGAAAGGATATCAGCGTTACGAAATTACGGATACAGGGCTCAGTCCGCGAGGTGTGCCGGGCTACGGGGAGGGGCTTGTCCATGCTGATAGTGATGAGCATGATGAGGATGGACGGATCACAGAGGATATGACCGTAATGCGACCAGCGATGATGGAAAAACGTTTCTTTAAGCGGCGTGATCTTCTCACAGAGGAGTCACTTCCGCCGACACGCAGCGGCCCGCAGTCAGCCAAGACGCTTATCGTGAGCTGGGGATCCAATAAAAACGTTGTCGAGGAAGCGGTACGGCGTTCCGGTAAAAAAAGTATTGCGGCATTGCATTTTTCTCAGATTTTCCCACTCCATCCAGATACAGCTCAGATCCTCCTGCGAGCAGAAAAGGTGATTATCGTCGAAAACAATGCAACCGGGCAATTTGCTGAGCTTATCGCCCGTGAGACAGAAATTGTTTGTCAGAGTCGTATACTCAAGTGGAATGGTGAACCGTTTAGCGTAGAAGAACTCATTACAAAAATAAAATCATTAGCCTAGAAGTATGATCGGTGCGACACAAACAAAAAACAATAAAGCCTTTGAGCTCGATAAGGACGTGGAAAATCAGTGGTGCCCTGGTTGCGGTAATTTTCCGATTCTTCTAACACTCAAAAAAGCGCTTGCAGAAGCAGGATGCTCACCAGAAAACACAGTCCTCGTGTCTGGGATCGGTCAAGCGGCAAAGTTGCCACAGTATGTACAGTCACATTATTTTAATGGTCTTCATGGGCGCGCACTTCCGGTCGCTACTGGTATCAAAGCGGCGAACCCTCGTATGAATGTCCTCGTAACCAGCGGTGATGGTGATGTGTACGGAGAGGGTGGAGGACATTTGATTCATACGATAAGACGCAACCCTAACATTGCAGTTCTCGTGCATGACAACATGATCTACGGTCTCACCAAGGGACAAGCGTCACCGACGTCGCCTAAGGAGTTGGTGACACCGACACAGCCGCGTGGAGTATACAATGAGCCGTTTAATCCGCTCACACTTGCGATCTCTCTCGATGCTCCTTTTGTTGCGCGAGCAAGTGCAGGAGAGCCAGAGATGACCAAAGAAATCATCAAGCAAGCGATCGCACACCCCGGTTTTGCGCTTGTGGATATCTTTCAACCTTGTATTGTCTTTAATAAAAAAAACACGTATCAGTGGTTTAAGGAGCACACCAAGGTGTTGGATGAGTCACATGACCCTACGGATCGAGCTCAGGCATTTGCGGTCGCGATGGCCGACGATGAATTTGCGCTTGGTGTGATTTCAGCGCATCACAGACGTGCGGTTTATGAGGAGTCAGTGGGTATCTATGATGATGATCGAAGGGCGCTCTATGAGAGAGAAAATGACTGGAGTATGATTGAGGCATTGCTGCGGACGCGCGTGTAATTTATTGACCCAGTGGGGAGGCTGTAGTATACTTTGAACACATAACGATATCATAATTTTATGCATACATTACTAATTATTCAGGTTTCGATAGCTGTTCTGTTGACGGTTGTGATTTTGATGCAAAGCCGTGGTGAGGGACTGGGTGTGCTGTCTGGAGAAATGGGTGGATCTTACTCTACACGTCGTGGGTTCGAGAAATTTTTGATGCAATCTACAATTGGGCTGGGAGCTGCGTTTTTGGTTGTTTCTCTTTTGGCAGCGCGTTTTGCATAGAGCCGCCACGGTACGTCCTACGTATCGAAATAATGTGTAATATTTGTTTATCACAAGCGATAAAGCTGACAAGCAAGGTATTGGATCCTTTTGGATCGGAGCGCTTCATAGAGCGCCTTTTCGTACAAAGATTTTTATAACAGCGCTTTGCATTGCAATTGTGGCTGTGTCTGTCTGGTGGACCTTTGCAATCTACAAACACTTTACGGTACTCGAGCCAACCAAAGGAGGTGAGTATACAGAAGCTGTAGTAGCGCAGCCACAATTTATCAATCCACTACTTGCACCCGCGTCACCATCGAGTACTGACCGCTTGCTTTCACGTGTCGTGTTTAGCGGTCTTTTTGCTTATGATGCTTCTGGTAATCTCATCCCTGACTTAGCAGAATCATATAACCGTAGTAACGATGGCAAAAAGTATACTATTACCATCAAGGATAATGTGCAGTGGCATGATGGTGAGTCGTTTGATGCAGGTGACGTAAAGTTTACGACTAACATCACCAAGGATATTGCATACGAATCAATCGCAGGGCCACTTCGTGCAGCATGGAGTGAGGTTGCTGTAGAGGTTATTGATAATCGAACTGTAGAGTTTCTGCTCGAAAAACCGCGTGGTGACTTCTTGCATCTTTTGACACTTGGTATGTTGCCGCAACACATTTGGAGTGATGTCGCACCGGCGCAGTTTCAACTTGCAGCGTTTAACTTAAAGCCAATCGGAACAGGTCCCTACAAATACGTCGAAGAAAAGGCTGATGCAGCAGGTGTGATGTCAGAATACATCCTCAGAGCTCATGAGGGCTATCATTTTGGAGAGCCTCTCATCACTAAATTCGCCTTTAATTTTTATGATGATCGCGCATTGTCGCTCGAAGCTTATCAGGACGGCCTCACAACTGCAGTGGCTGTGACGCGGCGCGAACAGATTGATATCCTCAAGCAGTATGCAGATGCTGATGAGCAAGTTGCATCTCGCTTCTTGCGACGTCCATCATATTTTGCGGTATTCCTCAATCAAAACAAAAACTTTGCTTTATCATACAAAGAAGTACGCGAGGCGCTTGCGCTCGCGACAGATCGTGACACACTTATCGGTGACGCTTTTGGTGACAGTGCATTTACGACGTATGCGCCACTCCTGGAGGGTATGAAGGGGTTTGCACCAGAGAAAAAACAAGAACTTATTGATATTGAACGTGCTAATAGCATCCTCGATGCCAAAGGATGGAAAATGGGTGAGGATGGTGTTCGTGCCCGCGGCGGAGAGGATGAGCGACTAGCTTTTACGATCTCAGTGCGTGAGGATCGTGAGGAATTAGTGCGTGTTGCAGAGCTACTCTCTTCCCAGTGGCAAAAGATCGGTGCTGAGGTAACGCTTGAGCTGCACTCACCAGATGATCTCGAATCGAGCGTAATCCGCAATCGTGAGTATGCAGCACTTTTTACGTTTCATCCCATGCGGTGGGATCAGCCAAATATCCGTGCGCTATGGCATTCCAAGGAGCGCGAATACCCAGGGCTTAATTACGCTAATGTAAATGATGGGCCGTTGGATACCGCGCTGGACGCACTCCAGTCTGAGTCCAACGAAGAAGAACGCACACTCCTCTATGAGCAAGCTCAGGGACGCATCCGTAACGAAAACCCGGCTATCTTTCTCTTTGCGACGCAGTTCCTCTTTGCGCATGATGCTAAGATGCGCGGTATCGATGTCATCAATGTCAACGCGCCGCAAGACCGGTACGCACAAATCCACAAGTGGTACACGGAGGAAAAGTCAGTATTCCGTTTGAGGCCTGTGGAAACCCTGGAGTAGGGAGGGGTAAGCTTGCCAAAATATTCTAAATTGCGTATACTTTATGTCATCATGTTTTGAGGTGCAAGTAAGTGGTATGGGTACCTGTGAAAACAAAAAAGCGGTTCAGTGTCTGGGCAGCGAGAAAAATAAAGTCAATTTGAAATAGTATTAATGAGGTGTGGCCAAGTGGTAAGGCATCTGGTTCTGGTCCAGTGTATCGGGGGTTCGAATCCCTCCACCTCAGCACAGTAGGAAGATCAGCGTTTTTAGGCACTTCTGCCATCATTTGAAACGGCTGTTTATACCTTAGATAAGCGATTTTCCCATCTTTTATGCGAGCGTTCGAAAGTACATTTTCGAGCGCTTTGCGTTTCTGGACACCATCTTGGGAGAGAAATTGTTTTTTGGCTCTATATGGAGATAAAAAGACATTTTTTGTTTGTTCGAAAGTAAGTTGCCTCTCGTCATTTTTTTGATTTAATTGAGTACCTATTTGAGCCCTCTCAGCCTCAATGTCAGATATCTTTCTTTTATAAACTTTCTCAGATATCTTTTCTTCAATATATTTATCAGTAAGGACATCTTCTTTCTTCTCAAGGTCTGTCAATCTTCTCTTTAAAGTTTCTTTTACTTCTATTTTATTTTCAGATTTCTCTTTTTCTTTTGCAGCTTCATACATAATCTCAACAAGCTCTTTATCAAAAGAAATATCATCAAATATTCCAGAAAGTTCCTTCTCTACATGAGCGTCAGATAAGTACTTACGATGTGCAGTACATGATTTCTTACCGTTGGTGCAGTAATAATACGTGTAGCGCCCCTCCTTCTTCGTGTCAGCTGTATAGTTACACCTACAAACGTCGCAGGTGAGAAAATCCCTAAATGGAAAGAAATGTTTCTGCCGTCGGCTTTTTGTCTTACCACTAATAACGTCTTGCACTCTTTGCCATGTCTCATAGTCTATGAGTGGCAAGTGCTTACCTGGAAAGTCTCCCTCACTGCGACGCATGAGACCATAGTAGAAAGGGTTGGTCAGCCAGTTATGGAGAGAGCTAGTAGCAACGCGTCCCCCAGAGTACGAAGTAAATCCACGCTCTTCAAGCTTGGTTGCAAGCTCAGAGACAGAGAGTCCGCCTTTGGCGTACTCTCTGAAAGCAAATACTAGGTGTGGAGCTACTTCTTCGTCGATCACTGTCTCTTTAGCTGCTTGGTCATTCTTGTAGCCCATAGGAGCCCTACCAGGCCAGAGACCTTTTTCTAGCTTAGCTCTATTGCCTCGCTTTACATTAACGCTGATATCTCTACTGTACTGATTTGCCATACTGGACTGAAGAGCAAAGATCACGGCATTATCTGTTGGAAGGTGAATGCTATCAATTGTAATTATCTTCTTTATTACTTCTTCTTGAAGTAGCCACTGAATGTGAGCTGCATCAACTGGATTCCTAGAGAGACGATCAAGCTTCCAACAAAGAATTCCATCAGCTCTACCAGACTGGATATATTCCATCATCTCAGCAAAGACAGGACGGCCAATTTTCAGCGCTGATTGTGATTCCTGAAAGATTTTTACAACCTCTATTCCATCACCCTTAGCGCGCTTCATCATTTCTTTAATTTGAGCGTCAATTGAGAGCTCCTGTCTTTTTTTGTCTTCTGATGACTTTCGAGCGTAGATACAATATCGCATACAACGTCTTTTTCTTTAATAACATTAGATTCTAACCTATATCTTTCTTCCATGGCAAGGATGAACGGCTGACAGCGCTCAAAGTCACTTAAATCATAGAGAAAGAAGTCGACCTTTCCCTGCCACTCCATTACATAAGAATCTGAGTCGATTTGCGCCTCATCAAGCCATATTTTATGAATATTGAGCTCTACGCCAAATTCATCACCTCCAGCGGCAACAACATGAGTTCTTAGTCCTCTGCTAGAAAGATAGCGCTTCATACCCTTTGGGATTTGAGTGGCTAAATCTTTTTTTATGTATTTTAGAACGTACTCAACAGACCTACCTAATTCTTTGATCTGTTCGATTTTAATAAAACCATGTCCCCATATTCTCTCCAAATCAATTTTTTTGATGTATGGAAGGTTGAAGAAAATGACATGATAGTGTACTGCTCCTCTTTTTTGAAATTCAGGTACAGCAATATATTTTATGAATGCACCAGCTTCACCGACAATGTGATAGTTTAATTTCTTTATAAAAAGCGTGAACAGATTATTCGCTACTCTTAGATCTGATATATTCTCATGAATTGTCAGAGTTATAAATGTTGGTGGTGTAACTTTCCCACTTGGTTCTGGCCATATGCCAATGTTTGAGTGCACACGTCTTCGTAATTGCTTTCTTGTATGTTTAACTGAAATTTCTAAAATTCGATCACGCTCATCGTCTGAAATATCAATGACAGGCCTATCTACTGATTTTATATACTTGCGATTAGATTTTGGTCTGTTTATCCATTCTAAGTCTCTATAGAAATATATCTCTAAAAATTTACCTGATCTCACCCACTTAACACCTACTTGATCCATAATGTATTCTCATTAAGTATTGCACTAATCAAGTCCCACTTCTTGAGGCAGCGCGCCTGTCGACGCGCCTTGCCTCAAGAGGAAAAGGACTCAAATAGGGCTGCAAGACGGTCTAAATATGTTTCAGCTTCTTCTTCAAATATGACAACGTCGTACTTATCAGACAGATAAATAATCAGTTTTTGTCTAAGATCGTTAGAAAATGTAGACATAAAAAAGACGCCGCAAAATTAATTAAATAATTTGGGCGCTTCCTTTTCTAGTGTGAGGGTCCTACGTAAAGTTGGTTGATTCGGATCCTATAAATTTGTTGAAAACGTCACTTTCTCATATTGTCTGACTAGTACTCAATTTCCTGCCAGTACAACGTTAATATTTTGAAAATATCATGAGATAGTTTTTTTGTCAACTACTATTTTTTCTTGAAGATAAACTGCATCGTCTTTTTTACTTACAGGAATATGAATGTACTTCAATCCAGCGGATGCATAAATATTGTTCATGAGGGCATCTCTTTTCTTGCCCTTTTCTGTTTTGTGAGATGAGTCATCCAGTTCGATGGCAATTAACGGCTTAGTTGTTTTCTTGTCACATAAAAGAAAATCAGTGTGGCGTGATTTTATATGACTACGATAGTGATTGCGCTCTACCCATGTCATACCTTTCTTCACGTGAATGAAATCTTCAACGCGTGGCTTTGAGAATATGAGATATAGGTCAGAAAACAAATAATCGAGAGTGCGATAAAAATCAAATTCTATATCTGTGAGAATATTTTTTGATTTGATGTATGGCAGATCATTTCTTTGCATAGCGCTATCTTAAAATTTAGACAACACAAAAGGCCTTCCAGACCGCCGACACAACCTTTCGATAGTGCCCCACAACCTTTTCAGGAAGTAGACCTCAGTTACAAAGCAGCGACTAGAAAGCCGTTAATGTAACTGAGGTTTTATTTAAGCCATATCCAAAAAAAGACTTAGGCTGTGTTGTGATATCATTATATCAGAATAAAATCCTAGATAAAGCAATATGTTTTTCTCAAAATTTGAAATATCCAACTATAGAAGCTTCTCAGGAATGCAGACATTAAAATTTGCAATACCTCAGGAAAGTCACCCAGGATCCGGAATTACCTACATAGTTGGAGAAAACAATTCAGGAAAAACTTCATTAATCGAAGGGATGCTAAAAAAAGATGGAGAAAATATCAGAACATCTGAGAAAAGAGGGGCGGGACCTACTTTCACTCTTTTTAACCAAGAAGGGGTGGCGGTAAGCAGAGTTGTCTTAAATAATGATCGCTCAATTACCCTCAAAGCTGATCCAAGACCTCACAATTCACTGTTTGAGCTTATACCCTCAAAGCGTAATTGGTCTGCTATGGCGAGTGGTTCTAGCTTGGAAAATGTGGTGAAAGAAACTGAAAAGATAGATGCTAGAGAAGGGTCTGACACATATTCAATCGCAGGAGCCTTAAAAGATATTGATAGCGATAACGCAAGATATGATGAATTCATAAGCCTGATTCAAGAGGTTATTCCAAACTTTACATCATATTCAGTCGGAAGCGAAGGCTCTCCATATATTCAGTATACAACTACAAATTCAACTAATCATAGAACAGAATTTTTAGGGGAAGGTGTGCTATCAATACTTAGAATATTAATCCACCTTTTCAATGGTGATGTCAAAATGTTAATAATAGATGAGCCTGAACTCTCACTGCATCCCTTAGCTCAAAAAAGACTACTCAAAGTATTATCTAAATATTCTGATAAAAGACAGGTAGTCTTAGTCACACATAGCCCATATTTTATTTCTTGGGATTGTATTGAGAATGGCGCTGTCCTGAATAAAATTACGAAATTTGATGATGTGAAGTCAGAAATCCACACACTACGAGAGTATGATGTGTATAAAAAATTAATTTCGGGAGCAAATTGGCAACAGCCTTTCTTGATGGATATAACTGCAAAAGAAATTTTTTTTCACGACAATATTTTCTTTGTAGAGGGACAGGAAGACGTTGGGCTGCTCAGAAAAGAGGTAGATCCTGAAATCAACTTCTTTGGTTATGGTGTCAGAGGAATTGGAGCGTTCAAGCTATGCCTCACACTTGCACGAGATTTAGGCATAAAAAAGGCAGCGGTTTTACTAGATGGAGGGACTAAAGAAAGCGCAGTTATTTCTGAGTTAAAAAAAGATAACCCCAATGAATACTTAATTATACAATGGAATAAGGAGGACATACGAGATAAACCAGAGATTGAACCAAAGGAGGCGAAACAGGGCTACTTCACAGATAGAGGCATTAAAAAAGATCCTGAAAATCTCGATGATTTTAATGATAAAATAAAAAATATCAATGATTTTTTCTCGTCATGAGCATTCTAGAATAGAGTTTCATCATTCAGGATTTTATTTACCACAATGCTCTTGACATTTCCTTCATAGTCCATAACCGCATCTCCCTTGACGACAATCTTCACTTTTGTCCTTAGGGAAGAGCACAAAATATAGTACTCCTCTTTTGATAGTTGATCATCATAAGTAAAAGAAATTCGAGAACTTCCAATACTGAGAAAGCCACTGCGAACTTTACTATCCAATTTGGACACAAAGCCCTTGTATGTAACGTCGTCCACGTTTTGATAGCTCTCTATTGGAAGCATGTACTCTGACTCTTTCCGATTAGTCGCTATTGTTTCGTTTTCTGTGATAAAATCAATGCTAGAAATTTGAGTATTTTCATTCTGAAGAGGCTTGAATACTTTATCCAAATTTTTATTTATAGATCTGTTTTGAAGAGCTTGAATACCGCTAGAATCTACGACCACAACTGAATTATCGCCTGTATGAATTTCAAAATTTACTCCATTGTCGGCTTGTGATATTTTTTTAGGGCTTTTTCCCTTTAATTCTTTTTTAACTTTAATGACTTTCAAAAGGATATCTAACATCTTTTCACCTGCCAAAACCGTAGTTGCGCCAAGCGCAAGAGTTTTTGCGGGGTCCTCAGTCATATATATGAGGAATTCTGTTAAAAGCGATCCTTGTTGAAATGCATTAATATTAATTTTAACTTTTTTTGATCCCTCACCATATTCAATCTTACTGATTTCCGACAGAACTTGCGATGTGGCAATTATCGTATTTGCTAGATCAAGAGCGTCAACGCTATTTTCTACCAAGTCGCCTTTCACTGAAAGTTTGAAAGTATATTTATTCATATTTTTTACTTTCATTCATTATAGCAGTTATCATACTCAAATGACCTGTGAATAGTTCGAACATCGTCCCACAGCGCCAGCAAATGATAAAAGCGATCTTTTCTGATCGCTTTTATTGTTTCATAGGATGCAATTTGAGCTATTGAAAGGGTCGGGAAAATGATAGTTTTTCCGCGAGGGAGGCCTGTGGAACCGTGAGTGCATCAGGAATGATAGCGACGTGAGATTCCCTCCACCTCAGAAAATCAAAATTTGAGTAAACAAAAACTCGCCTAGCAAGTTTTTGCTGACGAGTCTATTACATCAATTGAGAGTCTATCTATCACATAAACCCTGTTCGCTTATGAGTTGGCTCATCAATTGGCCAAACGTTGGGGGTTTAAGTCTTCAAATCGACTTTTCCCTTCACGTTTTGTCTCTGCATAAACGGGGACGATGGGCTTACCATCATCGTCAAACTCACATGGTTTGATATAGAAAACATCGAGTCCGCCGACACTATCTCCAAATTGAAACCTCTCAGGGCAGTGATAACGCCACACTTCACTTTGGCGCCCTTCATTATGTAAAACCGCTTGCTCCATTGCTGTCTCATAATCTGGAAATGCCTCAAGGACAAGTTTTCCAGAAGCGTCATATCGTGGATTATATGACAATCCCGACTCATAGCTTTCTGGATCAGGCTGACCAGAAACTGTTAGAACTACTTCGAACTAGAAGTATTTCATGTATTTTTCCTTTTTAATGTAGGTAAATATAACATATTTTTAAATTTATGTCAATATAATACCTACCTAAAAGTGTCCAAACATCAACTCGCAACCCCAGCTATCTTTTTTAGACA
>JAHDCW010000036.1 GCA_020629675.1 Minisyncoccota bacterium | reverse complement strand
AAAAAACCTCCTTCCGGAGGTTGGTTATTCACATTAGATCATTTCTACTTCTTGATCTGCTTTTTGACTAAACCGATAAAGTGCCGCTGGTCGCGCCTGCGAACCGCTGCGCATTTTCTCTGTTTTCTGGAGTATACCAAGTGCTAAAATCTTCTTTCGGAAATTTCTCTTATCAAATTCTTTTTCGAGAATAAGCTCATACAAATTCTGAAGTTCACTGAGGGTAAACTCCTCAGGTAAGATATGACACGCGATGTTGGTGTATAGCAATTTGCTGCGCAACCTCTCAACAGCATCTTCGATGATGCGTCTATGATCATAAGCGAGCTTTGGCAGGTCATCAATGCTGACCCACTGAATATCATCGTAATCCTTTGTTGTTTTTAACTCGCGCGCATCAGCATTGAGCAGCGCCAAATAAGCAACCGATATTACACGACCAAAAGGATCACGCTCCGGATCACCATACGTTGCCAACTGCTGACCATGCACAGAATGCAAATTTGCTTTTTCCTTGACGACACGCTCAAGTGTCGTCTCAAGTGACTCATGCGATTGCATCAATCCGCCAGGCAAAGCCCAAAAACCTTTATACTCTTCCTTGTTAGTCTGCACTAAAAGGACGCACAGCTTTTGCTCTTTCACAGTAAAAATCGCCGCATCGACGGCTACAACAGGAAATTGAAAACGGTCATATTTATTTTTCATGGTTGTATTATATCATTTACCAGGCATTTCCAATAAAAACTTCTGCCTTCTTTGTGTTTTGGGTATTACTTTTGACAAGCAGGACAATAATGCGTGCCACGCCCTGCATGTTTGATTTTTTCGATTTCATAGCCACAGCGCAGACACGGCTCTCCAGCACGATCAAAAACCTCCAAATGTTGAGAAAAATTTCCTTTGACTCCATCAGATGATACAAAACTATAAAACGTCGTGCCTCCATGCTCAATTGACTCCATCATGACGTCACGACAATTATGAAAAAGCCTTTCTTTTTCTGTTTTTGTAAGTGAGTTAACTCGTCGTTGTGGCCGTACCTGACTACGATGACATGCCTCATCAACATAGATATTTCCCAGTCCAGAGATTACTTTTTGATTGAGTAAAAGTGCTTTTAGTGATGTTTTACGATTTTTAAAAATCTGTAAGAAATTTTCAAGCGTATAGTTTTCGCGTCCCGGTTCTATACCGTAGGTCGCCCATACACGGCCTTTTTCTTTTGGCGTCACGATCTGCAAAAACCCAAAGAGGCGCATATCATTAAAATAAAGCGTAGCCCCATCAGAAAAATGAAACATAACACGTGTGTGCCGATGTGGTAACTCAAAATCACTTTCTGTCATACTGTGTCCCCCACCCACTTTTTGCTGATCTTCTACGAAGATGAACTGTCCGGTCATTTTGAGATGACCCAGCATGTACGTCTCTGGCTGCTTGGTAGATTTTGATCGCGCAATGCCAAATGTCAGGAGCTTACCGATGCGCTCCACGCTGATAAAATACTTTCCCCTCAAATCCTCCACAATGTGCGGAGAGTGACGGACGATTTTAGGATGCCGCACCACGACCTCCTCGACTTTACGGCCGCAAATGTGTTTTTCTAATTGGCGACGTACAACTTCCACTTCTGGCATCTCGGGCATAGCTTTGTCTGAAATTTCTTATTTTTTATTCACGAGCTCGCGTGCGTATTTTTTTGCTGCGCTAATATCACCACCATACACTTCTTTTTGCTCGAGGAAAACAGTTGCTGATTGTCGATCACTGCTCTTTACCAAAACAACGCACGGCCATTTTTTCACCACACAAACCTTCATCCATACATTGGTTAAATTTGTACGGCTTCTTTCATCGATGTCTAAATACCCCTTTTTTAGTGCGCGCTCATAAATCTCTCGTTCAAATTTATGGAGATGATGACCGACAGCACGCGAGCCAATCTTTGCACCAGATGCCCTCCCTCGCGTCAGACGATCTATGTGTTCCATCCTATAATCTCTAGCCATACTGATTTTTTAACAACTTTTCACACTGCTTCCAGTAGGCAAAAAAACTTTTATGATAACCTGACACTTCAGGAAAAAGATATTCTCTCTGGTCGGTCACGACATCCCAGTGCGCAATCGCAGGGTATGCCCGTGTGAAAACACGCTCCTTAGGACCCAAATCCGCTGGATTTCCCACATACACCCTGATATCTGGGATATTCGTTCGCGCGAGCTCAATAATAAAATTGATTACTTTTTCTGAAACAGGATGTTTCTCAAAATGCGCCGGCTCCAAAAGTAAAATGCGAACCCCCTCTTCATCGCGACGCCACTGCGGATCGAGATGCCATAGATGATAAAGAAGTACACGATCCATATTTTCTGGCAGAGCATCAGAGTCAGGCAATACTGTTTCCAGCGTCATATCATGCGTGACTTCTAGCCGCTTTGGTGTAGGCTTATCTAGAAAATCATCACGCTCAAAATCTATAAATGTACCACAATCATTAGTGTGGGCCCAATAGTTCACGAGTGATTGTGATGTCGTATATTTTTTTGAGATGCTCGTGCCAGCTACCCACTGCCACGACAATGAGTTTGACGCTAGGTCTCCATCTAAAAGATGATAGTACATCCACTGCGACGGCTGCCACCACCCATAATGACCCAGGTTACAGATAATGCTCGCTAGCGTCATACGGGCATGATTGTGCATATACCCCACTTCACATAATTCTTTTACAGCAGCATCTACAGCACTGATCCCTGAGGCGGCATCTGCGATCACAAGAGGCATACCATAGTGCTCCACCTCACTTTGAGCAAATCGAATATCAGTAAAAATATCATCACCTCGCACCTCCCACACACGCTGAAAATATTCACGCCACGCCAGCTCTTGGATAAACTTAAACGATTGTTCCCTCGAGTATTTCTCAAGCACTTTATCCCTGATAAAAGGTAGTGAAATCACGCCACGTGTAATATAGGGTGAGAGTCGCGTCACGGCACCATCCGTAAAATTGTGCGTCTCAGCATACACCACTGGATCGATGTTTGCGACCTTCTCTAAAAGATCATGGTAGGATAGAGGAAACATATTCTTGCTTTAATAGGCTTTTACTATACCACATGCCCCGAGCCCCAGAAACCAAAAAATGCCATACCTGCGGTAAGCCATTTACGAATCGAAAACGCTGGAAATCACGTGCCGTATGGGAGCAAGTCAAATACTGTTCTGAGCGCTGCCGCCGCTCACGACTCAAAAAAATGCCTGTCAACATAAACAATAAGTAAATCTAACTACTGCTATTTATCAGGTGATCCGTTTGGAGAAGGTACACCAAAGACCAGCTTCTTAAAGCCACACGCCAATAAGAATTATCTACACCAAAAATACCACGATCAATTTCTACTAAATTACCTAAAAAAATCCTCCATGGGTTACCACGGAGGATTTTTGAAAGTTATAACAAAAAATTCTAGACCTTGATCAAGGTGAAACGAAGCTATCCTTGTGCGTCAATTGAAATTCATTAACATGTTGAATGTAGCTCGGATCGAAACACTCCCTCATAACCACCTCCTTGATGTCAGCGTGCTGCTCTACATATTCCTCAAAACTTAGCTGACTACGCCTATTGACTACTGGATCGAGATCAACATCAAAGCCGATTCTCGCACCAATATTTTGCAACACCCCTCTCTGCTTATAATCCTTATGATATTGAGAGATTGCTAAAAAACGACTGCCGAGAAAAAGTGCTTCATCTAAATCATGGGTCACAAATATAATTGTCATATTATACTTCTCCCACAACTCCAGCAAAAAGAGTTGAGCGTCGCGTCGGGTACTTTCATCTAGTGCACCAAACGGCTCATCCATTAACAAGATCTGAGGTTTAGTCATAAGCGCCTGTGTAATAGCAACTCGTTGTCGCATGCCACCCGACAGTTGATGTGGGTATTTATGCGCTGCATCAGCAAGTCGCACACTTTCCAGATAATGCATCGCTCTCTCACGAATTTCACGTATCTTGCGAGTAGTAGATTTTGACTTAAAGAGTCTTTTACGATTTGGAATTTGCATTACAGGACCCTTCATCACATTATCAATTACTGATAAATGTTCAAAAAGAGCGTATCCCTGATACACAATACCCTTAGACTCATCCGGACGCTGGACCACATTACCATTAATTGTAACCTTACCAGACGTTGGCTTCTCTTCTCCCAAAATGGAACGAAAAAGCGTGCTTTTTCCTGACCCAGAAGGACCCACAAGTGAACAAAATTCACCTTTCGTAATCGACAAATCGATGTCCTCAAGAACCTGCAACGAACCATATCTTTTAGTAACACTTTCAATATGCAAAAGCTTACCATTACCACTACGATTTTTAGTTTTCATATTGATTAACCCTGTTCAGCCTTGTACCATGGGTACAGTTTATTTCTGATATACGTCAAGAGCGTGTCCATACCAATTGCAAGTACGGTAATCCATAAGACATATGGAATAATTAAATCCATAGCCATGTATCTTCGTACCAAGAAAATGCGATACCCAAGACCTTCTGTGCCAGCAATTGCCTCAGCTGCCACAAGAAAGATCCACGCGGCACCCAGCGTTAGCTTCAGCGCATCTATCAATCGAGGCATAAGCTGCGGCAACATAATCTCATAGCCAATTTGCAACTGAGAAGCTCCAAGCGTCAATGACTTTGTTATCTGCTTACGTAAAACAAGCGTATCAGCATAAATCGTTCGCGTGATAATAAAAACTGTTCCCAAAAAAATAAGACCAATCTTTGAAGCATCCCCAACCCCCAATATGATTAGAAGTAATGGCAACAATGCCGTCGGAACGATATTACTCGTAAACGTTATCACCGGACCTAGCAGTGCTCCTATTCCTGGGAAAAGTCCCATACTAAGTCCCACCGTCAAGCCCACAACAGCTGAAAGGATCATCCCAACGACGATCCGCTTTACACTCGTGACTGTATCCTGAACGAGTAAAATCTCCCCCGTTCTTTTACTTGGCTCTGTTGCAAGATCACTAAACTTATCGATCATCTGTGTCGGCAATGGCATGAGTTTTTCCTTTGGATTTACCTCATGTCGCTCTAGCGCTATGATGTAATAACCAATCATAAACAAAAGAAAAGGTATCGCCCCTAAAAACCATAAGATTGTTCTACTATCTTTTGGTCGTGCGTAAACTCCAAAAACTAATGGATTTTTCACTATTACACCCTCCTATTTATCGGATCTGAATTTAATGTAAATATCAAAGTACTAGGTTGCTTTATAAAGCAAATTGAAACATCTCATTTTATGAAATTTTTCTCATGCATTATAAATTTAATGAGGAGGGATGCAATGCATCCCTCACTCAACTCAATACTCTTTAACTTTCCTCACTGGCTGCTAAGCGCTTGGCAAAACTATCATCAAAGCGCAGCATGATATTGTCTGGATCGCCGAGCACAGTACCGTCTGGTAGTTGAATACCTACTTCATCAGGACTAGCTGCGTCGCCAAAAATACCACTATCAAATGAAAACTGTCGCACAAACTCCATGGTCTGCGCCAATTGCGGATTGTTCAAAAAATCAACCATTTCCGCCGGCGTATAAATCATCGCCGTTGTTTCCAGTTGACGTTCAAAATCACCCACAGTACTACCAGCATAATCAGCCATATAGGCAATCATATCGGCAGCCGCAGTATCTTGACCGGACATTACCTTCATCGCTTCGTTCCACGCAGTTGCGATCATCATCTTGTCCGCCTCAGGTGCATCAGTACGCATGACGATGCCGTCGATGATCTCACCAGGAATTTCTGCTGACGTAAACAACACGCGCGCTCCAGGCTCATCTATAATGGAGATGACGATCGGATTCCACGTTGCTACAACCACTTCGTCCTGTGCAACAAAGATCGGACCGATCTCGCCATCTGAAGTACCCACGACTTGCAGATCACGCTCGCTCATACCATTGATTTCGAGGTAGCGCGCCAACAGATAATGCGACACTGTAAGCTCCATCAAGAGCACATCGCGGCCTGCAAGGTCAGCGGCCGTGAAATCATCATCAGCGCCTTTGACAAGAAGTGCATCGTTGCCATCCGACGTATCCCCAACGACAATAAACGTCGTATCAACGCCACTTAATGCAGGAAATGCCAAGGCGTCCATATTGGTCACCGTAACAGCATCACAGTCACCGTTGGTAAAGGCATTAATGCTCTCGACATAGTCGCCATATAACTGCACATTACCTTCTGGCATTAGACCTGCATGGTCGATGTAGGCAACTGGTTCCCAACCAGTGTAGTGCGAGAAGCACAAGGTTGGACCGTCTTTTGCCAAAACTGGCATTGCCATTGTTGCAAGCGCGCTAACTGCTAATAATTTTTTCAGCATGAATATTCTCCTTTGAAAGTGCTGAGTGTAATTCTCACTAAAAAGTGAGGTGTATTAAATATGTTGAGGTACAACATGCTTTGCAATTCTCTGCTAAAGCATATAAAGGTATCTATCACTCTCTATAAATCTCTCTATACGCTTCATCATTTTAAATAGATGTGCCGATAGCCACACCTCTCTCACGAGAGATATGACTATCGAACACGGATGTATCACCTAAGAATCTAGGCTTACACCAAATATTTCAATTTCAATCAACACAAATTTACATACTTTCAGCAGCTTGGATGTTCAGATCATTGACTGCGTCTGAAACCTCGTCCTTGTATGCAATGATTGCATTTCGCGCCTTCTCACGCTTAGCGCGCGTTTCAGCTTTGAGCTCTGCGTCTCTTCGTAAGCCCTCGATTGTTTTGTTCATCTTCTCAATCAATGCTTCCGTTTGCTGAAGCGGCGTCCCCTGTGAGAGTAAAGCCTGGTCACGTACATCACGTGATAACGAATCCAACTGCTCACTAATACTTTCACGTAAATTTTCTGTCCGTTGTCGGTGCGCTTGTGCACCCCTCAGCCGATCAGCAGATGAAAGTCTTGTCATGAGCATTTTGATAGCCGGCAGGTCGAATAGAATGCTATCGCTCATGTTCTGCATCTCGATCTCACATGTGTCCTGTGTCGTGCGAACTTCCGGAATTGTCACCTGTGAAGCCTCAACATACGCATTCATGATGCGAAGCAACCGTACGTCAAAGTTTGCGAGCTGATTCTGCATGTCTTGCAGTTCCGCGGCTTTTTGCGGATCACGAGACTCTTTTACTTGCTGCGCAGCTTCTTTGTACTGCTGCTTTGCTTTTTCACGAATCATCTCACCAGCAGCAATGTAGATGCCTAGGTCACTCATCTGAGCACCAACTTGACCAACAAGATCATCATACTTCTTGATTTCAGACGAGAGCCCAACGATTTCGTTTTCGCTGGTTGCCTGAATAGCATCAAGTTTTTTGACTACGAGCTCCCGTCCTTGATGGAAGACCTTGACATAGTCGGCAACAATTTTAAACTTGCGCAGTAGTCGCGTAAACCAATTCTCATTACCGCTAATCTGCTTCTTAAATTTTTCAACTTGAAGCATGTCATAGCTGGATTCGAGTTCATGCAACATCGCATTTGCCACGTCGAGCTCCTTTACCGTGACATCCCCCAAGAGAACATCGAGGTAACTGGAAATCGCTTTTTGCGATTCGGCTGCATAGAGTAGAACCATGCTTGTATTACTCAGATCAAAGTTTGCAACGATTTGATCGACTTTACCTTTTGCGTCTGGCTCCAATAAATCGTAGTCGATAAAGGCCTCCCGATTTACCGCACCACTCTCTGATGGTAAATCTCCGATTACTGTCGGTAAATACTTTGGCGTGGTTCCCATAAGGGTTCCAATATCAAGTTCATCACCCTCTTTTGTGACAAGAACTTGCTCTGATTGGGCTTGCTGTGACATAAGGTTCTCCTATTTGTCGTTTTTAGATAAGGTTTTCATTTGTAAACAACTTTGCTTCAACAGCCAGTTGATTAGCTTGCTGACTGATTCTTTCAAATGCTGACTCTTTACTGAGATCAGAGATCTCAGCGACTGCAAGTGTGAGTTTTGAAAGCTCCGAGATTGCAGACTCTACGTCTGCCTCGAGAGCTTCAACTTCACCCTTTGTCTTACTGCGATCCACCAATCGCTCCTCCAGTGACTCAATCTGACTTTTTATATCATCAGTCTGATTCACTTGCCTGAGCTCACTAACTCTACCATTGATTTCCTCACTATCGATTAACTTGTAGGCTCTACTCTGAGCGAGTATCACCTGCAATTTTTGAAGTGCCCCTACATAGAGACTTTCTACAATAGCATCGTAGCGCTGAAATGTGGAAGAGCTTTCTGAGAATTTTGCCCTCAGTGTCTCCTCGAATCCATCTTTAAATTCTCGAAGCTTGCGAATTTGCCTACTTGCATTACGCATGGAGTGTGTATTGAATTGTTCATTGAGATACCCTTCCATTTGTCCTGCGCGTGCATGCAATATCCTATTTTGCTCGGAGATATACTCTTGCATATACCTGTCCTTTCGGACGAATACATCCAACCCCAGGCTTACAAGGCCTATCCCGATCGCACAATAACCTACGAGTGCAGGCCAGGCGAGAAGAGAAGATACGCCAAGGGTCGACCAGAGCCATGCAGAACTCAACATGACAACACCTACGCCACCGACTGCAGCGCCGAGGGTTACGATGTTGTTTTTTACACGTGAGTGTACATAGGCCTGAATCGCTTCTTTACTGAGAACATCCGTTGCAGGAAGCTCAATCTTCCTCTTAGACACTTGCACCTCCTTACCGTTGAACGGTTTTCATGTTGAAATGAATTTCACGGATACGACTTTCATAGGACCTGTCTGACTCACCGTGTTTCTGCGCTAATCGAGATGTGACTTCATCCCCTTCCAAAATCGTGACAAGTAGTCGATCAGGATCAATCTTATACTGATTGACCAAATGATCTACAATTACTTGCGTGCGTTTCTCAGCTAAAGATTTCTCTGCAGCAGAGAGTAACTCAATCCGAAAGTATGGATACCGTCGTAACTCCTCCATCACCCCAGCTATACGTGACGTAAGCTCAGAAGAGAGTTCTGTCTCTCCGCGCATGAAGACAATACGCCTTGCGCTTAGAGTGCCGACATCTTGTAGTTGATTCCAATTTTCACGTGATAGTGACGTAAAGAGCTCAGTCAAAGAATCAGTTACTGTAGTTCCTTCTGACTTACCTTGGTATCCTCCATCGAGATAGAGGTCACGCATCAGCGCACTACCGATTACCTGCGAGAAATCAAATCCTCGTAAGTGTCCAGCGTGTGCCTCGTCAGCTGCGATTATATCCGCTGCAAACTCATGTGCTTCTGTGAGGCCAAAATACTTCTCACCCCCAAGACCAAACCATAGTTCGGCGTTATCGCGGAGGTTAATCCACTTTACACCATCGACCATTGACTGGATCTCTTCGTCCGATGCATTGAGGTCCGCATATTCCTTGAGGAAACCGCGCATCTCACTCACCATCAGATCGGAGTCGCTTTTGAGCTCTTGTAGTACATCAAAGTATCTACTCATGAGCACCTTTAGCTTTTCATGCTTTGGGTGACGCGGCGCAAGGATATCGTTTCGTACGATGAGTACGTCAACGATTCCCTTGTTAACTTGCCGAGATGAGTAGATCTCACTGACACCCTCAAGCGCTTCTGCTTTGGTCACATATGGCTCCCAAAGCGTCGCGACACATACCTTTTTGTCTCGGAAGAGTTCAAAGGCATGCCTGTCAGACGTCGGCTCCACATACCACTGCTTATCTTGAGCTAGTAGCGCATCAATGCCATAGTCCTTTCCGATTGTGCGGTTTTGATGATGACTTGGCGAGTGACTGATATAGGTTGCCTTCCACCCGTCAGGACTTCCAGTGCTATATGCAGGCATAACGCTCAAATCACTGATACTTGCGATACCGCACTCATTATGAACAAGCGTTGCATCGCCACCGTGTGACTCGTCGATCACCATCACCGCGACACCAGCAAACTGATCGCGTACACGATTAAGCTGATGTGCATCGACTGTAATTACAGCCATATCAATTGACCCGCTCATGAGGTTGGCGACACGCTGATCATAGAGACCACCGTCGCTTTCCCATATGAGGCGGATGCCGTCTGCTCTCAGTCGATTCTGCAGTCTATCTGATGCCAATGGACCATAACCCGTCCACCCATCAAGTTGACCGCGAAATTCTACGAAACTCCCTGAATCAGTTGTCGTTGCGAGGAAGTCTTCATCAACTTTCCCTCGCAAGATAAATGTCACAACCGCCGCAAGCATGAAAAATGCTAGCATTACAATTGCAACAATGAGTTTTAGGTTTTTTTTCGCTGCCATTTAAATGACTCCTATGTTGGGTTATAGATATTAGTTGAAAGATTGAAATGCAAGCTGCGCGAGAGCGCAGCTTGCAGTTTACCACCTACCACTCAACGTCAATACTACCATCACCCAAGTCCACTTCTGCCAATACATTAGCAAAAGCTTTCTCGAGCTCAGCTGCAGAATTGACGTTAG
>JAHDCW010000035.1:7477-10890 GCA_020629675.1 Minisyncoccota bacterium | reverse complement strand
CGCCAGTGACGCTTTATATCCCTGGATCGTGTGAGAAGTGCAACGGAATTGGCTACAAGGGTCGTGTGGTGGTTAGTGAAGTTCTTGTGTGTGATGATGATATTAAGGCGTTGATTGTAAGAGGTGCATTACCTTCCGAAATCGCTGAGGCGGCTGTTAAAAACGGTATGTTAACGATGGAGCAGGATGGTGTATTGAAAGCGCTCGCAGGAGAAACAACGCTTGAGGAGGTGCGACGTGTGACGATGGTGTAATAGTATTTATGGATTCTTTTGTTAAGGTAGGTCTACTTATTAGTGCTTGTTTATCGCTTTACCTAATTGAGCTCTTTTTTGACCTTCGTGAGCGCAGGGAGGGGAGACATCTTCATATTAGTCGTAATTTGATCCTGGGTATTGGAGGAAGTGTGGCAGTGACGTTTTTTTATGTGTCGCTACTTTCTGTGGCTGAGTTGTTTGCAGCTCAGTTTGATAATATACACCTTATCACTTCATCTGGATTACCTTTTTTGGTACAGGTGGTTATTTTCTTTTTGATTTTTGATGGGGTTCTCTATTTGTGGCATGTTGCTAATCACAAAATACCTTTTTTGTGGCGCTTTCATCGGGTTCATCATAGCGATGAAGATTTAGATTTCTCTAGTGGTGTGCGTTTTCATGTGGGGGAGTTGGCGCTTTCGACGGTTGTAAAGGCTGTGCTTGTAATTATTACAGGAATACCACTCTTTTTGATCGCTATTTTTGATTTGATGGTGACACTTTTTGCTCTGTTTAATCATGCGCGTATTTCGCTAGGACGGTCTGAGAGCATTTTACGCTATGTTATTGCCACGCCTGAGATGCACCGCATTCATCATTCCCTCCACAGTCATGAGACGAACTCCAATTATACGACAATGCTTAGTTTTTGGGATCGATTATGTTCGACATATACGCATCAATCACAATATCAGGATGGGCAGGGCTTAAAGCAGTACCGAGATAAAAAAGAGCACCGATTGTGGTCGCTGCTGACGATGCCCTTTCGCAAATAAAAAATCCCCATGATGGGGATTTTAGTACGTTATAATACGCTTAGTCCTGTAGACAACAACCTATGGGGCTTGTAGGCGAGAACATAGGGTGAAGTACCGTCGAGGAACAGCGCAGCCGAGACCACCCTGCCCGATCTGGACATGTAATTCAGAATTTAGATGTAAAGATAGAACATCCAAACATGCCTACAGAACTAAACATATTACACACATTTTTCTTAAGCTACCCTCCTTTTCTAAGGCAACATAGAAATATAGCATGCTTTTGAAATTCTGTCAATAGGTGATACAATGCCATTATTAAAACAGACTATATGCTTCATACAACATCATCTGAAAAACAAGAGAAAGCCTCACAACAAAGCGAAAAAGTAGACGAACCGATCGATGTTAATTTAGACTTTACCTTGCGTCCGCAGACCCTAGAAGAATACGTTGGGCAAGAGGCAATCAAAGGACAGTTACGCATTTTTTTGGATGCTGCAAAAAAGCGTGGAGAATCTCTCGAGCATGTTCTTTTTTATGGACCACCTGGTCTTGGTAAAACAACGCTTGCGACCATACTTGCCCGGGAGATGAATACAAATATTAAGTCTACTTCAGGACCAGCGATTGAGCGTGTGGGTGATTTAGGTTCCATTTTGACCAATCTTAGTGATGGGGATATTTTGTTTGTGGATGAGATTCATCGACTTAATAAGTCCGTAGAAGAAGTACTTTATCCAGTGATGGAAGATCATAAATTAGATCTTGTTGTAGGTAAGGGCCCGAGTGCGCAGGCTCTACAGATCGATCTGCCAAAATTTACACTTGTAGGCGCAACAACGCGCATGGGGTCATTGACTGGTCCGTTACGCGATAGATTTGGCATGATACATAGACTGGAATTCTACGATAAGGCTGATATTGGACAGATAATCAAGCGAAGTGCTGTTTTGCTGGAAGTTAACATTGACCAGGATGGCGCTGCGCTTTTGGCTGCCACTTCACGCGCAACGCCGCGTATTGCTAATCGTCTCCTCAAAAGAGCTCGTGACTTCGCTACGGTACACGAAAAAGATATTATCGATCATGAGGTGGCCAAGGAAACACTTCGACTTTTGCAAATCGATGAAGCAGGTCTGGAGCCGACAGATCGTGACTTTTTGACGACTATTATAGAAAAATTCGGTGGAGGTCCTGTAGGTGTAGCAACAATTGCGCATGCGCTATCAGAGGAGGTGCAGACGATTGAGGATGTGTATGAGCCCTATTTAACGCAAAATGGCTTTTTAGAGCGCTCTCCGCGTGGTCGCGTAGCGACAATGCGGGCTTATGAATACTTAGGTTTTGATAAGTAAGTAATTGTGCGTGAAGGTGTTATAATGTAGTTACTATGGAATTTTTTGGACTACTTTATATTGCGGTGCTATTGATCATTCTCTTGTTTGTGATTATTGTTGTTTTTCATTTACGGCGCTATACACCACCAGAGAAAAAGTCATGGCGCCTGCCACTTTTATTTTTGATGGTGACGGGTATTTTGGTTATTATAAATGTAGTATTCTTTTTGGGAATTCCGTTTGATTCGTTCATGTCGACCAATGCACCACGATTTTGATGATATTTTACACTCCTCAACTCACACGCGAGAAAAAACCTATGCGGTTCTTCATCGGCACTGGTTTGATTTGTTTGTGCGTTTTCTGCCGATTGGACTTTTTTTGATTGTCGCGACAGTTGGGATTGTGATCCTGCATGGTGCACTACTTGCTGCAGGGCAGACGCAGTTTATTGCAGTGCTTTATTTTTTGCTCAGCTTTTTTTACTTAATTGGCTGGATGGCAGGATTTGCGATTTGGGTGGATTATTTTCTGGATATTTGGGTGGTAACAAGTGGTCGTGTGATTAATGTGGAGCAAAAAGGTTTTTTTGCACGTGATACAAGCGAGCTCGATTATACACATGTGCAAGATGTAACGAGTGAGGTTTCCGGCTTTTTTCAAACTATGCTAAACTATGGCGATGTCGTAGTGCAAACAGCAGGGACGCAGGGACGGTTTTTGTTTAGACGAGTGCCATATCCAGAAAAAGTAAAAACCCTCGTGATTCACTTGAATCGCCAAGCAATCGCTAAGCACGCACATCCTGGATCAATTGAAAATGAGCGCCGCAATCATGGTTATGCACTTGAGGAGATCAGTCCTGAGGAGTTTAAGCAATATGCGACTGCGCCACATCCAGCTGAAAATCAAACACATTCGTAATTGAGGAGGATTACGACCCTCTTTATGGTGCGGATTTTTTTATTTTGTTTTTGTTTTACGGTTTGCGCTATCGTAGGTGCACCTATTTTTGCAGTGACTCTGAGTGACTCATCCCACAGTCAGGGAGCGGTATT
>JAHDCW010000035.1:0-7377 GCA_020629675.1 Minisyncoccota bacterium | reverse complement strand
GGCAGTGATCGTGAGGGAGAGTTTATAGAAATCCACAATGCAGGAAGTGAGGATGTAAACCTCGTAGAATATACTATCGAGGATACAAGTGGACGAGGTGTTTATAATTTTGGTGATGTGGTATTAGTATCAGGTTCTTATTTGACACTCACGCGTCGCGATGATTTTTCTTTTAGTCTCAATAATACCAATGAGGATGTGATTTTGCGGGATGGGAGCGGTGAGGTGGTGCACAGCATGGCATATGAGACTTCTACCGAGGACATGTCGTGGAATTACAGTGCAGAGCGAAGTGTGTGGTATGAGGCGCAGCCGACGCCGGGAGCTGAAAATCATCCGCATCCTGGCGATGTAGATTATCACACCTTGCGTTTAAGTGAGGTTTACCCGGATCCGGATGGGGAGGTTGTAGAGGAATACATAGAAATACATAATCCTGCGACGGAGGTAGTAGATCTTTCCGGATGGATCTTACGAGATGCTTCTGTAAATGGGAGGTATATCATATCTGGTATCATAATTGAACCTGAGAGTTACCACGTTTTTTATAAAAGTGATTTTGGTTTTGCGCTCAACAACTCTGGTGTGGAGGAGGTTTATCTTCTAAATCCGCGTGAGGAGGTATCAGACCAGATTAGATATGAGGACGCGATGCGTGGGGAGAGCTATAATTTAGTTACTGACCTATCAGATGAAGAGAGTTATGTGTGGAGTGATCTTTTGACGCCCGGTGCGCCCAATCAAATCCCAGATGAAAATGTTATCCTACCTCTCGTCATATCGGAGATTCTGCCAAATCCGAGTGGGGATGAATCAAAGAAAGAGTTTATTGAAATTTATAACCCACAAGATCAGGATATTTCGCTTGAAGATTGGGTTCTCTCTGACGCTTCTGTTTCTGGTTTATATACTTTTGATGAGCAGGTGATCGTTCCGGCGGGTGGATATGTTGCTATTTTTAGAAACATTTATGGTTTTGCGCTTAATAATTCTGGCGGTGAAAGAGTGACATTAACTGATCCAGATGGAGTGGTGCAGGATGAGGTGTCTTATATAGGTTCTGTAGCTGAGAGCTCTGCTTATGCTCGCGTAGGCGATGTGTTTTTATGGACGACTACACTGACACCTGGAGAGGTAAATATAATCACAGAGCCAGAGGAGGGTGAGGTGGAATCTGAAGAGGATTTGTCTTTTGAAATAAGGGACTTCTATGAGGGTGTGTATCTCTCAGAGGTGCTCCCTAATCCGGTCGGCGAAGAAAAAGAGGAGGAGTTTATCGAACTTTATAATCCACATGAGTTTTCACTATCGCTTGAGGGGTGGTACCTGCGTGACGCATCACAATCAGGAAAGTATATATTTGATGCATCGCATGGTATCGGTCCAAAGTCATATACTGTAATCATGCGGTCAGAATATGGTTTTGCACTTAATAATTCAGGTGAGACGCTCACTTTGTATAATCCACGTGATGAAGTAGTGGATGTGCTTATGTACACATCAACCAATGAAAATGTGAGTATTGCCCGCGTTAATTATGCGCAAGAGCAGTGGCGTTTTACACCTTATTTGACGCCCGGCGAGGCAAATCGATTCCCGCCAGAACTGGTTATCACGGACCTGGATATTGATAAGACAATTTATCGTGATGTGCCGAGTGCGTTTTCTGTCGAAGCTGAAGGATTTCAGGGGGAGTTAAAGGTGCGGTGGGATTTTGGTAATGGGAGGCGAAGTTATAAGCAAGAAACGACACACACCTATCAGGAAAAGGGTGAGTATGATGTTATGGTCCGGGTGAGTGATGATGTTCAGACTGTTGAGAAGGTGTTCACTGTGGAGGTTGAGAAATATCCTACGTACGATGTGGAAATTATTGCTGTTGCCCCTAATCCAGCTGGCAATGATAAGGGTGCGGAGTATGTTGAGTTGTGTAATTTTGATGACGAGAGAGTAAATTTAGAGCAGTGGAGTATCGCGACGGGCAAGGATGAAAAGTCACTTGTAAATCATCGGTTTAAAGAAAAAGTGTATCTCGAGGAGGATGCGTGCGCGCGGGTAACATACGAAAAAAGTGCGATTTCTCTGCGTAATAAGGGTGGGGTGGTAGAGTTGCGCTATCCACATGGCGACAAAGCGCATGATGTGCAGTATATATACAAGAAGGGTAAATCGGTGCCAGAGGGAGCGGTTTACCGTAGTCGAGAAAATGCATGGGTGTGGGATCTCAGTGACATAGACCGTAGTGAAGAGATCGATACGCACGCGCGAGCAGCGCGTATAATCTCCGTTGCGCGAGCAAATGAATTACGATTTCAGGAAGAGGTGCGCTTAGAGGAATTTCGCGCAAACATAAAAAAGAGGCTTCAGTTAGATCTTGTTTCAGGGGGTGGTAGTGCATTGAAGAAAATATCCATAAGCGCAAAAAGATGGGCGGGAGTTATTTCTGATATTTTCAGAACTGACCTCCTGCTGTATCAAGGAGTTGCTGAGAGGGATCAGGTGGGGGATTTGTATGATTTTTCTGCAGAGGGTTTATGTAGTCGTGAGGTGTTAGGGGCTGTGGGTGATGTTGAGATTGATTTTTGGTGTAGGTATTAATAACGGTAAGAAATACATCTAAATATTGACAATTATTGTAAAATATGATTTTATTAGAAAGCGTGCCTAAAGATGTATGAAGTTCTTTTCTGTCTTTGGGAAATTCTCACCTCTAGGTATCTCATAGAATGAGATGACAATAAAAGTTCTGCTTAAAAGCGGAAATTGGGAGATATTTATGAAAAAGTTACGTAAAGTAAGAGTTGGACAACTAGATATTATTTGGTTGCATCAGTTCGAGCCTGGAAATCCTCTCAACTATCAACAAGAAGCTTTACCTTCTTATGTCATTGTACCGATGGGAATGTGTAGTGATAGTGTTTATTTTCGTATCCATATTGGCGCCTTCTTGGGTTGTGGTGTGCAACTCTTTAAGGAGAAAGTGGTATGGAATATTGCGGAAAATGATATTTCATTTGCGCCCTCAGGTGTCTATCAAAGATACATCCAGTCTGTTGCGAAAAAAAACGAAGCAGCAGCTATGGATATAGATATGGAAATCCAGGATGGTATCAGAGATATGATCGATTCGCTTTCTAGGCAGATGTATCTTGATTGGTATCGTATGTCACCCAGAACTGCGGCATAAAACTAAACCGCTCAACAAGGATGTTGAGTGGTTTTTATTGACATATTTAAAATAATATGTTAAGTTTAGAAAACTGTACATTAGGAGAAGATTGTGAATAATTCTACTGCAATAATCAAAAATCAGGGTATGGAAGTTTCGGTATCTCCTGATAAATCAAATTCAAAGTTTGTTGAATTTCTTATTGATATCTCAGGGCCTGGCATTATTCAGCCTATGCGCGACATGAGACTGACGGTGCAGCGAGACAATGGAGTCTCATCAGCGCCTACTCCAAATTCAGGTCTGGCAAATTATTTGAGGACGCTTGGTGCCTCGAGTAAGGTTGATGTCGGGGAGTTATCTAATGAGATCATAGATTTGTGCCAGGAAGAAGCACAAAAAAAATTAACCATGTGAAGGTGTTACAGCCATTGGTCAAGGATGACTAATGGCTTTTTATTTACCAAATGATTGTGTTTGTGTTAGGGTGGAGAAAAGAATTTATACTATACACTATGTCAGGACATTCCAAGTGGCACTCGATCAAACACAAAAAAGGTGTAACAGACGCCAAGCGCGCAAAAGTTTTTTCGCGTCTCGCTAAGATGATTATCGTCGCAGCACAGCAAGGTGGAGGTGATCCTGAGATGAACAGTACACTTAAGATGCTTATCGCCAAGGCACGCTCATCTAATATGCCAAAAGACAATATCGAGCGCGCGATCAAATCTGGCACAGGTGAGGGCGGTGGCGCTAAATTGGAGGAGGTCGTCTACGAGGCGATGGGACCGCACGGAACGCAGATGATTATCACCTGCACGACAGATAATACTAATCGCGCACTTACCGAAGTGAAAACAGCTCTCAAAAAAACAGGTGGGAAATTTGTCCCAACAGGTAGTGTGAGCTTCAATTTTTCACATGTGGGACGAATGAGGTTAAAGAGTGATGATCTGGATACAGCGGAACTCGAGGCGATCGATGCTGGGGCGCAGGACGTCTTACGTGAGGATGATGGTTTAATTGTTTTGACGGAGATGAGCGCCTTTCACAATGTGCAGAAAATGCTCTCAGAAAAAGGTTTTGAGATATCGGATGCTGAGATTACATATATTCCCTCACAGACCGTTGAGCTCAGTGATGATGAGATGGGTGCATATGAAAAACTCTATGATGTGATTGATGATCTCGATGATGTGCAGGATATTTACGACAACCTTGCGTAAGTGATCTATGAAGGCAAAACGTATTTTAGGCATAGATCCCGGCACTGCAATCGTTGGTTGGGGTGTAATTGATGTGGTCGGTGATAGGCAAGAGGTTGAAGTGGTAGCATATGGATGTATCACGACCGATAAGGGTCTGCGAGATGAAGATCGTCTCTATGCGATTTCAACTGACCTCAAGGAGCTTGTAGCAGCGTACAGTCCAGAGGTAGCAGCAATCGAAGAGCTCTTTTATTTTAAAAATGCTAAAACTGTGATTACTGTCGCGCAAGCTCGTGGTGTCATAGTACATACATGTCATGAGTTAGGACTTGATATCGCGTCGTATACTCCACTCCAGATCAAACAGGCGCTTACAGGGTATGGTCGCGCTGATAAAGCGCAGATGCAGACTCAAATCACGCATACACTCAAATTAGATGCTGTGCCACAGCCAGATGATACAGCGGATGCACTTGCGGTGGCTCTGTGTCACAAAAGTGCGATGCGTTTCCATGAGGTGCTTGGAAGGGCGTCTTAGTGGTCGTCGAGAAGAATTCTTTCTGCCTCTGCGATGATTTTTTCGCGTGAGATATCAGCGGGTACAATTGTGTTGTAGAGATCATTTTTTTCAGGGCCGAAATATTCTACTGGCAATGCTTTGGTGCGGACTGTTTTGGCGAACAGTCTTTTTTCGTCGTTGAATGTGTAAAAGATCATCCAGATACGAGCCTTTGTGTTGTTTTGCTGCGCTTTGGCGACAATTGTAGGGAGGAGGTGTGGTTCTGAATTAGTTTCTTTGAAATCATCTTCGTCGAGGGTGAGTGTCATCACGGCATTACCTGGTCCTGAGGCAGTAAGTGATGTCAGAGCGCGCCCCCATAGCTGCAGTAGAGAGAGTGGTTGTGAGCGGTACATATGCGTCACGACTTCCTGTTGGTCAGCTCCTTGCTTGATCAGATCACTCGCGAGTGAGAGTGCTCGTGGGGTGGTTTGTGATTTGCGAAAGCTGTCAGTGCCACTGATAATACCGGTTAGGAGACACTGTGCCACATCTGAAGTGACGTTTTGTTTGCTTTCTTTGAGGAGGAGATCAGCGATAACCTCACTGAGAGAAGAGGCAGTGCGGATGATCATGTTGATATGGCCAAATTCCTCGTTGTCGCTGGAGCGGTCGATGTTGATAATTGGTACATCATAGAAGATGTCAGGTGTCTCTCGAAATACAGAGCCTGCATCTTCCCGTGAGGATAGACCGAGGGTGAGTAGAGCATCAAAAGGAAAGTCAGAAAGCTCAAATGAAAAGTCGCGCGCGTCGATACTGCCTTTTTCGGGGGTAACATGGATGGTGAGCTTATCATCAGTGCGTGTTGTGCGGACGTTGGTGATGTCGTTATAGGTTGTTTTAAAAACGAGAAGGAAGTCTCGTGCGTGCTTGAGGTCAGAGCGCACGTGACGTGGCGTTGGGAGGAATGTGTAAGATTTCTGCGTCTCATGGCAATCACTGGTGACGAGGATGCACTCGATGTTGCGATTATGAAGGTAGTGTGCGAGCGCGTATCCAGCGCACAGCTCATCACCATCGACGTTCTCGGGCAATATAATGATCACGCTTTGACTTGCGTAGAGGATTTTGTAGAACTGTTCTGGGAGAGTCAGAGCCATAGAAATCAGCAAGAGGAGAAATAAAAGCGATCAGTAAATGCAAAACAATATAACATCATATCAATGCCGCGCAGGAGCGTCAATTTTGTGGATAACCAGTGGTTATACATTGTTTATACACGACTTGATGACAGGGTGTTGTGGATAAACGATGCATAATTGCGTCTTTTGGTAACTTTTGTTACGATTTTGCTATGAAAAAGAAAATGACTTTTACGACGCACTCACCTGAGGAAACAGCTGAATTCGCGCGGATATTCATAGATTATCTACAGCCTGGGCACATAATCACTCTCTCTGGCGATCTTGGCGCGGGCAAGACGACTTTTTCGCAGGCACTACTTTCACATCTGGGAGCTGAGCCTCCGTTTCCTAGTCCTACCTTTACGATCATCAATCAGTATGATCTACAACTGGATACGCTAGGTGTGCAAAAGGGTATTGAGCGCATTTATCATATAGATGCCTATCGTAGTGATGGAGATGGTATGGAGATGCTTGGTTGGTCAGATATTGTCTCAGATGCATGGGGTGTTGCATTGGTTGAATGGCCTGAGCTTATGATTCGGCTGCTACCTGATGATGTGATACGTGTTGCGATCACAGCACTAGGTGAGCAGGAGAGGCAGTTTGAGATAGCGGGAGTTTAATCATTTCTCGATGTTTGATATCATAGAGATAATTAAGATAAATACATATGCATAAAAATCTGATCGGCGTAGCGCTTGTGATTATCATGATGGCGGGGTGTACGCCTGCGGCAGCGCCAAGTACGGAAGACGTCACCGCCGAGCGAGGTGGTGAAGACAAGACGCAAGCTATGGATGAGAGTGATGGTGGTGAGATAGAGGAAGTGTTCAAAGAGGTGGAAAAAGTAGAAGAGGCGGTAATCGAGGATAAGCAAGAAGTGGAAAACGTAACAATTAATGACCAAAAGATGGAACAAGAAAATCAAAACTATGACCTCGCGCTTGCTGAGACATGTACGGGTGCGGTAGTGACAACTAACAAGGGAGTGTTTGAGTTAGAATTTTATGGAGCTGACGCACCGCATGCAGTTGCCAACTTTTGCACACTTGCTCAGAAGGGATTTTATGATGGTGTGATCTTTCACCGTATTATCAAGGGATTTATGATACAAGGGGGTGATCCTCAGGGAACAGGTATGGGCGGTCCTGGCTATAACATCCAAGATGATGTATCTCCAAAAAGTAACCTCGCATACACGATTTCGATGGCTAACACTGGCCGACCTAACTCAGGCGGATCGCAGTTTTTTATCAACACAGAAGATAATATAAACCTTGATCACGATAAAGAACCCCTCTCAAGCAAGCA
>JAHDCW010000034.1 GCA_020629675.1 Minisyncoccota bacterium | reverse complement strand
TGTTGTGTGAAGTAAATTGTGCGCAGGGAGAATCTTCTCCCTGCCACATATCATTTTCTTTCATAATAGGAAATTTTTGTCTAACAAGAATTTCATTAATGCAAGAAAGTTCTTAAAATTAAAATAGTGAGGTGATGTATGAGTAATACGCGACAGAAATCAGTCGTAGATGTCATGATCAATAACACGGCTGTACCCCTTTTTGGATCTGCAGGAGCTAGCGCGCAGATAACACGTCTTGCTTCAAAAAGTCTTTTGTTTCAACAGTTCATAGACTCAATCCACGGTGGGTATGAAGTTAAAAAAATGAGCATTGTCTCTGCTACGACTATTATGCGAGAAGGTGAGAAAAGTATACTTTTTCTAAAAGTCAGTTCTACTTATCTTGATGTGCAAGGCCGTGAAATGACGCGTATCGCTTTTTTGCGAGGTGGGGCAGTATTTGTCATCGTTACTTTGCGATATGAAGGTGTTAATCATATTTTAACCGTCAAGCAATCACGTTTCCCAGCCGGTGGAGATGTGGTGGAGTTGCCTGCGGGGATGATAGATGGCTCAAATGACTTTGCGTCCATGGCGATCAAGGAGATGCGAGAGGAGTTGCAAATCAATTGTAATGTATTGAATCTGGTAGACCTTAATGCTGCAGTTTCGTGTGCACCGCGACTCTACACGTCACCAGGTGGAAGTGACGAGTTTGCCCAGTTTTACTTGTATGATCTGGGCGATGTAAATGCAGAGCAATTCGCATCTTATGTTAATCGAAAGACTGGTGCGGAGCATGAAAATGAGTTTATTCTCGTCAATCCTATGACGTGGGATAACTTTCTCGATCAAACAGGCACGACACTATCATGGGCAGCGAAAGGTATGTATGATCGTTACATGATCACCAAGGATATTGGCCAACAAAAAATGGCAGCGTAGTTAAACTGACATGCGGAAATATTCCGCATGTCACCTTAATTCAGGGTCTAAATATATTTAGGAACTGAAACAAAGGTTTAGGTCCTTAACAATTAAAAAAACTGGAGAGCAATAATGACTGTGAAGGTATACGCGTATGTCGATGAGAGAAATAAAGCAGCGGTGCAGTGCCGTAAAGATCTTTTGGCGTGTGAGGGAATAGTTGAGGATAAAGAAAGTCCTGACTACATAGTTGTTTTTTCCGGAGATGGTTGCTTTGTGCATGCGCATCGAGATTTACATCACTTGGGGGTCCCATTTATTGGCGTTGGATTTGGAACGAAGAATTTTATGATGAATCGCGACTTAACCAATCCAAAGAAATTAGCCGAGGCTTTACTTGAGAATCATTGGGAGCAAGTATTCTCTCAAGCAATTGTTGTTGAGATGTATTTTAGTGACAAATCTGTAAGGAGTGCAATGGCTTTTCAAGATATAAGCTTTAAGTCTGTAAAAAATGAGATGTTGCATATGGGCATAAGAGGAGAAAAAAGTTTTCCGAGGACTCCGTTTAATTGCCATGCAGATGGCGTGATAATCGCAAATGCAGCAGGTTCCACAGGTTACAACTATTCTGCAGGTGGAAATGTGTTACTTGATCTGGAAGCACAAAATTGGGTCCTTACGGCGATATGCTCTCGTATTCCTAATAGTTTTGATATTCCGTTTCAAGAGTTGGAAATTAAGCTGCAGCGTTCTAAGGGTAATGTATACACTGATAACACTGAGCATGTTGGGGTGGAGATGGTCAAAATTCGACCTGGAAACGTCTCAACTGAAATTTTATTTCATCCTAACGAAGACTTTAGGAGTCGACGTTATAATGATTTGACATGAGGAGATAAAAAATGAGTATGAATGCATTAGCAAAGCATGGCTTTGTGCGCATAGCAGCAGCAACAACTAAAGCTGTCATCGCAAATCCAGAGGCAAACCGTGAGGAAATTGAGCGGGTTGTAGGAGTCTTGGCATCCCATGGTGTTGAGCAGATTACGTTTAGTGAGTTGTCATTGAGTGGTTACACGTGTGGAAATTTGTTTCATGATGACACACTGCTTAAAGCTTGCAAGCAAGAGCTTTTGACGCTTGTGAGAAATACGAGCGACTGCAATGTCATGTTTGCAGTTGGTATGCCGCTTGCAGTGGGTAGTGATTTGTATAATGTAGCTGTTGTGATTGCTCGGGGTAAAATTTTAGGTATTGTGCCAAAATCTTACCTGCCTAACTATCGTGAATTTATTGAATTGCAATTTTTTCGTCCAGCTAAAATTGCAGGCAGTCTAGGTGTCGATACGGTATCAATTGATGAGCATCAAGACATACCTTTTGGCAATGATTTGTTATTTGCCTTGCATCCGGGCTCTCATGCTATTTTTAGCTATGCGATTTGTGAAGATTCGTGGATACCAGTATCGCCAGCACGCATAGCAGCATTGGCTGGTGCGACTGTTTTGTGTAACCTTTCAGCATCAAATATTACGATCGGAAAAGGTGATTTTCGTAAAATGATGATGAAGAGTGATTCTGGTATTTGCATGGCAGTGGCAGTGTATTGTAGTGCTGGATTTGGTGAGAATACAACTAATGTCTCATGGGATGGTCAGTGCTTGATTGCTGAGCGTGGAGAAATCATCGCTGAAAATGAACGTTTTAGTCAGGAGAGTGATTGGATTATTCGGGATGTTGATACGGGCTCACTAATTTCTGATCGACGACAGCAAAATACTTTTGCTGATAATGCTTATGATTACGCTGCAAAGATGCGAAAGATTTCGGCTGACATTATATTTACTGAAAAGCGGTCATTGGAATATGTCGAGCGAGAAAAATTTTTCCGCTATGTGTCTCCTACGCCATTTGTGCCAGAAGAAGATGGTTTGGTGGGTGAGCGATGTTATGAAGCTTTTCAGATTCAATCATCTGCTTTAGCGAGTCGTATATCGAGTCTACCGCAGAAATCTCCACAGGTTTGTATTGGTGTTTCGGGGGGATTAGATTCGACGCTTGCTTTGATCGTAGCTGCATATGCTATGGATCGATTGGGTATATCACGGAAAAACATTATAGGTATTACGATGCCTGGTCCTGGTACAAATTATGGATGTGACCTATAAAAACGCTTTAAAGCTGATGCGCTCAATCGGATGTACGATGGAGGAGTATTCAATAGAGAAGTCAGTAGAAAGTGTCTGTAAGGATTGCGGTTATGATCCTGCGAATGATCCGGATGAGCGCAAAACGAATTATCAAAACATACAAGCACGTCAGAGAACAGAATATTTGTTTAATCGCGCTGGTGGTGATGGTATCGTACTCGGAACGGGGGACATGTCTGAGATATTTATCGGCTGGTGTACATACAAAGGTGATCACATGTCACACTACAATGTGAACGCTACCGTACCAAAAACTCTTGTCAAATATCTTACTGTGTGGGCAGCCGATAATGTTTTTGTCCAAGAGAGTGAGTTGCGAGAGTGTTTGTTACAAATTGTAGAAACAGAAATTTCACCTGAGTTGCTTCCGCCTGAGGGTGGTAAGATTGTTCATTTGACAGAGGATGAGATTGGTTCTTATCGACTGATAGATTTTTATATGTACTATATTGTTCGGTTTGGCCGACCGCCTGAGGTGATCTACCATCTTGCGCGGCATGCATTTAAAGAAGAGTTTAATGCTGCAGAAATCCTAAGAAGATTAAAGCAGACATACGAACGATTCTTTGGGTCACAGTATAAACGTGATTGTGTGCCAGGTGGTCCAAAGACTGGATTGGTTTCACTCAGTCCGCGAAGTGATTGGCGTATGCCAACTGATGCGGACGTGACGCTATGGATAGAACAGGTGAGAGCGTTACAATCTAATCTCTAGTCTTCATTGATGCAAATGCAGGTGATCCGCTGATCGCCTGCATTTTTCTTTTGTGATTAAGAGGAAGGTATAAATAATTTTTTTTAAGGTAGAAGTGAGTGTGTTCATAATATTGACATAATGATAAAATTATGTTAATATTTGGTTACAATTGTTCATTAAGGTGATTTATGACTGTATCTCGTAAAAAAAGATATACACCCTATGATTTATCAAATATCACAGTTCTGGGTTGTATTGCCGCTAGGCAAACAACCGACAGCGAATTCACAACATTTTATATTCATCAAGGAAGTATTAATTTTAGTGCTGCGCCAAAAATTGGCCCCTCTGATGAGTCTACGGAGGTTGATTTACGTGGCTGTGTTAAGTCTGGAGGTTCTCATATCAAGCGTCCGGCCTCACATCTCCAGATAAAACTTAAAAAAAAGCGTTGGTCCCGTAGGGGTAGACACAACCGCGATCGACAGTTTTTGTCGCCACGCGGTACTGGTCAAAAAATTGGTCCGATTTTAGCTATCGAGGAGGAGGCTTATGCAGATCTGATGTTAGAAAAACGTCAGCAAGCGTATGCTGAGTTGGATTACTAAACATACCGCGCTGATAGATTTAATTTGTATCTATCAGCGCCAACCAAAACACATCACAATTTGTGGTGTTTTTTGTTTTGGCGTCTAATTTTAGAGAGCTTACTGCTCACTCCAAAGTCCGAGGTTATTGGTTTTAGTGAGACGATGATTTCTTGTGAGTGTAAATTGATACAGTCCAAATAGAATGAATACAATGATAATGCCGGCTTTATACGTCACCCATAGTGAGAGTGGGAGGGAAAAACCGATGAGGGTATTGATCGCACCGATTATAGTGAGGAGGATGCCCCAGCGTCGCTGTAGGATGAGCCAGGCAGTATCCGTAATGCCAAAAATTTGGTCAAACATTTTTTTGAGGATGAGCGTTTTTTGTGAAGCAAGCAAAAGAAGGATGACGCCAAATCCACTGTAGTAAAAGCTGTCGCGGATAATGAGTATGTGAGGATTGTCTGTGGTAATTGTCGCAACCGCAGCGAGGATGGTGCTACCAGAAACGATCAGTGCAAAGTAGGGGATGCGCTTTTTGATAATAATACTAAAAATCGTAGCAATCGCTGTCGCTGCTGCAAGTGCTATGACAGCTGTATCAAATCCATAGAGGCGGAATCCTATAAAAAAGAGCAGTATCGGACTGATCTCAACGAGCGCGAAGGTTGCGATGTTGCAAAATGTGGTTTGGGTCATTTTCATGGTTTAAGTATAGCGCAACTTCTACAACTAGTGCTACACTAGAAATATATGAAAAAAGCGATGTTTTATTTCTTATTACTTTTTATAGTTATCGGTGCATGGAGCGCGTGGAGTTACTACAGCGTAGCCACACTCGAAGCGCCGCAATATGAGGTAGATAAAGTGGCAGAGGGGTATGAGGTGCGCACATATACGCCCTACATCGTCGCTGAAACATCTGTGACTGGCGACTATGACGCTGCTCTCAATGCTGGCTTTCGCGTAATCGCTGATTACATCTTTGGTAACAATCTCGCAAAACAAAATATCAAGATGACAGCGCCCGTCCTTGAGGAAGGTCAGCTATCTGAAAAGATCGCGATGACGGTGCCGGTGCTCGAGAATGCACAGGAACAGAAGCGCATCATCGGATTTGTGATGCCGAGTGAATATACGATGGAGACAATTCCCACACCAATCAATGATGTTGTGCAGATCCGTGAGGTGGGTGAGCGGCAACTCGCAGTGCACAGCTACCGTTTTTTTGCGACACCTACAAGGATTGAATCTAAAAAGCAAGAGCTTCTCGCTATGATTGAGCGTGACGGGCTTACATCAAAAGGTGAGGTGATCTCCGCGCGTTACAATCCACCACTTTCAATGCCATTATTTCTCTACAATGAGGTGATGGTAGAGGTTGAACGTAAATAATTTTTTAATAGATACATTTATGGTAAAACTCATTATTGGCTACCTTCTGACGACAGGTGTCTTTTTTTTGATTGATTTTATCTGGCTGGGTACCGTAGCGAAGGCTTTTTACTTTAAGCGCATTGGTGACTTTCTGCTGCAGCCATTTAACATCCCAGCAGCGATTGGCTTCTACTTGATCTATATCATTGGAATTTTTGTGTATGCGATCTTGCCAAGCTATGAGCTCCAGCAGGCGGGGCGTGCTTTTTTCTACGGAGGACTGTTTGGTTTTTTCTGCTACGCAACGTATGACATGACCAACATGGCTACACTCAAGGGGTGGTCGATGCAAGTCGTCGTCGTGGATGTTCTGTGGGGGTTTATCCTTACGGGGACAGTGGCACTTGCGGGATACTATATTCTCAATTTTCTTAATTACTAATTATGGAGCTTTGGCACGTTTTTCTCGAGGCTGCGACAGTAATTAGTATCTTTGTGTGTGTGATGTTTGCGCTTTCACTGATACTTAAGCGTAACGATATTGCAGATGTGGCATGGGGATTAGGGTATGTGTTTGTGTGTATGTATTATCTTGCTACTAAAGAGGTGAGTGTATATGGTATGTGCGTACTGGTACTTGTCATCCTGTGGGGTCTGCGGCTAGCGGTGCATATATTTATGCGCAACCGCAAAAAAAGTGAGGACTATCGCTACAAAAAGTGGCGCGAAGATTGGGGAAAGACTTTTGTTATACGTTCTTTTTTTCAAATATATGTCCTTCAGGGTCTTTTGATGCTCATCGTGATGATGCCGGCCCATATTGCCGTGATCAGCCCTGAGCAGAGCTTCAACCTTTTGAGTATCTTAGGATTTTTTCTTTGGGTTATCGGATTTTATTTTGAAGCTGTGTCTGACTATCAGCTTACCAAGTTTATAGACAATCCTGATAAAACAGGGCTTATGACGGAAGGTCTCTGGAAATATTCGCGCCATCCTAATTATTTTGGTGAGATGACGATGTGGTGGGGACTGTTTTTGGTTGTTGTGACATTACCCGCTGGTGCAGTGGGTATTATCAGTCCTATCGTTATCACATTTCTCCTTCTGTTTGTTTCTGGTATTCCTATGCTTGAAAAGAAATATGCAGGTGATCCTGATTTTGAAGCCTACAAGAAGCGCACGAGTGTGCTAATCCCGCTTCCGCCTAAAAAAGTATCATAGTGCATCAATACCTCTAGGCGTGGTATGATAACAGGGTAAAATATAGTTTTAGCCTATGTCCCATATCCTTGTTATCACCTCCCATCCCAATCCAGAAAAATCTCAGTCCGTTGCGCTGAGGGATCAGTTTCTTTTCTCGTACCAAGAAGCGCATCCTGATGATCAGGTAACGCACATTCACCTGGAAGAAGCTGGTGTGGGGTGCCATGATGCCCAGTCCTATGCAGAACTACTAGAAGGTAAAGGTGGCTCACGAGAGTTGGCTGATCAATTTGCAGCGGCTGATAAGTACGTATTTGTAGCACCGTTTTGGAATTTTTCATTTCCCGCAAGGTTGAAGGCGTATATCGACCATATCGTGATGGCGGGTGTTTCGTTTAAATTTACAGATGAAGGTCCGGTGGGTCTCCTTGAGGGCAAAAAGGCATTATTTATCACAGCGCGTGGTGGCATCTACAGTACCCCAGAAATGGCGCCATATGAGATGGGATGCAGTTTTATGGAAAAGACAATGGAGTTTTTGGGAGTGACAAATTTTGAGAGCATCATCTACGAGGGAGTGTTTCGTGAAGGTGCTGATGATCGCCTCTCAGCAGCACAAGAAAAGGCCCGTGCGCTGGGAGAGAGTTGGTAGCTCTCTAAGAAATTTGAAGAGAAAAAGCAGAATACTTATTCACAGTGTTCTGTTTTTGATTATGTTATAATTTAAATACATGCACATTATGAGAGGTAGTTTGTGGCACAGCAAAATCTTAATGCAACGCTTGAGGTGATCGCAGAAGAGTTAACGAAAAGGCACTGTGCTTACCTTTATACTATTAGTCCCTGTCAGGGCTATATTTTTTTAGGAAGAAAATGTGGTAGAGAGGATAGAGTTTTAAATACATGTTCTTTTGGAGTAGGTGCGGAGTTGGTTGATATACGATATTCACCCTTTTTTGAGCCGGGCGAACGTGCAAAGCTCGAGCAATTATTGGCTGAGCGAAAAATAAATTTGCGCATTTGCTCTGAGTATATCTAAATTAGAAAAAGCTATCCTTAGCGGGGGTAGCTTTTTGAATTTGTAAGAAATTAAGAGAGGCGGCTGATGATGTCATTGAAGTGCTTCTGATATCTACTTCGATCGTCTGCGCTGTATGCGGCAACGCGGCTATACATCATGCGCCAACGGTGATTGGGTTTGAGAAGATCTTCGTGGTCGATAAGAAATTGCCAGTACAGTGTGTCCATTTCATCACACCATGATCCTTCGTCTCTTGAGCATGTGTGGTTACTCATTTTTTTGATGTAATTAGAACCACAAATGTAGGGCTTGGTAGTGATAAAGTCTACGATTGTGCTCTGGCTCATGCCGTAGACATTGGGCACCATCACCCAGTCATATGCATCGAGATACATCTCACTAAACCACTGATAGATCTCATCGGGAGAGATGCGCAGTAAAAACATAATATTGCCGAGCACCATCAAACGCTCAATGTGATGAGCGTAGCCTGTTTTTAGGGTACGGGTGATGATGTCATCCAGCGGTTCTATGTCAGTTGTCCCATCATAAAATGATGGTGGTAGTGAGCGTTTGTGATCCCAGGCATTGCTGGTACGGAGTGCGATACCGTGAAAGTCATAGATACCGCGCATGTATTCTCGCCAGCCAATGATCTGTCGGATAAAGCCTTCTATGGAGGGGAGGTGATTCATTCTATCTGGTAGATTTTCCCAGTACGTGAGAGCTGCATTTATCACTTCACGCGGCGTAAGGAGGCCGCAGTTTAGGAGGGGGGAAAGAGTGCTGTGATAAAGGCGTGATTGTCCCGCAACCATCGCATCTTCATAGGGGCCAAATTTTAGAAAACGCTCCGAAAGGAAGTCATCAAGTGCAGTGAGGGCGTCCTCTCTGGTTACTGGAAAGTAGCAATAGCCGCTACCAGGAGCATCTGGAAATTTTTCATTGACGTATTCTTCTGCCTCAGCGATATAGTGATTCTCTGTTCTAGTGAGGTCACCAGGGATGAGTTCAATTTCTTTTCTTGGGACTTTTTTTCGATTGTCTTCGTCATAAGACCATTTTCCGCCGAGCGGTGTAGTACCATCGGCCTCCATGAGAATTCCTAGGTTTACACGCTGATGCTTGTAAAAGGTATGCATCCGTGGCTTGGGTACATCAAGGAGAGGTTTGTTTTCTTGCGTTGTATTGAGAAAGTAAGGTGATTTTTTGAGCGTGAGGGTGACATTTTTTTCTTCTGCCCAGCGCCTAAGACGGCGCATGCGGATGACATCGCTACACGCAAACATGACGATCTCTGTGCATGCGTATGGTGACAGGGCGTCGTCGTATGTGAGTCCTGGTTGCCACGCATGGTATTTTACTGTGTATTTCTGGGTCTTTAGGTATGCCTCATATGCTTTCATTGTCGCACGGTGAAATACCCGTTTAGATTTATGGGTGCGAAGAGGATAACGCTGATCACCGAAGATCAGCGGATCTTCAATTATGACGATCGTGGATCCAGGTTCATACGCGACGTCATAGAAGAGTTGCTCAGGAAAAATAAGTGTTATTTTGTGTGTTTTAGTCATATGTAGCAGTGTAGCAAATGTACTCACAATGAAAAGTGAAACAAAACTAAATTTCATGCGTAATACTGTGTGTGAAAGGCAGTGAAGCTAGCGCACTACAGCTTTTCCATCAATAATAGATAAGTATAAATATATGAAAAAGAATCTTAAAAGTATCGTCCCTCTTAGTGTAGCTGCACTTGCACTTGGTGGCGTCATGGTAATGTCATCTCCAGCACAAGCACAAGAGCAAGGTGAAGAACGACAAAACATTCTAGTTACCAAGCTCGTGGAGCGATTTGGTCTCAACCAGTCTGAGGTAGAAGACGTAGTTGCAGAGGTGCGTGAAGAAAAGCGCGAGCAAAAGCAACAGAGGTTTAATGAAAAGCTTGATGCTCTCGTCGAGAATGGCGATCTGACAGCAGATCAGAAGAATCTCATTACTGCTAAAAAAGATGAGCTTCGTAGCGAGCGTGAGGTGATGAAAGAGTCAATGGGCGATCTCTCACGTGAAGAGCGCAAAGAGCTCAAAGAGCAAAAGCGCGAAGAGATGCAGCAGTGGGCCCAGGATAACGGTATCGATCTAGAGATTCTCAAGAAGAACAAGGGAGGTCGAGGTGGTCAGCGCTAAGGTGGCAATAGTCTCTAACCCTAAAACACTCACGCATGTGAGTGTTTTTTGGTAGTACAATCCTGTGGTACCATAAATATAGTAATAAAATAAGTAAGCTTTATGAAAAAGTACGCTTTAGAGTTCTTTGGTACGGCGACATTGACCTTGGTGGTCATTTTAAGTATCGCGTTTGACGTGCCTGTATGGACGCCAATTTTAGCGATGGTTACACTTGGGTTGTTTGTTTATACAATCGGCCATGTGTCAGGATGTCATATTAATCCAGCAGTGACGGCAGGTCTCTGGTCACTCAAAAAGATCTCCCATCAAGACGCTGCATTTTATATCGTGGCACAATTTGCTGGTGCGTATGGGGCTATGATGCTCGCTTCTAGCTTATTTGGGGCAGGTGATCTTGATCTTACCGTGGGAACTGGACTAGAGATCGGTGCTGCTGAAGCTCTCGGTATGATTCTTTTTACCTTTGGTATAGCTGCCGTCGTTTACGGCAAAGCAGCGGAGAGTATGGGCGGTCTCGTCATCGGTGGTTCACTTTTTCTTGGTATCGTCATTGCAAGTACTGTTTCCAATGGTGTGCTCAATCCAGCGGTAGCGCTGGGTATCGGGTCATTTAATATGATGTACCTCCTCGGTCCGATTGTGGGAAGTATTATCGGTATGTGGTTATACCGCTGTGCATGTACTTCAGACAAGGCGTAGGTCGTATTTACGCGCAAAGACAGAGCACTCCTTAGGGGGTGCTTTT
>JAHDCW010000033.1:3438-11087 GCA_020629675.1 Minisyncoccota bacterium | reverse complement strand
TCGTGCTGAAACACCTGAATGTTTGCAGCGCGCGCTGGGTCGCGTATGAGGCCGAGCTTTTGCAGATACTGCGCCTTGTCGCCTACAATGCTGTTCATACATGTGAGACTGGTCTTGCCAGTTGCTGTTTCACAAGTGGCATAGATGACGTTTCCCGTCCAGCGCGACATCGTGAGGTCAAGTTTATACATATCACTCATGATACCGGCAAACTTCGGATCATCTGGCGTACCAAAGAGCTGATCTGCACCTTGGTAGGTGAGCTCAGTCCACGCGTTGCCACCAGCTTTTGCGATCGCTACAGTCTGTTCGTTTGCCTTTAGCAGTGCGTGCGTCAGTGCACTCACTGTCTCAGGGTCACTTGCAGCCTTGGCAGCTGTCACAAAGAGCGAGTCCTTGATCGAGTCACGAAGTGTTGCTGTACTCACAAGCACTGAGCCTTGGCCCAAGTCTTGGAGCTCTACTGTGATCCCCATCGCAGCATCGACTTCACCGCGCTCAAACCCATGAAGAGCAGAAGCTTTGTTTGCACTATCCAATCCCAGATCGTCATACCACTTGTAGCGGATTTCGTTCCCAGTTGGGCATTTGGCAAGTTGCTCGATTGTAGCAGAGAGACCCATATGTGGGCCCGCCTTTTGCATGCCGATCGTCTTACCACAGAGCTCTGAGACATCAGTGAGGCCACTATGAACTAGAAGTCCGTCGCCGCCCGTTGAGTCAGAGTACTGCATAGCGTGCCACAAGCAATGATCAGGAGTCTCGCAGAGCTGGTCGTTGGCATAGACTGCCTGTTCCAGAGTTCCGCGGAACCACCCGGTTTTACCTGACCGGATGTCATCGATCTGCTGGTCGATACTGTTTCTGAGAACCAGCTCAGCATCGACACCGCTAGACTGACAGATACCCCCCTCAATACATTGAATCGCTGTTAAATCAGCACCCCAAAGCAAAGCAGGAATTTTCTCTTTTGCGCTTACCGCTGAGGATAGTAATCCTAGCGAAAGCACCGCAAAACCTATGCGAGTATAACGCATATCATGCTCCTTTTTTAAGTTAATTGAAATTTTTAATTTACTAGCCGCATGTATAAGCCCTAAATCCTCTTAAGCCATTAATATATTTGGTTTAAAATAATATGGACATATTTACTGCGACATAGAATGTTAACATATGTTTAACTTTTTGTCAAATAAAAAAGAGTGTATGATTCTGCGTCATACACCCCTCTGACATAATACTAAACGTCCTTATTTAAGACATTTTTTACCTTTTTTAAGCCATTTTTACCCGCATCTACCACAAAAGATGTAGGCGTTAGCTTAATCGGCTCTCGAGACTCAATATCGGCGATTATCTCTGCGATTACAGCATCCTCCACCTCTCTATACTTGAGCCGCGACGCAATGACCTTTAAATAACGGTCTTTCGTATATCCAGCGTTTTTTTGGTGTCTAATAAGAAGAGGCGCCAAATAATCAATTTTGTCGCCATCGACACCGTGGTGACTAAAAATACTTCTGAGTACATCCTCATCAATACCCATATTCGCTAGGCGGCGATTTCTATCATAGGTCGTTTTTGCAGCAATCACAGCAAGCGCAGCACCTACTACGGGCATATGTAACGCCATAGTTATATCCTCTGTATTTCAATGAAAGATTTCATTCATTAATATAATAACATTTATATTATAATTAGTCAAACAATAGCCTCCAACTTTCTCACGCTGTGATTTTCCAAAAATATACCCCTTCATTGACAAATCGAACAAATGTTCGATATACTATCTAAGGATAAAAAAATTTATGAAAACTCCTCTTCTTACATATATAACAACTTACTATCACAACCACGGTCGTATCCCACGCTACCGTGAGATGCTCGCCGCCACTGCCTACAAATCACTCTCCACGATCAAAATAAAAACAGACGAGCTCGTCGAGGCAGGCTTTGTCGAGCGTGACGACACCGGCAAACTCTCCCCTGGTCGTCGCCTACGCGCTCTCCCCATCCTCGGTTCTGTCGAGGCGGGTTTTCCCTCTGCAGCAGAAGAAGAACTCATCGACACTATGACGCTCGATGAATTTTTGATCCAGAAAAAAGAAGCTACGTACATCCTCAAGATCAGCGGTGAGTCCATGACAGATGCCGGGATTATGCCTGGTGATATGGCTCTCGTTGAGAGGGGGCGCGAAGCCAAAAACGGTGACATCGTCATCGCAGAAGTCGACCGTAAATACACGATTAAATACTTCATCAAAGAGGGAGGAAAAGTCTACCTCAAAGCTGGCAACAAAAAGTACAAGGACATCTATCCAGAAGAAGAACTTTCGATCGCTGCTGTTGTCGTTAGCATCATCCGCAAATATTAAACATCATGTCCCTCACTCCTTCACGCCCACAGCTCTCGATCGGCAAATACCCACGCGCCATCCTCCATATCGATGGTGATGCTTTTTTTGCTGCATGCGAGCAGTCACGCAACCCCGCTCTCAAAGGTCGACCTGTCATCACAGGATCTGAACGTGGTATCGCTGCCTCTCTCAGCTACGAAGCCAAAGCAGCTGGTGTCACACGCGCCATGAGAATCAGTGATATTAAAAAAATCTGTCCTGATGTCGTCGTTCTGCCATCCGACTACGAAACCTACAGCATTCTCTCTAAGAGATTTTATGAAATCGTACGGCGCTACACGCCTGATGTCGAGGAATACGGGATTGATGAATGCTTCGCTGACATCACTGGACTCAGACGTGTCCATCGCTGCTCATATCCGCAGATCGCAGCGATGATCAAACGTGACCTCGACCGTGAGCTCGGATTTACATTTTCTGTTGGCCTCGCGCCTAACAAAGTCGTCGCCAAGATTGGCTCAAAATGGCAAAAACCCTCCGGCCTCACCGCCATCGAAGCGCGCGATATTCACCGCTATCTAAGCAAGCTCTCTATCGGTGATGTCTGGGGTATTGGGACGCAGACCAGCGCCTTCCTCACCAAACACCACATGCATACAGCTCTTGATTTTTCCTACCGCGATGAAGCCTGGGTCAGAAGATGGACCGCCAAGCCCTACTATGAGATCTGGCAAGAACTCAATGGTCGTCACGTCCTCCCCCTCAACACTGAAGAAAAACGAGCCTACGGAAGCATCACCAAAAGCAAAACCTTTACCCCGCCCTCCTCAGAAAAAGATTATGTTTTCTCCCAGCTCGCACGCAACATCGAGGCAGCCTGCATGAAAGCTAGACGCTATGACCAAGAGCCCACAGAAGTCGCTATCCTTCTCAAATCACAGCAGTTTCGCGTCACGGGTTTGCGTGTCACACTGTCGCGCCCGAGCGCTTTCCCACATGAGGTTATCGATGCGATCAAACCTGCCTTTGAGCACCTCTTTCATAGTCGTACGTTATATCGCTCCACCAGTGTCCACCTCCTCAAACTACAAAGTATCGAAAAATCTCAAATGGACCTCTTTGGTGGTCATGTCCATGTCACCAAGATGTGCAATCTCTACGACGCTGTCGATAAAGTCCGGACAAAATACGGCAAGAACACACTCCACCTCGGCGCTAGCCACAAAGCCCATCATATAGACCAGCATCATGGTAAGCGTGGTGAGCTCGCGCAGAGAAAGCATGACCTCCTCCCCGGCGAGACACCACGCCGGCGTATCGGCATCCCTCTCTTTATGGGAGAGGTAATTTAGAGTGATACGTCATACAACTCAATTTAGACAAAAAAGATTGTAAGCACCACAAACGACACAGCAAAGAAGATACTTCCAGCAAGCGCTAGCCACGCCCGTCGCAGCCACCGCATCTTGAGTCGTGCGACATGTGATGCGATATACGTTTGCTCTTCCCAAGCATGTGCTGTCTGGGAGTCGTTGAGTTTGTAGAGTTTTTGACGGTACTCACTACATGACATGTTAGTGATACTCATCCAGGAAAAAACTGTATCATGACTCGTACGGCGCATGCGCTGATCGCGCATCAGCACCAGAAACGCACTGATACTAGAAGCCAAAAAGAGAGCTACAAAAGCGGCAAATAATCCTATACCCATACTGATTGCAGGTGCCCAGGAGGCATACGCATGCCCATGGATGACTTCTGAAAATTTATGTGTGTACGGGTTTTCTGTGACAAGGAGCGCGACCAGAGCTGCATTAAATGCGAGGATGATACTCGCCCTGGAGTCAGCATGCTTACTCCATGTTGTCGCTCGTTGGTAGTTTTCGTGGTCGATGTACTGGATGTTCATAATGTTAACTTAGCTCATTTATAGGATAAATCTCTAGACCCTTTTCCTGATTTTATGATGCTCATGCTCTGGCAGTGCGAGACCTGCGGAGATCGCTAACAGGAGCACCTCCTCCTTAGGTCTCGTGATCGGGATGAGTTCCTGCCTCGGTATAAATACCACCTCCCCCTGGAAAGAAAAAGCTCCTGGGATAAACACGCACGCGTAGTCTGACATACCATAGGCATGAAGAGCATGTTTGGTCACAAATCCGATTTTGCGTACCCGTGAACCACTCTCTGTCACCCACACTGCCTCTTCAAAGACTTGATCACGCCAGAGGATGCTCTTCACAAAATGCACAAAGAGTAGTCGCATATTTTTGAGCTTGCCTTGGCTGTGACGACTATGACCAAAAATGCCAAGTGCTACACGTGATGAATGCCTCGAAAACACGTAACCCAAAACTGCTAAAAACAAAAACGTGCACAGCAGAAGCAGAGTCCGCGATGCACGTGGGAAAAGATCACTTAGCACATCGACGCTCCCCCACAAAAAACTAGCGATAATCATAATCGGCATGATGATGAGGAGTCCTTTCGCACTGTAGCGAAAGAGGTTTCGTAAGATGCGCATAGATGTGCTTTAAAAACTTACACCCACCTCAGGATTTTCTGAAAAATATGAAGGAGGGTGTAAGCTCTTGTTGTCAAAGTTCTGTTGTTGCAGGCACTATATCAATCCCATACCAGCGCGTCAACTATTTATCATACTTTGTATGACAAAACTCAGATCACATTTGTGACCTGAGTTCTTGAACTAGTCCTACATAGCTCCATAAAGGCACTAGGCAAAAGACTGCCACACCATGGTCGTGCCCCATGAAAGGAATTTTTTCGTGACAAAAATGTGATCACTTCCCCAGCTTTCAACTCCTTAATATCATCAAAATTTGGATGATTTTTGTAGAAGACAACTTCTTCAATATAAGACGCTGTGGGCTGTGTATACACAAAAAGAGAAATTACCCAGGGATACACTTCTACCCTCTCAACGTTAAAGGTTTTTTGACACAGCTCTGTGGACTTGTGGCGCGCTTGTCGCACAGACAACTCAGAGCCAGTCGTATGTCGCCAAAAAAAAGCTAGTCCACACAAACACACCCACAAGTTTAAAAGTGTAGCTACATGAAGGATAAACAACTCATAATTTAAAGCTATAACAAGCATATACCATGCCTCCAAAGAACAGATACTGCAACGATATCGCAATCATCTACCAACGTCAAATTGAAAACGCGCACACCCTACACGCTGCAAGAATATATTCTCATGAAAATTGTGTAACTAAAAAATACATATGAGAAATTTTACCAAAAAAAAGGAGAGGGCCTAAGAGACACCTCTCCACTTATCTTTTCCACGAACCTGCAACTTGTTGCGCTAAACCATCACTAAGACTCTAGTGGATGGTTGCTGACATCCACCTTGCACTCTTTGAGCTTTTCTCTTTGTGCACTCGCACGCTCAAGTGGCTCAGTTACCTCACCATAGTACACCATTAGTTTTTGATGAGCTGTGCTAAAGAGTGGCTTTTTGATAAGCCATAAATAGAACCACCCACATGTCACTGATAGAAACTTAAAGATCGCCTGACCTACAGCTTTTTTAGAAAGTAAAAAGATCAGCCTCATAATCCACGGTGCCAGTAATATCACGACATAGTCGATAAAGACCGCAAAGAAAGCGAGCGCCTTGAGCTGAAAGAAAATAACAGCAGTAATCACAGGCAAACCAATTACTAATGCCTTTTGTAGCCGTGTGCATTTAGCCCAAAATAGTTGCGGCCTCTCGATAAAAATCTCGCGCAGCTTCTGCTCTAGCCATCTTTCTTTTTCAAAGACCCACGCTATAAACTTTTCAGTCGTCCACCGAATAAGTATCAGCAGTATGATTTTTTTGACCCAGTTAGAAGTCATCGTCTTCATAAAAGCTTTAGGGCCTATTTTTACCAGCCAGCGCACAGCTGCCGGAATCCACTTTTCGATCAGCTTCTTACCAAAAGCAATCAGCACCTCTCGGCCAAAATAAAGATAACACGATACCATCAAGGTCAAACAAAGCACAAATGCACTCCACTGAAAAAAAGTGACACGTGCACACAGCGCAGATAAAGCACGAAACGAGCGTCTCACAAGATCCATTATCCACCTCCACGTATGTGTAATATGAATTAAAGTACAATAACTACACTTTAACATTTTTTATATAAAATGTCAACTAAAAATCCATATCAAATATTTGATATGGATTATCATTTTTACTCATACTCATTCTCCTGGGTACGCAGAAAAATTATTTCTAAGTTTTTCTTGACCAGAGCCACTACAACTAAATGGATCGCTGTAACAAATCATCAGAAGCTCATTTTCAATTAGCGCCTCCACCGCAACCACCGGAAACATGAATACTAAGATCATCAAAGACAAACCCACAATCACTATACCTATAGTGAAAGAAACAAGCGCCTTCTGCAAAATGAATTTAAAGACTGCATTTACTATGCGGTCTACATCAAATTGATCAGAGAATAAAGATTTAATTTTGCTCACTAATCACCTCGTAAGTTTTCATTTTAAAAGGCTCTAGCGTTGCTAGAGCCTTTATAAATCGTTATTCGGTCACAGCACGATTAACTCCGCAAATCATCAGCCTCATCGGTAACGACCTGACCAGTTGCACGACGCCACACGATTGCACCCGATAAACCGACTCCACCCATGAAGCTAAGGCAACCAAGACCAAACCATGTCATTGACTCAGCTGAGTTAACATCAACCCAACCCTCTTGGACAAAAAGATAGCCAACTGCTCCAAATAGTATTCCAAAAATTACCTTTCCCCAGAAACCTAAGGCCTTATAAGTCGCTATAAATAAAGCGACAAGAAGCAAGCAGATAGCAACTGCCCCAAGAACATTCCATGCATCGGATGGATTATCCACATTCATCATGTAATGGTAGTATGACTTTCCAGACGGATTATACGCACCAAAGATGAGTATCGCCGAAACAAGCCATCGAAATAGAAACACACCTGGACTTGCCCTTAAAAATTTTCTTAACATACTTCTCCCCATTTATGCTAATTGAGATATAGATCCAGCGGAAATTACTCCCGTTGGGAAAGTGTATATTGAGTAGACAAATTTAGATACTGAGCCCGTGAAAACAAGTACTAATTAATCTACCTTGTTAATTTATGAAAGTACACGCGTCAAGACGCAGCCACATAACTCGTGACTATTATTGATATCATATAATTCTGTTATTGTCAAATAAAATAAAAGGCGCTTTTACCCTAAAAGCGCCTCCACAATTAATGCTGTACTTTTTTCTTGATCCA
>JAHDCW010000033.1:0-3338 GCA_020629675.1 Minisyncoccota bacterium | reverse complement strand
TCTTCGCTAATCTTAACCATAGTATCCATTAACGTTTCTGATTTCACCACCCTACCAATAACAACAAAAATAAAGTAAACACTCCCGAAAATCAGATTATAAAGAAGCGCTAAGATGGGTTGCATTTTTCTCTTATCCAATGAACTTTTCTCCATAGATGCGTTTGCTCAATTAACAAACACTGTAATTTATACTATAAGATAAATCATGTCAATTAATTAAAAAGCTCTACAACCATTTGTTATAGAGCTCTCTCTTTTCCCCCCTCTTTGTGATCAACCGCTTTATCCATGTCATTTTTTGACGCAGCATTGAGCAAGCCTTGCGCCTTGGTATAGAGCGGTGTCGGCACAACGGCGCGTGCGCGCCTACGTATATGTACGCGATTTCGACGCAATCGTCGGATCACATTACTAATCTTGGTGCGGTAAAAATTAACCACATAAAGATAGTAAATGTTGTTTCTTACGATCGGCAATAGTCGAATCACCTTTTCTGCGAATGATGAGAAAAGCTTCATCATAAAACCTGGAATCATCCTTAGAATAATTGGCAAAATCCACCGCCACAAAGCCTTGATCCACACCCATAGACGCAGTATGATCTCCCAAATAAAATCTGCCACCAAAATAGAGAAACCCATCACTGCATGACCTAGCATCGACAAGATAACGCAAAGGACAATACCTATCGCGAGACGCTTTTGCCTTTCTGTCGCGCGCTTCCACCAGCGAATGGGATACCCAATAGGTGAGCACTCCACAATTGATAGGACATACCCAGGCAACCGACGAACACCACGTCGCTCTTTGCCAAATGACTGCGTGACCAAAAACTTTATAAGCGCCCACCGCCCAACAAAAGTCAATGCAGACTTTATAAAGATACGCCCACCTTTTTTAGCAAACCAAGCCGTAAAATCAAATTGCACCCAATTGATCAGGTAATTCTTCCACAGTGAAGCAGAAATACCAGCGATGATATGCGCCACCTTGATCAGACCACTCTTGAGCGGTGCAGCAGCCTTGGCCACTAAACCAAAAAACGGATCGATAAACGTAAGCTTAACCTGCAACATAATTGTCGCAATCGGTGCAAAAAATGCTTCCGCACCAAATATAGTAACAATCACCATCGTGATGATCAACCCAATTGCTGTAATGCGAGACCATAAAGGCATGATAAAAAATGCATACCATACCTCCAAGATAAACGCTGCAATCCACAGCGATATACGATTGTCTCCCCGTCCAGGAGAGCGCTTTTCATGACGTGACATGATGTCATCTCCTATACTAAAGAACGCAGTATATATTAGCATATTTATATTGTTTTGTCCATTAAATTATTGCGCTAATCCAACTACTGCAAACGGATACCTGTTCCATACACCCCTCACAAAAAAACTCTCACATCACCATAAAGCGACGTGAATTTTATGACACAAACCCTCTATTACGGTAGCCATAAAAAAAATCCACAGCCATTTAAGCTGTGGAATCAATAAATCAAACTAAGCTAACGCCTCTTCTTTGTAGATTATGGCACTCAACCCTTTTTGCGAAAGACCTGAAATATAAACCCCTTTTTTCGTCATCAAGCCCTTTTCTAAAAGACTAGTGAGAGCGGTAGAAATTCTACCTTGGATCGTTTTATCGATATCAATATCCAAAGTGTCACGGCGATACTGTTTGATTATACGGGCTATTTCTCTACACAACCCTACCTGAGAGCGATCTCTTTCTTCGCAAAGAATTTTTACCTCTCCCAGTAGCCACCTCTGCTCTTCTGGATTTATTTCCAGCCATTTATTTGTCCATGGCTTTCTTTCTTGCACCTTGTCTCCAAAGCCATGCCCTGGACTGCCAGCTCTTTTTTTGGCACCTCCCCCTATTACTGGAGCATGAAGATTTTTCCTATATTTTTCATAGGAAGCCAGAGCAGAATCGCTAACCCTTCTCACCAACTTTCTCGCTAAAATGCTTTTATTTTTTTCCAGGAAAGCATCAACTCCCTCCTTATCCTCAAAATAAAGATATACAACATAAAGCCAACCTTGAGCACTTTTGTCATTAACGGAAGGAACTAGAATCATCTCAAGTGTGTGCAGATCTCCAGATTCAGTTACACCTCTCTTATAGGTCTCTGCTCTTGCCCCCTTAGAAAGCGCATATATTGCCAGCTCCACATCCTCTGTTTTTGGTAAGTCAGTTAAATTAAACTCAACCAGCCTTTTTAGCGCTGCTCTTTCACCCTCTCTAACCAAATTTTGCCTTGTCACTTTACACTCCTCATTGAAATGTGGGTAAAGTATATCATGAGATACTAAATTTTCAAGTCTCTCTCCGGATAAAATTATTGACAAATAAATAATTATGTGATATTATTATAATCCGATTATACGTGCCTTTCCAGGAGAGGAAAATGTCTCGTGAGCTAGACAAAAGCAAATTCACTATACATAAAAATGGCAACCGTAGAACGGTAATGATAAATGCCAATCATAAAACATGGGAGTTTCTCATCAGGGATCGTCAGCCTATGACGAAAAAAAGATGGTGGATCTGGCGACGGGTAGAACGATCAGATACCGACCTCCTCCCCTTTCTCTACCTTCTTCTGTGGAGCGACGAGACTATTCAGAAACCCACCTTTGAGATTCCACCTCCCACAGACCTAGATGTATTTGAGGAAGAACAAGCTCTCGACAGTCATGACTCTACACTCAGCTTCCTCAACCCTCATGATAAAGAGGTGGTACAGGATGCTGAATTCTCTGAATCACATGACCCTTCACCTGATTCAGACTTGGGTGGTAGGCCAAGTTTCAACTGAAACTGCAACATAAAGGATTAATCCTTTTACCACATCAAGTAGAAGCTTTCACAAATTTGTGAGCTTCTTTTATTTTTTTTAACAGCAGTTAAACTAAAAAGTTATCACCATAAACTTCATCTTTAAAATATAAATAAAGCTTGTCACACAACATAACTTCATCAATTTAAGAAAAAATCCTGACACGCAATCACTTAGAGCGTAATTTGAACATAGTTCTTATGGATGAAATATGATGACTACATTTACAATTTACACCTTGATTCTTTTTTTATGCATACATGCAAATGAATCCAGAGCTGATTCCAAAGAAATAAAGACCTATGAGAATATCCCTCCCGTTGGACTTATGGTAATTGGTTAGCCCTACCTTGGCTTTACGATTTTTACCTACAATGGCGCTACCGTGGAGCAATACCTCCTCCCTCATTATGCACTCTTTTTGATCATAGGCCTTGTAGCGCATTACGTCTTATTGAGGTCATTCTGTCTTTTATTGAAAA
>JAHDCW010000032.1 GCA_020629675.1 Minisyncoccota bacterium | reverse complement strand
CTAATGCCGCATTGCTTGACCTGATCCCATGCCATGCTCTGCTGCACCACGCAGTGCCATGATGCGTTCCTCCATGGGTGGATGTGTCATAAAAAATTTAGAAAACTTGGTACTCTTGAATGGATTGGAGATAAACAGATGTGCCGTCATCTCACTCTTGTGTCGGAGTGCGCGCCCATCTCCACCGATACGCTCGAGCGCACGTGCGAGACCCTCTGTATCACCGGCGATCTTAGCCCCGGTCGCATCTGCGAGAAACTCTCGCTTACGCGAAACCGCAAACCGCAAAAGTGATGCGAGCAGTGGCGCGATCACCAGTAAACCTATAACGATAAAAATCTTAACCGGATTACCACCGCGGTTGTCGCCTTGCATACTAGAACCTACACCCATATGCATCATACGACCCACCATCGCCACGGCACTAGCGAGGATCACAGCAATTGTGCCGATCAGCATGTCACGATTTACGATGTGCGCGAGCTCATGCGCTGCCACACCGCGCAGTTCTTTGGGCTCAAGTGTGTCGACGATTCCTTGTGTAAATGCGACCACACTATTTTTAGGATTGCGCCCAGTCGCAAAAGCATTAAGCGCTGGATCATCAATGATGTAGACCTTTGGTGTCGGAATTCCTGCCGTGATCGCAAGTGCATCTACCATCGCATAGATCTCGCTGTGCGTCGCACGCGTTACAGGCTTAGCGCGTGTCATCGATAGAGCAATCTTATCACTAAACCAGTATGACCCAACACTTGAAAACATCGAAAAAACACCCGCAGCAAACATAATCCCCGGTGCATTTAATACAATAGAAAGCGCGTAGCCCACCAAAAGAATAAACCCGAAAAAGATCCCAAGCAAAAACCATGTCTTAGAAATATTTTGCCGCTGCAACGTATTGAGAGAAGCCATAACGTTTAGAATTCCACCTTAGGTGTTTGCGCTTCCTCCTCAGGGATATCGAAGAAGTTTTGCTGCGTGAAACCAAACATCTTTGCAACGATGTTGCTTGGCACTGTTTCTGTTTTGATATTGTAATCGCCGACCGCACTGTTAAAGTAGCGACGTGCACCTTGGATTGCATCTTCGATTACAGAAAGCTCCTCTTGCAACTTGAGAAAGTTTTGATTTGCTTTGAGGTCAGGATATGCCTCTGCGACAGCAAAAAGCTTCCCCAGCGCACCACTAATGCCACTTTGCATTTCAGAAAACTGTGCCATCATTTCCGGTGATACATCGGAGATGTCGATGTTCATCGCAGTAGCCTTAGACCGTGCTTCCATCACCTCAGTGAGTGTTTCTTTTTCATGCTTAGCATAGCCTTTAACGGTCTCTACCAGATTTGGGATTAGGTCATACCGGCGCTTGAGCTGTACTTCTATATCGCTCCACGCACCACGCACATTCATCCGCAGTGTCACCAGCGTGTTGTACATTACGATTACAAACAGCACCAGCCCACCAAAAATAGCTGCTAAAATTCCCAATACACTCATATATTTATAATTACACTAAATTCAATTTTTACGTCTTATAGTATAGCATATACCATAAAAATTTAACTTGTCAATCACGCCTTTCCCTCTTTTTTGCTATAATAAACCTCATATGATTGAACTATTTCTTCCCTATAAATTATTTCTCGTGCCCATGGTGGTGATGGCGGTCGCACAAGGCATAAAGTTTTTGCGCTACACACTACGTCACGGATTTAATCCTGACTACATTTTTGCTCCTGGCCACTTTCCTAGTGCGCACAGCGCCTTTGTCACCTCTCTCGTCGTAATGATCGGTTATTATGACGGTGTAGAAGGCGCCCCGTTTGCTGTAGCAGCCGGGTTTGCTTTTATCACGATCTATGACGCGATGCGCGTGCGGATGAACATCGGCCTCAATGGGCGCGCACTTAATAAGCTTGTCGCTCGCATCGACACAATCGACAAGAAAAATTTTCCCAAGCTCAAAGAACGCGTCGGACATCATGCCTCCGAGGTAGCTGGTGGTGTATTTATCGGATCGATACTTACACTGATCATCATTTACATAATCGAACTCCTGTAATAAATTTGACTCCAGCACTTTCCATTGCTACGCTAACGACGTAGCGCACTATCCTGACGCGGCAGCTGCAGCGCAGCGCTAAATAAATGCCAAACGTAGTCTAACGGGGCCTTCCTGATAGTGTACGCGCCCCTTGCGAGCTTTAGTGCGACCAGGGGTTTTTTCTATTTCTTTACGCCTTTAGATAGGATCGAGCGATCTCACGATCATCCCATGGTAGATGTCGCCCTCCCGAGATTGCAATTGCCTGCTCACAACCTTTTCCTGTAATGAGAATTACATCACCTTTCTCAGCCATCGCAATCGCCGCACCGATTGCCTCACCTCGATCTTCGATGATTTGCACCTTTGATCGATCAGTGACGCCTGTAGACACATCCTCCATAATCGCACGCGGATCATCATCATAAGGATCTTCATTGGTGACGATGACGACATCCGCCCTCTCGCCAGCAATCTCACCCAGTTCTCCCCGACGCGCCAAGTCACGTCCTCCACCAGTACTACCAAGTACATGGATAATGCGCTCTGGTTCCAGACTAGCGACCGTATCATAGAGCTTGGTAACTGCAACCGGCTCAAAGGCATAGTCTACAAGCACCGTGAAATCCTGACCCGCAAAAATCCGCTCGAGTCGACCGGGAACACCCATAATTTTCTCGAGTCCTTTTTTTATTATTGTCGGCTTAAGTCCCAGCGCACGACCCACAGCGGCAGCTGCAGCAGCGTTGGTAGCTGTAAATACACCCAGAAGATTAAGCTCTACATCGACAACACCCAACTCCATCAAGACACCCTTCAGTGTTGTTTTTTTATACGCATACAATAACTGATCAATATCCCCATGAGGTTGCAGGCCTACATTCTGCCGATTGTAGGACATTTTTTTGATCTCATCACCTGCTGCATCAAGAAAATCCTGCGCATGTTCATCATCACCATGTACAATCACTGTTTTCGCGAGTCGCTGCGGCGCATCATTGAGACTGAGAAGACTCTTATCCTTGCAGCGCATCATGTGCGTAAAAAGTGAAAGCTTGGCTTTTTTATAATTCTCAAAACTTCCGTGTGAATCGATATGCTCCGGATACAAACCAGTAAAGAGAAAAACATCATAGTTTATAAATCGATGACGAAATTGCACAGCCCCTTCACTCGTCGTCTCCACAATTGCCACTTGGCAGCCGTTTTTGATCATCGTGCGCAGCATCTTCTGCGTGAAACCGCGACCGAGCATGGTCATCTTTTTGTCATTAAGCCACTCACGCTCACCGTCTCCAAACATCGCTGTCGATGTATACCCTACTTTAATACCCGCGTTTTGTAACATTTGCGCAAGCATGTATACGACTGTCGTCTTGCCTGTCGTTCCTGTTACACCGATGACAATCATTTTGCGACTGGGAAACCCGTAGACGAGCGCTGCCAAAAATCCCATCACATAGTGATACGCTGGTTGCAGTGCCTTAAATAGCGACGCTGGGATACATTTTTTAATAAGATAGAGTATTTGATTCATATAGTCCTATAGTATATATTTTCACTAAAAAGAGAAAGTAGTCTGCTTTATGGGTGGCGCATTGACTTGAGGTATTGCAGTAGACGATATGCCCTGTATTTTAGATTATTAAGCACGATATCATGCGTCCCAGGTAAGGCACAGAGATCTTCAGTCTGCCCAAATCCTTGTTTGAAACGGGTAATTCCCTGTTTACCAGGATCTGCGGCACCTGGGTAAACCCCACCAAAATCATAGTAGCGATAATTCCTTTGCATCCCATCACGCATCGCTTCCCATTGTAATAAAAATGGTGCCATCAAATTACGGTGCGATGATCCTGTCGCACCATGGAGATAGGTAACCGTATCACCATAAAATGTCACGATGTTGGCTGCGACAAACTCTCGCCCCTCAATCTCAGCCATATATAGGGCAACCTGATCAGCTGAAAGCGCGTCAAAAATCGACTGATAAAAATGCTTGGGATGAAACTGCACACCCTTGCGCGCTGCCGTCTCCTCAACCATATGATAAAAAATATCAAGCATCTCAGGAAAATCATCGTCGCTAACACACACTCGATGTACCACTACACCCTTCTTTTGTGCTAGACGGATGTTATACCTCGTCTTTGATTTCATCGATGATAACATCTCATCCTCTGTGCCACTTAGAGAGCGTATGATGTGCGTGCGTGGCTGCATATCATGTGGAGCGGATGCGATACGGTAATTCTGATTTAACTCCTCCAGCTCACTCCGATCGGATGCATCAAACCGTAGCCAGCCACACCTCTCGTGTCGCGCGACCTCCACTGCTTCCGCCATCGATACGATGTCGCATTGATATCTCGGTACGTAGAGATAGCACCCCACAAGAGGCAAGTACTCGATAACACCATACCCGCCACTATCAAAAATAATTACATGTTTATTGCGAGCGCGATAAACATCCCGCCATCCAGAAGATTGCAAGAGACCACCTTCTGGGATACAGTGAGAAAGTTGTTTCATATGTAGATATCATAACGACTCCATTAATGTAAAGCAAGAACCATGACAAACATAAAACCAGAAAGACTTCAGAAATACCTCGCTCATCACGGCGTTGCATCACGGCGCGCCGTCGAGCGTATGATTGAAGATGGTCAGATCGCGATCAACGGAAACACTGCCAAGCTCGGCGCAACTGTCACAGGCACAGAAAAAATTACCATCAAAGGCACACCTTTCACTCCATCGAAAAGCACTGATATTCTTCTCGCCTTTTACAAGCCGCGAGGTGTAGAATGCACCCTCTCTTCCACTGAAGGCAACCGCTGTCTCAGTGACTATGACTTTGGCACAGAGCGCGTTTACCCTGTCGGCCGTCTCGACAAAGACTCTGAAGGACTCGTCCTCATGACCAACAATGGCACACTCGCTCAAGAACTCACTCACCCGAGCTATGAGCACGAAAAGGAATATGTCGTCTCTATCCAGGGATCAATCTCTGACAAGCAACTCGAGCGACTCAGCAACGGCACCATTGTCGTTGGCGATAAACCAGTCAATCCAGCACAGGTAATGCGCATTACGGATAACACTTTTTCTATCATTCTCACCGAAGGCCGCAACCGTCAAATCAGAAAAATGGTGGGCGCAATTGGAGTTACCGTCAGCAAGCTTAAGCGTGTGCGCATCGGTGACTATAACCTCGATAATCTACAGCCAGGTACGTGGAGGAAAATATAAAAAGAAAGCGCATAATGATTATGCGCTTTTTAAGTGTATCTTTATTGCGTTTTTTCTCACAATTCTTGCTTAATTTGCCGTACTGACGTCCCCATAACCTCAAGCCTTCTTTGCAGAGTCCGCCTGTCAATGCCCAAGAGCTCTGCAGCTTGAGGAAGTATCAACCTCTCTGGTCCCAGTGCGAATCTCGTAACTGCACTGACTGTTTGCTGATTTACATCTTCCACCCTACCTCTTCGTAAATTACTGAACTCAGTAAAATTTTCTGCAGTGAAATATCGCTTCATCTTCTCAACTAATGTAGTGCGGCGCAGTGATAAGAGCCTTGCTGAGAATGCTACATCACCCTTTGTAAAATGTACTGAGCGAGAAATAACCTCTCTTTCAAAATCTTCACAAAATTTATTTACATCAAAGCACTCCTGACGTGACGTCATATAATCATCATGAATCATGAGGCAGTCGTACTCTAATCGCGAAACACCCAAACTATCGCTAAAAGCTTCAAGTGGGGAAAACTCATCTTCCACTGATATCTCAAACGCTCTCATCCGCTCGATAAAGGTGGTTCTTTTTAGGTTCAAATATTGCGCAGCTTTACTAACTAAAGGACCCTCCCGCTTTAGAGCAAAAAGTATAGATCTCTTTTTTATCTCTTTTACACTCTTACTCAAATCAAAAGGCGTATCAGCTGTAACATTCTTGCCAAAACGAAATGTTTTAGCGATCTTATCAGAAATACCATCATTCAAAAGTACATCGCTCATATCCACATCCTCCGTGTAAAACTCATTAAAAATATAAAAGATTTATAATTTTGTCAACTAAAATATAGAATATTTCATCCTGTCACTCCATCAATTTAGGAAAAAATGTACATGAAATAAAAAGTGGCTGACATAACTCTCATCATAATTAGCAGCCCTAAGCGTATTCATATTACCTAGCACAACCTGAAGAAAACAATTTAGACCCTCTTAAAAAAGAAAATAACTTGACTTAAGGCCTTTTGTTGTGTAACTTGTCTTTGTTGTACTTTAAAAACATATAAAAGGAGATTTGAATGATGTACACCCCTCCCAGAAATTCAACCCCTACAATGATTGTAGGACATCTAGAATTAATAGCACGTGGCCTAAACCCCTCAAGTCTAACCCTAGATCCGCAAGATGCCCTCTTTGGCAAAGTTCAGAGAATTGGTAACCGAACTCCAGGCATGCACGACAACAGAACCTCAGTAGAAGATCTTCTGAGTGATATTCCTCGTGGAGCTCGTAAAAAAACGTATACAAGCGGTACAACTGTTTTTCAAGCAGGCGATATAGCAAATAAGTTATTTTTTTTAGCCAATGGATCTGTGGATCTCATCTACATAAATAGCAATGGGAAGAAAAAAGTTATCACCCAATATGGTGGAGGTAGTTTTTTTGGCGAAGGTGGCGTCTTTGATCCAGAAAAAAAACGTAATACTGACGCTGTAACCAATAGAAAAAGCGTTATCTACAAAATAGAGCAAAAAGACTTATATGACATCCACATAGATCATCCACGTATAGTCCAAGCACTTTTAAAACAGCTTTCTCGTCGCACACATAGTTTAGACGAGCAGATAGGAAATATCACATTTCTCAAGCTAGAGAGTCGCATTGCTCGCATTCTCTTAGATCTGACCAGTTCTCAAAACGTCATTAGAAACCCCAAGGGGACCCAAATTAAAATTTCCCGCAAGGAGATAGGCGAATTTGCAGGATGCTCGAGGGAGATGGCTGGTAGGATTATTCAAGATTTTGTAAACAAAGGCTTAATTGAGGCGAGTGGTAAAACGATGGTAATTTATCATCGGTGGTAAAAATAAACACAACCAGCTGCATACGCAGCTGGTTTTTTGACTCAAATTTTAAAGCATCACCTCAATGCCTTCATCAACCAAATTAAGTGAAGTAGTTTCCCGGTGCAACCCGCTATGTAACACACAAACTATAACAATGCCTATAAATGTAAAGATGCGCAAAGCCATAGCAATTATCCACACTAAGAAAATATCCTATAACACAAAAGTTAACCAAGATTCTTAAGCGCCATTTTGATACGCTCGCTAACGTCCGTTACAGACTTGTCGACATTTTTGAGAGCTTCGCGTGCCTCACCGACGCTGTACCCCATTGACTTAAGTGCATCGAGAGCCTGCGTGTCGAGCACCGCCGCTTCTGCATGTGACGTCGCAAATCCATCAATCCGTCCCTGCAGTTCGATGACGACTTTTTCAGCCGTTTTTTTACCAACACCAGAGATGGAGGTAAAGATAGAAGTGTCTTTGTGTGCAATCGCAGTGGCGATGGCGCTTGTCTCGGCCTGCGAGAGAATCGCAAGTGCAGCCTTGGGACCGATCCCTGAGACTGAGGTTAGCAGCAAAAACATCTCTCGGTCAGATGGATGCAAAAATCCATAAAGTGAGATCTCCTGCTCCCGCACGTGCGTATAAATCTGCAAAATGACCTCCTTACCTGCAGGGCTGACCTGGGCAACATGACTACTGACAAATACACCATAACCAACCCCATTAATATCGACGACGATTTCATTTTCACTTGCACTGATGACGGTTCCTGAGAGAGATCTGATCATAAACACTTCTAAAGTTAATATAAATCAGTGTACCATGATTCAGCGCTTATCTTGCAATAAAAGACATGTATTTACAGAAATAGTAAATCATGATATAAATAAGCAACTAGCTAAAACCGTTTTGCGTGGCACGCTCTTGCCAGTATCTAACGCAAAACAAATTTACAAATCAAATTTACAATTCCTATGCCAATTATTGAAGCGGCAAAAAAAGCAATGCGCAGCGATGTGCGCAAAACACTTCGTAACCGTCAGGTACGAGGCACCTACCGCAGCGCAATGAAAGCTTTTCAACTAGCTATTCAAAACGACGACACTACAGCAGCTGAGGAAAGCTTTAAAAAAGCACAGAAAGCCCTCGCTAAAGCTGCTCAGAAAAACGTTATCAAAAAGAACACAGCCGCACGACGTACATCACGCATGAATGCAGCACTCAAAGCACTCAAGCAGAAATAGTATCATAAAAAACACACCGTGATTGGTGTGTTTTTTGGTACACGAAAAAATATTTTATCCAAACAATCGCAATACCTGCTCTGGTGGATCACAATAAACCGCGCGTGTATGATCCTTGGTCACAATTGGTGTTTTTATCACATGAGGATTCTCAACGATAAAATCTATAATCTCTTGGTCGTGTGACTCAGAATTAAGGTGACTATCTTGCCACTCCAAATTACCCTTGTTTACGATATCTATCGCCCACATTCCTAAGAGTTCGAGCAGTCGTGCGACTTCTTCCGCAGAAAACTGCAGCGATGAGAGATCCGTGGACTCAAAAGAAACACCCTGCTCAGACAATAACACCAACACACGATCAGAGTGAGGATCGTCACCCGTTATAACCTTGTATTCATTCATAATTTCAGTAGATCAATTAGGACACGGCACAAAGGTACACCTCGGCCCTTGTCGCCCTACAAATGAGCCGTCAGAACACCGCAGCACATCCATCGGACACATCACTGTATCACCGCTAGGATTTAAAAATTCTTCCCTGGTAGGCTGTGTCTCAGAAAAAAACGCAACACGCACAACAAGGCATGCCACACAAATGCCGGCAATACCACTAAGAATAAGAAAATGCGCTCGGGACATCAATATTATTTAGTATAAATATAAAATCTTGTAAATCCATCATCATCATAACACACTTCATCTCCAGACCACTGCGTAACACCAAAGTTATACGAAATAATATGCGTACCCAACTTAACTTGCGGCACTACTTTATCCCGGATGATTGTATCGATCGTGCGATGCGTCCCAAACACATAGACATAATCAGCATCTAAGAGCGACAGGCGTAAAGCGTCAGCACGCATACACCTAACGTTAGTAAGCCCTGAAATCTTACACCTTAGGACGGCAATAGCATGCAAAACAAAAGACATCTCCACTCCCACAAATGTGACATCTGGGTGACGTCGCGCAAGCCATAAACAAACCCGCCCATCACCTGAACCAAGATCGTAAAAAAGAGTATCTGGTCGCCATGCCAGCGCCGCATCGATCCGATCGATGTCATGTTTACGCGTCGGAAACCAAGGCGCCAAAAAAAGAACGGTATAAATCACCCACCCCGCAAAAATGAATGCTCCCACAATCGTAAATAATGCTAGCGCCATGATAAATGTATTCAAAATCTACATCGTGATCTCGAGACTGATCGGACAGTGATCAGAGCCATACTGATCAGATAGATATCCAATTTTCTTTATCTGCGGCACCAGCTCAGATCGCAAAAAGAAATAATCAATCCGCCACCCCACATTCCGCTCCCGAGCCCGTGTGACCATGTCCCACCAAGAATAAACATCCTCCTGCTCAGGATAGAGGGCACGATAAGCGTCCACCCACCCAGAGGCAATCACCCGGTCGACCCAGGCACGCTCCTCTGGGTGAAACCCAATTTTGCCATCATTTTCCTTAGAGCGAGCGAGGTCGATCGCAGTGTGTGCCACATTCATATCACCGCCGACGACCACATGTCGACCCTGTTGATGCAAGTCATTCATATACGCGAGCACACGGTCGTAAAAAACAATTTTGTCGCGCCACGCTTCCTCACTCTTGCCCCCATTAGGAAAATAAATTGAGAACACATCCCATTCTTTATCCTCATGCGTAAATGAAACATGCGCGATACGCCCCTCGTCCGCGTTGGGTGCATGTGGCACATTAGTGTGAAATGTCACATCTTTTAAATCCAGTGACTTACGCACCCACACACCTGTACCGCTATACCCCTTTTTCTCAGCGCTGTGATAGTACTGATCATAGTCAGGATGCTCCGTGAGAAACGCGCTAAACTGCTCACGATTACCTTTAATTTCCTGCAGCAAAAAAAGATCAGGATCTCGTGTCTCTAGAAAACCTTGCAAATCACCTTTGCGCTCTACTGCTCTAATACCGTTTACATTCCACGAAATAATTTTCATCTCTTTCAGTTTATTCAATCACAAATGACACATTTACTTGTGCACGTAACTCATTCTCACCAACAGGGATCACCGCCTTATCGAGCGATGCAGACTCTGCAAAGTCCAGTGAACGCGCAGCGTATGGCACGCCAATACCACCACCCTCACTAAACCCTACAATTGTCTCGAGGCGCACACCTAAATCCCTACTCAATACCTTTGCTTTTTCTTTAGCATCCGCGATTGCCTCACTACGGAGCTCTTCTCGGATTTGCTCATCATTGTCGACGCGAAAACTGAGATTAGACACGTTATCAATTTCAAGCGCACCGATCTGTGTCATGATGCGCTCTACATTTTCGAGGTCTCTGATTATGACACGCACATCTTGCCGCACACGGTAGCCGTCAAATACGCGCTCATTGCCACGATCTTCTATCACAAAAGCATCCTCAGGTGATGTCACTGTACGCGAAACATAGCGGTATTCTGGATTGACACTGTAGTTCTGCGTCTTTACGTCAGATTCCTCTAGCCCAATATTATTTAATGTCTCAACAATAGCTGCCATGCGCTGATTTACAGAGTTTAGCGCCTCCTGCGCATTTGGCGCCTTACGCGTTACACTAAATGAGACTTCTGCTACATCTGGCGCCACAAACCGCTCTGCCTCACCCGTCAGCGTGACGATGCGATCTTGCTCACCCTGATTGAGCGTAAGCGCTTGTGGTGCATCAGACCCCGTAATTGCAAAAAGGCTTACAATCAGCGCAATGCACGCAATGATAAAACTGCTTATTTTCAT
>JAHDCW010000003.1:19923-55397 GCA_020629675.1 Minisyncoccota bacterium | reverse complement strand
ACCCTCGCAGATCCAGATCACCACCTCACCCTCTCACTCTATGACAAACCTGAGGACATAGACACATGTGACCTGATCGCTACACAGGCCATCACCGCGGATCTAACTGACAAGTATGACATTGCTTTCATCGCCTTACATGGATCTTTTGGTGAAGATGGGTATATTCAAGCCTATCTCGATACTATTGGCATACCCTACACTGGCTCATCGATGAGTGCGAGCAGCCTCTGCTTCGATAAAGAATTTACACACAAGCTGTTAGCAAACCAAAACATCACCCAGCCACAGACGCTGATTTTTAGAGATAGCGACGCGCGAGATGATATGCGAGAGGAAACACACTCCACAATCGGATTTCCCTGCTTCGTCAAACCAGCACGCTCCGGCTCAAGCGTTGGTGTTTCTCGTGTGGAAAATGCTGACGCACTAGACGCAGCTCTCACAGAGGCATTTGCGCACGACACCAAAATACTTGTTCAAAAATTTATACCAGGCGCTGAGTTCTCCTGTGCTGTCATGGACGCAGGCGATGGCGAGATCACCACCTTCCCCGTGATCGAGATCGCGCCAGCGGAAGCAGCCTTCTTTACCTATGATGAGAAATACAGTGCGACAGATGGCGCCACTGAGACCTGCCCTGCACAGATCTCAGACACTCTCTCTGATCACATCAGATCATCAGCACATACAATTCACACACAATTATCATGCTCCGGACTCAGTCGCAGTGATTTCATCTACGATAAAGACGATGACACTCTCTACTTTCTCGAAATTAATACTTTACCCGGCATGACAAAAACAAGCCTCTGTCCCCAAGAGGCACAGGCTGCTGGCTATTCTTTTACAGATCTCGTAGATATAATCCTAAGGAGTGCCACCACACCCCGTTAAGTCTTTTTAGAAATCATTTGGTCCGCGGTATTTCTTTTTTACCATATCATCAGGTTCTGTATCTAGAAGGAGTTGGTGTGTACCAATCTCTATTATGCGGAAGTTGGACCATTCCGGATCAATAAAGTCATCAATATACTCACTGATGGCTTTTTGTTCCTCTTCAGGTAATGCTGTAAGATCAATCGCTTCATGTGAGAATAAGTCAAGAACGCGCATATCTTCTTTGCGTGCAAAACGTCGCTTACGCTCATCTTCTTTAACTTCGTATTCGAGTATGTATTTTGCCATTTCTCTTTTTGTCTCATTAAGTGTTACATTATTATATCAAATAATAAGCGAAAATCAAATTACGTCCAAGCCTGGCATTTGCTCACTGAGAAGAAATGAAAGCATCGCACCACCGCCGGTGGAAACAAAGCTAACATCACCAAAAACACCTGCATCACCAAGCGCCTGCACACTCTCTCCGCCACCGACGACACTAAAACAGTTTTTATTAGCTGCAATCGCTTCTGCGATCGCAAGTGTACCATGATCATAGGGATGCTCCTCAAACTTTCCCACTGGACCATTCCAGACTATTGTTTTCGCTTTTTTGATATGATCCACAAATGTCATCACTGTCTCTGGCCCGATGTCACGCGTACCCCCTGTATAATCTACTGGTAAAATCACATTATCAGGGAAAGCCCTGCTTTGCTCCTGCGCCTCCACTGCCGTGCGACCACCAACAAGGACGTTATCATAGATTTCAGAAAAAAGTGTAATAAGAGGCAATTTAGTCTCTATTTTTGACCCGCCCACAATTGCAACTGATGGCTGATCGAGATTTTCCTTGACGCGTGTCAACATCTCTATTTCTTTGCTTAGCCATAGCCCTCTATATGCATCTAAAAATGAGGTGATCGCTTCTACTGAGGCATGCGCCCTATGCGATACCGCAAAAGCTTCGTTGATATAGAGGTCAAAGGGCGCTGCGATCTTTTTAGCGAGATTACGATCATTTTGCTCCTCCCCTTCTTCAAATCGACTATTCTCAAGGAGTAAAATACGAGCACGATCATCATCTAATGCGCTTTGTACACACACACCATGCGATTCACAGATAAAACAAACTCTCTCGCCAAATAGTTGTGCCAAGTCATCTGCAAGGACGGACATCGTAAACGCTGGATCTTTAGCGCCTCCTGGGCGACCACGGTGCGAAAGAAGCGCCACCTTTGCTCCCACAAAAGACAAAACATAACGAATTGTGTCGTATGCAGCCTCTATCTTATAAAAATCTTGTGGCACACCGTCTTTAACCTCAACATTAAAATCTGTTCTAATCAAAACACGTTGACCAGTAAAATCAACATCTTTAATACTACGCATATGATACTATTATTTCCTCCTTATTGTATCACGCTAGTTACCCATCCCTAAAATTCCGATAACCAAACCAAACCCTGCAGTCAGCGCCGTAAAGACCCATGCGCGCATCACAATTTTTGGTTCTGGCCAACCTAGTGCTTGGAAATGATGATGGATTGGCGCTGCGAGAAAAACTTTTTTTCCAAATACTTTTTTGGAAAAAAGCTGTATAAATGTCGTCGCAAATTCTAGCACGTAAATAAAAACAATAATAAAGAGAACGATCACCGAATCTGTCAGCAGAGCCACCACTCCCAGCGTGGCTCCGAGACTGACCGCACCCGTATCCCCCATAAAAAATCGCGCTGGGTAAATGTTAAACCACAAGAAGGCCAAGAGCGCTCCTGATATCGCCGCACAAAAAGCTGCGAGATCAACCTTGTTTTGAAAAAAAGCAATAAGCGCAAACGAACCAAATGCCGTCAGCAACACTCCAGCATTTAGCCCATCGAGGCCGTCTGTCTGATTGGAGGAAATCGTCGTAAATAAAATAACAAATATAAAAAGTGGGATGTACCACAATCCAATTGAATAATCTCCCATGCCCGGCACATGGATCTGATCCCAGCCAAGTTTTACATAAAACCACCATGCTCCCAGTGCCGCGATTACTAGGAGCCACCAAAAGCGCATTGCAAAGCGCATGCCGCCACCCTTGTTACTACCCCAACCTTTGACGCTCATGATGTCATCAAATACACCGAGCACACCCGCTGCTACTAGCGCAAAAAGCGGCAGCCATGTCTGCGAACGGGACAAAAAGTCGAGTCGCTGGATAAATGCAGAATCAAACAAGAAGGCAAACAACGGAAAGATAAACTGCGAGCCAAAAATCAACACAAGCACACTCACCCACACAATCACTCCACCCATCGTCGGCGTCCCTGACTTATCTGCGTGAAAATGTGTGTAATATTTTAATTTGTCACCATCAACACTGCTTTTTTTAATCTTGATGCCGATTTTATGCTTATATAATAAGTTAGTCCACAGGGGTGTAAATGCAAATGCAACTAAAAAAGACAATAGCCCTGTCACTAAAACTTTAACCACATTTGTAATTTCCGGAATTGTAGAAATTGCTGCGAATTCCATACTTCTCTAACTAAAAAATTATAACCACCTAAAATTTTCATAAACCCACGCTGCGATCGAGCCCACGCGCGCAAATCGCTGCTCATCGTTAAACACTGCTACGATGATCGGATGCTCTTTTTTTTGATCACTTGCAAGCACCGCCAAAGATGGTCCAGCGCGCTGCGTATAGCCCGTTTTACCACCGACAATGTAGGTATTATCGGCACCTAGTGCTTGATTGGTGGTGGTGAGTTGATGTTTAAAAGCACCGTCCTGCGACGCAATCGTCGCTTGTTGTTTCTCTAAAATAGGACGGAGCACCTCATATTTATCATCTGTATAGATATGTCGTAAAATATGAGCCATATCATATGCTGTAGAGTAACACCTTTCTTCCCGCTCCACAAGCTGCATCGGCAGCCCCGACGGACGACAGTGAAACGAGCTTGTCATCCCCAATTCTCGTGCACGTGTATTCATCAGTGTCGCAAATGACGCCTCCGATCCTGCGATATGGACCGCAAGCGCTGTCACTGCATCATTGGCGCTACTGATGAGCGTAGCTTGGAGTAAATCATAGACAGAGATGCGCTCACCTGGCTGCAGCCGCACACCTTCGCATGAAAATGAATTTTTACACCCGACACGTGATCCTTCTACGGAGAGCGCTCTCGGCGGCACGGAAATATAACCCTTTACATCACGCACCTGGTCTACTACGACCATGCTCGCCAATAGCTTTGTCACGGAAGCTACTGCACGATGACGGTATGGATTATGCGCAAGCATCACCTCACCAGAAGCAAGATCGAGGACTACTACACTACTAAAAGGACCTGTCTGGAAAGGATGTGCCTCCTGTGCTGATTGCGGCAATACCCGTGGCACAGGCAGTTGTTGCTCTTGGGGATCGCTCAGCGTCGCAACCACACGAGCACTATGGACGTCACGAAAATCCTTAATACCAAGTCCATAAAAAACCAAAAAAAGTGTCATCATAACGAGCACACCTGGCAGGACAATGTAAAGATCTTGCTTGGTAACTAACATAACTTTCATCCCTTTTTTATGTCATCGTCATTTTCACGATCATCATCCGCACCACCATAAAGAACTGCGTCTATACGTTTGTCAGATACCAATTCTTCATACGCCGGCAGCTCTTCCAGAGAACTGTACCCCAAAGAACGCACCATATCCATCGTAGGCGTATAAAGTTTGAGTCTCTGGTCTGTAGGATGAGGAATCCGCTCGATCAAACCACGAAGTAGTAAATTGCGAAGCGTAAAAGAGCAGTTAACCCCTCGCACAGCTTCGATGTCTGGCTTTGAGAGCGGCCCACGATATGCGATGATCGCAAGCACTTCAAGAGCTGCTTGTGACAGCTGACCCTCCAGATCTCGCCTCTTAAACTTCTCGATAACCTCTGCAGCATCAGGATGTGTCACGATCTGCACTGAACCATTGACGACCAATACGCGCAGTCCCGCCTGTCGCTCTTCATACGACAGTTTAAGCTTTTCCACTTCGTCTTCCACATCCTGTCGGGAGCATGTCATAATCTCTTCAAGTCGCGCTAGTGTAATCGGCGCACCATGCATAAAAAGAACTGCTTCAAGAAGCATGTTTTGATTGTGATCCCTGGTGTCTTGATCTGTATGTGTCATGATGCTATTTTTTTACACATTATTTCTTCGCCGATCTCATACTGTGCGACGGTAATAATTTTTTGCTTTACGAGTTCTAAAAGGGCTAAAAATGAAACTACAACTTCTTGCGGGGGCGCTTTTTCTGAAACCATTTTAGAGAATGCAATTTCAGCGCGATCTCTGACCATCGTTTGTACATGTATAATCTTCTGCTCAAGCGAGACAATGTCAGCAATAATCTTTTCCTCAATAGGATCTAACTCGGGAATAGCCTCCACAGAAGCGCGAAATGCCACCTGTAACCTTTCGCCTGTTACACTCTGATCCGGCAAGAAGCTTGGCTCTACACCCCACATGCCAATACGCGCATACTGCGGTCGCGGCGCCACAAAAGCCTCCATAAATTCAGGTATAATATCCTTGATCACCTTAAGTGCTGCAAGTTGACGCTCCAACTCAAACAGATCTTCTTCTTCATCTTCTTCCAATTGCAACAGAGGCAATAACGCTCGTGATTTAATCAAAATAAGCTTAGCTGCAACAGCTAGAAAATCTGCCATATGCGCCAGTGAAATCATCTGCGAGCTCTGAATATGCGCGACGTACGCATCCGTAATTTCCGCAAGTGATACCTGCGTAACCTCTAACTTACGCTCTTCGATAAGCGTCAGCAGCAGATCCAATGGACCCTGGAAATATTCTGTCTCTACCTTATAATCCATGGCGCTCATTATAACATGAGGTTTATTTTGTGTCTTTAAGTCGCGCGATCGGATATAAGCCTGACAAAAGGACGAAAATCATCGTAATAAATACAGCATTCATCCCAGCGACAACTTGAATTGCCGTCGCCACAAGCATAGCCAATACATAAGCAACAGAACGCGACGTGCGAAAGAGATTAATCATCGCCACATCTTCTCCATCGATATGCTTATAGAAATAACTATCACGCATCGCCTCGATCAACGCCCCTCCAAAGCGTGAAAAGAAAAGAATTGTCGCCCATAGCGCAAAATCTTTCTGATCCACAAGAGCAGCTACAACAACTGAACCAATCAAGATAAGCATTCCTACGAAAAAAAGTTCCTTTTCCCCGAGCCAACGATCAGCGATCAACCCCGCTGGATAACCTGTAAGCATAAAAGGAATCAACATAATCGTAAATAAAACACCCATCTCCGAAAAACTAAATCCTATTTCGGTAAGCTTAAGCGGCATAAAAACAACCATCGTCGCGTAAAAGAAGCCAAGTGTCGTCGCAATCCAGTATGCGTAGCGCAAAGCTGGCTGCGCAATCAACTCCTTTACCTTATCAGCAATACGCATTCGTCGCCGCTGTACATGACCACGTATATCCCTGAGAGCAATCATTGTCCCACTTGCCATCAAAACATACAGCACCATGACGATTGTAAAAATCATACTAAAACCGTAATTATCCACAACGTAGAGTGAAATAGCCGGACCGATAATCGCACCAATCCCCCACACAGCCAAAAACATACCTCGCACACGCCCTGTCGTTTCATCTGTCGAGTAAGCCTCTAGCACCGCATCCCACAGTACCCAAATAACACCATAAATAATATAATAAAGCGCCAGAATTGCTGCTGTGAAATAAGAAACTGGCAAAAGCACAAGCAGTAAAAGCAACCCCACCTGCGCCACAAGAAGCATCATCAAAGATCGTCCTCGCCCCCAGCGCATTAATGCCTTGTGCATATTGAGAAGCGTGACTAAAAGAAGTGAAAAACTAATAATATACAGAAGGCCCACGTACGTCGTCCCTCCCAGCGCAAGCGCATAATAAGAAGAGCCTATGTATGACACAAGCGCAACCGAGAAACCAAAAAGAAACCCCAAAAATGTAATGAGGCGTAGTTTTCGAGTTGTATCATCGAGGTGTCGATCTGTATTTTCCATGTATGGATATTATACCATCACTTCACACCTACCCCAATGCTAAAGATTGATTTCATCACCTAACACAGTCGCGTCCTTACCTGTCGTGATATCCCAAACAAGCTTTACTCGCGCAAAGATTTCGCGAATGTGCGTCTGCGAAAGCCATGATGGAAACGGATCACGTGCATTGTACCCTACAGCATCAACACCTCTACTTTTGGCGATAAAAATTGCACGATGATTATGAAACTCCTGTGAAATTACTGTGACACGCTCTTGTCCAAAGACCTCCTTAGCACGCACTACAGAATCTAATGTGCGGAACCCTGCGTAATCTGGCTGAATGTCCTCTTCTGGTATACCACGGGCGATCAAGTCGTTTTCCATCTTGAGGGGTTCATTGTAGTTTACAGCTCGATTATCACCGGAAACAATCAACTTTTTCACCTTCCCACTCTTGTACAGCTCCTCAGCTGCATCAATCCGATATTTATAGTAAAGATTAATTCGACCTTGTGAATATTTACTCGTACCCAGCACGAGACCTGCAGTGTTTTGTGGCAGATTATCCACCTGATCTGTAGTTGTCCCACGGACCACCCACACCACAAAAACATTGATACTCATGAGCACAAGAGCTGCAATGATAACGCTATGAAAAAAATATTTTTGAAGCCTCTTCATCTTTCTTAGACCCGACTTTTTTTGTAGGCCGGGCGATATGTACGTCGCCACGCATTTTTCCAGCGTATAAAAGGCTTGCGAATACCTTGTGGCAACTTGTCCATTAATTGGCACCGACGGCAACAATACCCATCATACGTCTCATGACAACCATCGCATGCAATAAATAACACATGGCAACCCAGATACTTACAATTATAGTACGTGTCAGCTGGCACACTATCACACACATGACATGTTGCTACAATATCATCTGAAATCTTCTCAGCCATGCGAGCGTCAAATACGAAATTTTTTCCTTTAAACTTATTCTCAAGACCTTGCTCTTTAACTTGTTTATCATAATCGATAATGCCACCCTTTATATGTGATACATCATTGAATCCGTTATACTTAAACCATGCACTTGCTTTTTCACACCTAATACCTCCCGTGCAGTACATAAGAACCTTACGCTCTTTCTGCTCACCCAATTCCTTCTCGACGCTTGCTAGCTGCTCGCGAAACGTATCCACCTGCATAATGTGCGCACCTTCAAAATGACCAACTTCGGCTTCATAGCGATTGCGCATATCCACAACAAGCGTTTCAGGGTCTTCGATCGCATGATTTACCTCCTGCGCCGTCATATACTTCCCTGTATTACTCGGATCAAAACTCTTATCCTCAATCCCATCAGCGACAATTTTCTTTTTCACCTTAATCGCCAGTTTCCAAAACGAGACATGATCTCCCTCTTCGCGCGCAACCTTGTACGGAATTCCCTTAAACTCAGGAATTCCCTGAATTACCTGATCAAATACCTCCCAGTTGTGCTCAGGGACGTTCATCTGGGCATTTATACCCTCCTGCGCAACATAAATCCGCCCGAGACAGTCGAGATCACGTAGTGTGACATAAAGCCGATCACGCATCTCTTGCGGATCAGTTATATTGACGTACTTATAAAACGAAATGGTAATTCGCTTAAAATCTTCCTCCTTGAGATCAAGAAGCGCCTGCTCCTTAGACTTGAGATTCCTGAGTTCGTTGGTAGTTGCCATAGAGATATACATATACAATTGCTGACATGAGCGCGGTAACTGGGATAGCTATAAGAAGACCCACACCAAGAGCAATAACACCAAGGATAGACAATGCCCCACATGTTAGATAAACCCGAAAAAGGAACCAGAAGTTACCCTTTGTAATAGCAAAACTTTTCTTAACCGCGTCAATAGGACCAACATTTTGCGTAATTAAAACATAAGGTGCTAACGACGCGCGAATCGCAGCAATAACCCCTGGGATAATAAAGAAAATAAAGCCGGATAGAGTAATTAGAACAATCAGAATTGTGGTCACAACATAAAACACAATCATTTTCACATCAGAAAACGCGGAAAAAAAGCGTGTGTAAGTTGCAGATTGACCATTCACAATATCCACCAAAACACGAATAAAGCCAATTGTGAAAATAACAGAAACAATCTGCGCAAAGATTGTCGTCAAGATATTACCTGTAGCATACTGCTCCTCTGTAACACCAAAGAAACCGTCATAGACCCCAATCAAAAACATCAAAATGATTGCCACTATGAGAAACTGCCACTCTTTTTTAAAGAGATTCCACGCCAATGATAAAACTGAACCAACTTTTTTTTCCATAGATTTTTACTTAATTAGACTAATACTAGCATTTATGGCGTTTTTTTTCAATCTCTGTCTTGCCACAGACCTTTTTTACTCGCTCGTGCGTCGTTTTGTAGGGCGCGAAAAGTATCAACATGCTCGACATCAGGTGGAAACGTCACCATGCGAGCATACCCTTCTTCGATCATATACGCATTTACCCAAAGATCTCCAACATATAGATGGCGCAACAATCGACCGTAGCGATCAGTTTCCGAAATATCCTTTCGCATACTCACATCACCCGCTGTTAAGATATCACGCAGCGCTTTAGAGGCTTCGTCATAAAAAAACGCATCACGTTCCGGCGTATCAATCCCAAGCAATCTAATCTTTTGATCATCAACCAAAACAACAGTATCACCATCAACTACATACTTAATCTCCACCACCCCACTTTGCTGCTGCAGTGAACCACGATCCTCTATAGGCAAAACACAACCCCCAAGAATGATGAGCACACAACCTAAAACACTACCGATAAATACTTTCATAATTACACTTATTGAGTCACACTTCATTCTACCTGACACAATGTCAATTGACAATTTATAACACGTGTTAAAAAAAGTTAAAATCACAAATTAAAACAACCAATGAGGCGCTGTGAATTAAAATCTAAATATTAAAAAAAGACACCTCATAAGAAGTGCCCCTTTTTAACTACCGATTCACCAGTTACTATTCCTTGATGCCGTCAAGATTTACATCATAAAGCATTCGCTCTGTCACCAGTGTGTAGTTAATAAGCTCAGACGCGTCAAACCAGATTGCTGTCTCACGCTCTGCCTCCTCAGGGCTTTCACTGCAGTGAATAAGGTTTCGCACAGCGCGACCGTCAAGTCCCGCGATATTGTATGAATCCAACGTAAGATCTCCACGGATCGTACCAATATCAGCTGTTGTTGGCTCTGTGCCACCAACGAGCTTAGTTACAACATCTACCGCGTTATTACCCTCAACAACCATCACCACAACAGGACTTGCAGTCATAAACACGACAAGCTGTTCGATAATTTCCTTCCCATAGTCAATCGCCTCTTTCTCAATTGGGAGATCGTTTTTCGTGCGATCCTCAATTGTACGTTCACCCTTGGAAATAAACCAAGCATCATCCTTGTTATAGTGCGTCCAGCATTGGTCTTCTGTAGCATTGATCATCTTCATTCCTACCGTTTTAAGACCCGTTCGCTCAAAACGACCTACAATCTCTCCGATCAATCCGCGCTGCACACCATCGGGTTTAATTATGATAAATGATCGTTCTTTTTTTGGATGTTGCATAAATTTACTCACTAATTATTACCACTTCTCCGTGCATCATAACACTCCTCATTACAACACACAAGAAAATTTCTAAAATATTTCTTCTTATACTTATTTTTGCCTAAGAGCACAGCTCACAGCATAACCTAGCAGAAACGCTACAAACAACATTAACAGAATTTCTCCTGTTGCATCGTTCATATTGTAATCTTTTAGTACGTTTTCTTTAAACACAGTCTCTGTTTATTCTATAATTCTTTTCTTAGCATTATCGCCTTAGCCACAAATACCCTTGATGTAACACACGTACCACCACCATGACACGAGCGCCCATAATAGCACCCCAGCAACCAATAATACAATTCTTTCTATACGTTTCATATTCTCCCTTTAGCATCCTTCCAACCCCATCTTAAAAAGCCAAAGGCGCCTATAGCAGGCGCCTCTACCTCTTTTCTTAAGCAGCTGCGTTTCGCTCTCCAATAATCTCCTGTGCGACATTGGATGGTGTCTCAGCGTAATGTGAAAACTCCATTGCATAACTAGCCTGACCTTGCGTCATCGAACGAAGCTGTGACACATAACCAAACATCGATGCAAGTGGCGCTTGTGCTTCGATCTCTTTGATCGTCACACTTCCCCCTGAGCGGTCATTCATTTCCTTGATAACACCACGCTTTGCATTGAGGTCGCCGACGACGTCACCCATAAATGTTTCTGGTGTTGTCACTACAACCTTCATGATTGGCTCGAGGAGCACTGGCTTTGCACGGTTAACGGCGTCTTTGACCGCCATGGAACCTGCTACCTTAAACGCTGCCTCAGATGAATCCACATCATGGTATGACCCATCAAAGAGCGTTACCTTAACATCAATCATCGGGTATCCAGCAATTACACCGTTATCAAGCGCCTCTTCCATGCCTTTAGCAGCAGGCTTGATGTACTCTTGCGGGATAACACCACCTTTGATTTCATCTGCAAATTCAAATCCCTCACCTGATTCTTGTGGTGCCACGCGTACATTACAGTGACCATATTGACCACGCCCACCAGACTGACGAACAAACTTTCCTTCTCCCTCAGCTTCAGCTGTAATAGTCTCACGATATGATACCTGCGGTTGACCAATCTGCGCCTCTACCTTAAACTCGCGTTTCATACGATCGACGATAATGTCCAGGTGCAGCTCACCCATTCCTGAGATGATTGTCTGACCTGTCTCTTCATCTGTATGCACGCGGAAAGTAGGATCTTCCTCAGCAAGTTTGCTCAAGGCAACTGCCATTTTTTCCTGATCAGCTTTCGTCTTTGGCTCTACAGCAATCGAGATTACCGGCTCTGGAAACTCAATTGACTCCAAGATGACTTTATTTTCTGGATCACAAAGCGTATTACCTGTGCGAGTGTTTTTCATACCAACAAGCGCTCCAATCTCACCCGCATAAAGCTCTTCAACCTCTTCACGGTTATTTGAATGCATACGCAAAATACGTCCCACACGCTCCTTGGTATCACTAGCAGTATTGTAAACATACGAACCAGACTTAAGGCTTCCTGAGTAAATGCGGAAGAAGATCAACTGACCCACAAATGGATCTGTCGCTACCTTAAAAGCAAGTGCGCTAAATGGTGCATCATCCGTTGCTTCGCGGGTAATTTCCTTCGTTTCATCATTAACATCTGTACCTACAATCGCTGGGATCTCATTTGGCGCTGGGAGATAATCCACAACAGAGTCCAGCACGAGCTGTACACCCTTGTTCTTAAACGCAGTACCAACATGCACTGGAATCAACGTCGTTGCAAGTGTTCCTTTACGAATTGCACTTTTGAGCTCTTCCTGACTAATCTCTTCCCCACCAAGATATTTCTCCATGAGTGCATCATCTTGCTCTACTGCTTTTTCTACGAGGTTTTCACGCCATTTTTCCGCTTCTGCCTTAAGCTCTTCTGGACACGTTTCACGGTTTACGATCTCACCCATCTGACCATCAAATGTTACCTTATCCATTGTGACGAGATCTACCACACCTTCAAAACCATCGCGCTCACCGATTGGCATCTGTACAGGGATAGCATCCGGAGTAAGACGATCAAGAATTGTTTGATATGCGTGATTAAAATCCGCACCTTCTTTATCAATTTTGTTGATAAAACAGATTCGTGGCACTTTGTATTTGTCAGCTTGACGCCATACTGTTTCTGACTGCGGCTCTACACCTTCCTTACCATCAAAGACGACGACACCACCATCCAAAACACGCATCGAACGCTCCACCTCAACCGTAAAGTCAACGTGACCTGGCGTATCAATGATATTAAATTGATAGTCTTTCCAGAAACAGGTCGTCGCAGCTGACGTAATCGTAATACCACGCTCCTGCTCCTGTGCCATCCAGTCCATTGTTGCTGCTCCATCATGCACCTCACCAATCTTGTGAGAAATACCCGTGTAAAAGAGTACGCGCTCCGTTGTTGTTGTCTTACCAGCATCAACGTGTGCGATGATACCGATATTACGGACCTTATCAATAGGGTTTTTACGAGACATAATTTTTGTTTATAACTTAAAAGGTAAAATCTACTAAGCAAAGTGTGCAAACGCCTTGTTTGCTTCTGCCTGTTTGTGCGTTTCTTCGCGTTTTTTCATAGACGCACCTTCTTTTTCACTTGCAGCGATCAGCTCAATCGCCAAGCGATCCGCCATACTCTTCCCTTTTTGTTTGCGGCATGCCTCTCGAATCCAGCGCATTGCAAGCGTCTGACGACGGTCACCGACTACAGGTACTGGTACCTGGTAGTTCGCCCCACCGATACGACGTGACTTAAGCGCTACGAGTGGTGATACATTTTTGATTGCCTGTTCAAAGACATTAAGTCCACCTTTTCCAGTCTTCTCCTGAATTGCATCAAATGCATCATAAACAATTCTCTCTGCAACAGAGCGTTTTCCATCAAGCATAATCTGTCCGATGAATCGCCCTACGAGAAGGTTATTGTAGACAGGATCAGGTCGCCATGATTTACGGAATGTTTTTTTTCTACGTGGCATAAACGTTAGTAATAAAAAAAGTTAAAGATAAAAATTATGACTTGGCCTTTTTGGTCCCATACTTTGAGCGACCTTGGTTCCGCCCCTCGACACCAGCACAGTCAAGTACACCACGCACAACGTGATAGCGCACACCTGGAAGATCCTTAACACGCCCTCCACGGATCATAACAATAGAGTGCTCCTGAAGGTTATGTCCCTCTCCACCGATGTAAGCAGTTACCTCCATGCCATTAGTAAGCTTTACACGCGCAATCTTACGAAGTGCTGAGTTAGGCTTTTTTGGTGTTACCGTTGATACTTTTACACATACACCTCGCTTAAATGGACTCTGCGAAGGGATCGGCTTATTTTGAAGCGTATTGAAAACATACGTCATCGCAGGCGATTTCGTCTTTTTAGACTTACTTTTGCGCGGTCGGCGCTTGAGCTGATTGATTGTTGGCACAATGAATAATTTAAATGAATTATATATAAATACTTATGTACAAAAAATCGCCAGCATACTAAGACTTCTGGCGCAACCCCTTGGTTGCTTGGGCCTATATTCTGCTGACCTCATAAATATAAATGAGAAAGGTAAAAATGTCAAGAAAAAAGCTGCTGCAAGATTTGCAACAGCAATTTTAACTAAGGTCAACTTGCCTTAAGTACTCGCTTGCTCAACAAGCTGATTAAGATCTTCCTTGGCTGATTTTAGTAGATCAGCCTCATCCACTGCAAGATGTTCACGCACGTTGGTGGTGCCAAATACTGGCACAATGCAGCCGATACCCTCTTCGCATTCTCCCAAGAAAAAATGCACCGCACCCTCAATGCGCACAAAGAGCAAATCAGCATCAGAAAGTTTTAATTCTAGTTGCGTAGATTTTGCGATATATCTACCCCTCAAATCATCTTTCGTGATCTGCATCGTTTGCCACCCTCCCGATGGATCTATTTGCGTATGCATATAATCAGCAACATCTTTAAGGCTTTTTTCTTCTGACACGGCAATCCTCTCGTATTATGGCAGGTAGCTTTTTTTATAACATATTACGATGTACTTGTCTACAAACGAGCACCTGCCAGGATATTTCTTGTGAGCTCTGTAAAATGTTCTAAGAAAATAAAATGACCTTGATCGTCAAATGTGTAGAGCTGCGATGCGGACAATGTCTCATGAATTCGCTCCCCATGACTGTACGGCACAATTGTATCATCAACAGAATGATAAATATGCACCTTGAGATCCTGCAAACAAGAGGTGCGCATCTCATCGAGATCCACCTTAAACGTCCTTAAACAAGCTTCAAGATCCTGATTATCAACTACAGCGGCGATCAAGTGAACACTCCTGATTTTAAAAGAGGGGTGATTCTGACTAAGATATTTCAACAAAAACGCCCCGCCAAGTGAATGACCGATGAGATGCACACCCTCCTCAGCAAAAAGTGGGATGCATTTTTCAAACCAAATCTCCCACTCCCCATAGCGAGCGTTTTTGCTATTTGGCATAGACGGTGCAAACATTTTATATGACTCACCAAGATCATCCGGGAGATGATCACGCCAATTCTTTTCCCTCACACCCACGAGACGCTCTAGCGGATAACTGCGAAGATACTCCAAGTAATCCTCATACGTGAGAAACTCTTCTCCTCCATGAATAAAAATAATATTATACTTCTCCATACCTTTATCGCTGTACATAACTACGAGGTTTCTGAAGTGCACGACGCATATCCTGCCGCAAAGCAACAAGCTCAGGATACTCATAAAAGAAATTTATTTTCTCCTGTGCGACTGTATCAGCATTATCTCGCTTACCTTTTATTACAAAGTATGCAAAACTTTCTGCAATATCCTCACCTGGGTTGGTCGCAGCGTAGTCGTTTACAAAGTGCTCTGGATTTGCAGTGTAGACGGGGTTTCCCCCCTCTGTCTCTGCAATATGATCAACCTGATCAATATCATCAGCTGGCCAAAATCGTGTCACAAAAGCATTAATATAGGAATCTTCTCGTGCACACCCCTCACCCGTAAAGAAATACGTGCAATTTTCAGGTGCGACAAGCGGATCAACCTGTGAGGCATTAAGAGTCTCGATGTGTGCTAACTCATGAATATACGTCATCATGTTTTCATGCTCTTGCTCACCTCTGGTCATCGCTAGGTTGACGCTTAGTGACCATTTTGACGTACCTCCAAGAAGTTCCACATAAGCAATAGCATCACTTTCCTCATCATCGTAAATCGAAAACTCACCAATAAACTGATTTGACAGTGTATTGCGAGAAAGTGTCGCAACCTGTTGCCACAGCTCCCTGTAATCCACCGCGTCATTTCCATTTTTATATACCAAAATTTCCGTAGGCACAACGCGGTAGCGCACCAGCTCGCGATCTACATCAGTATTTTTAGCCTCATCATGGATATGTTGATCATCAAATGCGAAGTCACCTTCCCACTCATCTAAAACCGCATCGATGTTTCGCTGGATCTGCGCACACTCAGCCGGAGCGCTACACGTAAAAAAACATACGGTGAGCATCGGGTCATACTTTTCGAGCTGCGTACACTCATCCTGTGACAGCCCATCCTCAGAGACGTATATTTCGTACAACCCCTCTTTTTCGTAGTGCGACACATAATCAATGGGTGCAATATCGTCGTAGAGATTTGTATTTTGTGATACAGCATCAAGCGCTGTAGGCTCATACCTCTCACCACCAGAGTAGAGATCGTCCTGCGCATTACCACCCATTACGAAATAAATCGTCCCCACAGAAAGTCCTACGACGACGAGCACTGTCACTAACCTACCTAACATACAATAATTTAATTTAATCTCTTACATCATCTGCAACTCATGGACACGACCATCCACAACCGCAACACCTTCACTTTCAAGGAGGGCAATTTTCCTCTCTTCCCCTCCATTGTAGAGCCCCACACTGCCGTCACCGCATACGACTCGGTGACACGGGATATTTTGAAAATCACGGTTTTTATTCATACAGCTTCCGACTGCTCGGTGTGCCCGCGGACTTCCAGCACGACGCGCTACCTCACCATAACTCATCACCTTACCTTTCGGTATCGCTGCGACAACATCATAAACCCGATCAGAAAATGATTTCATAGACACTAGTGAATCGATTTAGCGGAGAGCTTTACATATAGATCGCGCATCAGACGCGTATCATCCAAAGCATTGTGCAAGTTATAGTCAGCGAGCGAAATCCCAAAAGACTCATAAAAATACTCCTTTTCATCGTCGATCGTGCGCGCAGGATTGAGCCCCATCGCAAACAGCATTGACGCAAAATCAATCGGGATACGATTAATCGGCTCATCCTCACTTCTAAAAAACTTATGAAAAAACGCCATATCCCACTGATTAACGGTTGCGACGAGGTGCGGCTCTGAACTACCACAAAAAGCGCGGATCATCTCCCTACCCTCAGCTTGTGATTTTTTTTGACCCGTGAGGTGAGGTACGACATGCTCCTGTGTCCACGGTGAAACTGTATCCGGATTATAATCAAGCTCGAAATACATTTCGCGCGCTCCATCCAGAGACACCATACCGACTGCCATCAACTCTCCTTTTGCAAGGTCAAGTGATGTAAACTCAGCATCAAAAAAAACAATATCATCACTAAAAGGAATAAATTGTGCAAGCGGCTCCATGATTTTTATGTTACACACAACCGAGGTCATGCACTGACTCTATAATATTTAGACTCTAACACGAAAACCAACCTAAAGACAAACATTTTGTTGCTATGACGAAGCTTAAGAAAGTGCTACAATACACGACAATGAATAACATTATCACAATCCAAAATCTCACCAAAGCGTATGACAATGGTTTTGTCGCACTCAAGGATATAAACTTCACGATCACACGCGGTGAAATCTTTGCGCTGCTCGGACAAAATGGTGCAGGCAAAACAACGCTCATCAGCATCATATGCGGCCTCGTGCGACCGTCGACTGGCACCGTCACCGTAAACGATGACGACATCATCAAAGATTATCGCAAGACGCGCTCCTATATAGGACTCGTCCCTCAAGAAATCACCCTCGATCCTTTTCTGACCGTCACACAGACAGTTGCATACGCTCGCGGGTTTTATGGACGGCCGCGCGATGAAAAACTGATCGAGGAGGTACTTACTGATCTATCCCTGTGGGACAAAAAAGACAATAAAATCCAAGAGCTCTCAGGTGGCATGAAAAGACGTGTTCTCATCGCCAAAGCACTCATGAATGAGCCAGAAATCCTTTTCTTGGACGAGCCCACAGCCGGTGTCGATGTCGAACTGCGCAAAGGTATGTGGGACATGGTAACCAAACTCAAAAATCGTGGTACGACGATCATACTAACCACACACTATATCGAGGAAGCACAAGAGATGGCTGATCGCATCGGCGTCATCGCAGATGGTGAAATTAAGATTATCGAAGAAAAAGATGCTCTCATGAACCGCCTCGGCACGAAAAAAATTATTCTCACACTAACCAAAAATTGTGACACCCTCCCTCCTGAGCTCGTTGATTTTTCCGGATTGTCCCTAAGTGATGATGGTCACAATCTCATTTACAGCTACAAAAAGTCGGAACACACTGGCATCACCACCCTTCTCACAGCTATAAAAGGCTCATCGATCACATTTACAGATATCCAAACAGAAGAAAGTTCACTTGAGGACATCTTTGTCTCACTCACACAAAAACATGAATAAAATAGGATTTGCCACCATCTACTTCAAGGAAATGGCTCGTACTTTTCGCGTGCCAGGCCAGACGCTGATCTCACCTGTGATGACGACAGCACTGTACTTCGTCGTGTTTGGGAGCGCGATTGGCTCGCAAGTTGATTTTAATCTGGAAGTTAGCTATGCGCAGTTTATAGTGCCAGGCCTCATCATGATGAGCCTCATTACCAACAGTATGAGCGCAGCCTCAAGCGGTATTTACTTCCCACGCTTTATCGGCACAATCTACGAAATCTTTAGCGCGCCTATCTCCTACACGGAAATAACCCTTGGCTACACACTCGCCGCCACCACACGTGCACTCATTATCGGCGCACTGATCTATATCACCGCCCTGTTTTTTACACCCATCCCTGTCGAACATCCTTTTATCGCGCTCTTTTTCGCTTTTCTGACAGCGTTTAGTTTTTCTCTCTTTGGATTTATCACTGGTATTTGGGCAGATAGTTTTGAAAAACTTTCCCTATTCCCTGTTATTATCCTGACACCCCTCTCCTTTTTGGGCGGTGTATTTTACTCTCTCGACATGCTTCCTCCATTTTGGCAAACGCTCAGCCTCGCTAATCCCGTTGTCTACATGATCGAGGGACTACGCTGGAGCTTCTTTGGTATTGCTATGATCAACCCTCTCATCTCCGCGCTTCTCATCAGCATTTTCTTGATGATTTGCTTTGGGCTTCTCAGCTATATCTTTCGCACAGGCTATAAAATCAAAAATTAAAAACCTATTCTCATAATAGAAAATAGGTTTTTACAATAAGCCCTCAGTAAGGCAAATCGTCCAGTTCCGAAAAAAAATCCTCTACCTTTTTGATGTTTATACCGTGATAGTGACGCTGTTCAGTCGTCAGATCACGCCTTAGATCATCAAATGCAATAAAAAAGAATTTCTGCATTTCACCCTGTTCCAGTATCGCCCATGAACCAGTACAGTCACATCGACCTATCCAAAAAATAGTATTTCTAGCATTGATCTGTGACCAAAAAATTTCATATTTCCCTTTTAGATCCAACTCGGCAAAAAAACTCACATCAAAGTGTAGGGAAAATTCAGAGCCAACTGGAAATAAGTAGATAGTATCATCCAAAGGTTTTGATAGATCTCCCATTATATAGCAAGGAACGGGATTCTCACCCAATTCGTACAAACCGAGGCTGTTTGACTCATACCTCTCATCAGACATAAGAGATAACTCTTTACCACTTATAGTAATTGAGGATTCTCCAGCTTCAAGAATGAGAGCTCGATGCTCATCAATTTGTACAACAATGAGTGAACGAGCTTTTTGAGTTTTTAATTTTGAAAAAAGAGGTTGGTGAGTTTTACTTTTAGCACGCAAAGGCATTTATCATCTTCCTTTCATAAAGTACGGACACTTAAAATAACATTAAACATTAATATCTGCAAGACTGCTTATGTAGCAGAAAATGCAAGATATGAAACTACAGAGTGAAAAACTACATTACCCACAAAGACAACGCTAAATACCGGGGCGATCCTACAACCTAGAATTCCCAATATGCCCGTGATTATTTCGTTTGGTAGTGGCATCAACAGCACCCAAAAACCTAGGATGAGATATGGCAAAAAAAGACTACGTTCTCGGAGGTGGCGAATTTTTTCAAACATCGCAGCGTGCCGAATCCGATTAACACTATGATGTGCATAGCGTCCAATGACATATCCAAACATGTCAACTGCCGTCATAATCACAACAATCATACCCACGACCACGATAGGGTTGAGCCCTCCTGATGCCCATGTAGGCACAAGCGTAGACGTAACAATCGGCACAAGAAAATTAAAGCTATTAACAAACGTAAAAGCTGCTACACCGAGATATCCTCCTCGCTCTGTAAGCGCAACCACACTTGGATGGTCATGAAACTGATGTTGCAAAAGTAACACGATTGCAAAGACGAGGAGACCGAAGATGCTTTTGGTAATTTTTTTAGGCATTGTTTTTTTCTATCATTAAATCATATCACGGTTTTTATGCACCCAGCCAAAAAAAGAATATGGTACAATAATAAAAAACCAAAAAATGAAAAAAGTCACCTACAAAAACATGACCTGGGTCGACCTCCCGCACCCAAGCGACGAGGATATCGCGTACCTAAGAGAGAATTTTGACCTCCATCCACTTGCTATTGAGGAATTCTCTACACCTACATACCGACCACATGCAACCAAATATAGCAATTGTCTCTTTTTGACAATTCACATCCCGTTGTTTGACGCAAAGGAGCGCACAACTTATGCCGGTGAAATTGACATACTTTTAACACCAACACATGTTATCACAGGTCACCGTAAAGATATTTTTCAGATGGATAACTTTATGGACATGCTCCAAGAAAAAGAAGGAAAAAGACGCATGTACATGGATAAAACGCCATCCCACCTTCTCTACAATATCCTTTCTGAGATGATCAACTCATGTTTTCCTCGTCTTGATCACATCACACGCAATATCGACAAGATAGAAGCAAGTGTCTTCAGCGGTGAAGAAAGCGCGATGGTGCGGGAAATAAGCATCGTAAAGCGCGACATCCTTAATTTCCGACGTACAGTCATGCCGCAACGTGCCATCTTGGAATCTCTCGTTACTCAACCAGGCAATGTGGTTGCACCAGATATCAAGCCTTATTACCAAGACTTGATCGGCACTAACATCCGTCTCTGGAACATGCTTGAAAGTTCCAAGGAAACGATCAGCTCGCTAGAGGAAACAAACAACTCATTACTCAGTGAAAAGATTAATAACAAGATGCGTGTTATTACACTCTTTTCTTCAATTTTCATACCCATGACCCTCTACGCAAATGTTCTAGGTATCAACGTCAAAACACCACTCTCAGATCACCCTCTTGGATTCATCATCCACCTCGCTGTAATGGTTATGATTTCTCTTTCAACAATTGTGATGTTTAAACTCATTAAATGGCTCTAAAAAAAGACCTGGTTTTACCAGGTCTTTTTTCTCGAATCACACCATTTAAAACGATCATTTCTAGTGCAATAATCATCTTCTTAGCGTAGGGATGACAGCGTTAATCACTTACAGTCCAACCTTTCAAGTAGAGCACTCTTTTCTTCATCTGAGAAATAATGCAATGTCAACATACCACCCTCCCCCTTGGTTTTTACTTCTGCCTTAGTACCAAAGTGCGTCGAGAGCTGGTCAGAAAGCCGCTTGTCTTCTGGTGTGATTTTCATACTCGCCCGCACATGACTTTTCACAAGAGTACCATCAGCATTAAGCGTCTCTCCCTCTCCTCCGCGAATTTCTTGCACACGCCTTTCTGCTTCACGTACCGTCAATTTTTTTGAGAGGATCTCATCAAAAAGAGCCCGCTGCTTTTCTTTGTTATCAAATGACAAGATCGCTTTTGCATGACCTTCGGTAATCTTGGCTGTGATGAGAGCTTTTTGCACTACAATCGGCAATCCCGCAAGGCGCATGCGATTAGCAACTAGCGGTCGGCTTTTACCAGTGCGCTTTGCAATCTCCTCTTGCGATAAACCAAACTCATCCGCTAGTTTTTTATATGATTTCCCCTCCTCGATTACATTGAGGTCATGTCGTTGCACATTCTCGATAATTGCAAGCTCAAGCTTTTTTTGCTCTGTCATCTTACCGCGCACAATTACAGGCACTTTGGTAAGACCAGCCTTTTTAGCTGCACGTAAGCGGCGCTCTCCTGAGATAAGCTCGTAGCCATCACCGCTGCGCACAACTACCAGCGGTTGCAAAATTCCATGCTCCTTAATAGAGGCTGACAGCTCCTGCAGTTTCTCGTCATCAAAATAATATCGCGGCTGTTGCGTATTTTGGACCACTTTACCCACAGGCACACCTCGCACTGCCAATTCTTTGCGACCAACCCCAGCTTTCATCACTTCTTGAGCTTGAGGTTTAGCAACTGGCTGCTTCACCTGTGCCTTTGCAACGTCGTCTGCTTTGTCTTTTTCTTTTTTCGGCGCAGCACCCCACGCATCCTTCACTCCTACAAAGTTCGGATCTTTTTTAGCTTCTTCTGTTGGTTTTTGAGGAATAAGCGATGAGAGGCCGCGCCCGAGTCCATTCTTTTGTGCCATATTTTGTATTTTTAACCGTGTGAGATGATTTCTGCTGCCAGCGCCTTGTATGCTTTAGCGCCTGGATTCATAGATGCAAATGTCGCAATTGACTGCCCAAAACTCGGCGCTTCAGCGACACGCACACTGCGCGGTATCACAGCCTTAAAGACGTAACCCGGGAAGTGCTCACGCATTTCTTTGAGCACCTGCCGTGCGAGGCGGTTGCGCTTGTCGTACATGGTAATTACTGCACCCATGATGGCTAATTGCGGCTGTAGTGATTGCCGCACCAAATCGATCGTCTCCAAAAGCTGACCCAGTCCTTCTAGTGCGTAGTACTCCGCCTGTACCGGGATAATAACCGCATCACTCGCAACAAGACCGTTTACAGTCAGTAATCCCAAACTCGGCGGTGAATCTATGATGATATAGTCATATTCTGTGCGGATCTGTCGTAAAACATTGTAAAGACGATACTCACGATTCTCCTCTCCAACAAGCTCCACATTTGCACCTGCGAGGTCGCCAGTTGCAGGGATGATACTGAGACCTTCCATGTCCGTACGCATAATCGAGCGACGCACATCACTATAATCAATCATCGCCTCATAAAGAGAACTTTGGATATTTTCTGATGTAATCCCTAGTCCGGATGTCGCGTTACCTTGCGGATCTAAATCTACCAAGAGGACAAATTTTCCCAACGATGCTAAATATGTCGCTGTATTTACAGCGCTTGTTGTTTTGCCGACACCGCCTTTTTGATTTATAAATGAAATAATTTTTGACATAATTTACATCACTTTTTTGTGTACAAACTTAATTTAATTCCACTTAACCCAAAGAGATAACTACTACTACTCCTCCTCATCCATCCCTTGATCTATGTTTTCTCTGCAGCTATAACACTCACCCTCCGCTTCATCTAATATCACTTCAGTACCACAATTACTACACTTACCAAGCTCAAGATCACTTTTTTCAACTTCTACCTGTGGAGTAAAGTATTTTTCCATAAAATTATTATATCAGATTGCCTATTGGTTACGTATAGTCAGTATATCATGATTGACAACGAAGCCGCATCATTATATCCTGGATCTATTGCATTTAAGCCTCGGTGGCGGAACTGGTAGACGCGTTGGACTCAAAATCCAATTGTAGCAATACAGTGAGAGTTCGAGTCTCTCCCGAGGCACACTAATATCAATTCTTTAGGAGCATTTTTATCTGGAGAAATTTTCTTGAACGACCTTAAAAAAATACTACCCTAAAAAATGGCAACACAACTAAGCCGTCCACAAGAGCGGCTTTGTCATTAAGAGCGTTTTCTTATAACGTTTTCGAGAAGATTTACAACTGTCACAGGCCCTACACCCCCAGGTACAGGCGAAATAAAACCTGCCTTTTTAACAGCAGAAGCGGAATCAACATCACCCACTGTCTTTCCATCAACTTTTGAGATCCCTCCATCCACAATGATTGCACCTTCTTTTATGTGACCACCCTTAATCAGTCCAGGAATGCCGCACGCACTAAATACAACATCAGCCTCACGAATCATACCCACCTCCGCATCGACCTGCTCTCCTGTGATCATCGTCACACTGAGGCCTACGCGATTACATGCAGATTGCATTGCTTCTAGAAAAAGATCTGACTTCCCGATGATGACAGCCCTTTTTCCGGATAGAACCACATCACTACTAAGCGCCAGATCAATCATAGCTTTAGGGAAAACGGGCCACAAAGCATCTGATGCGCCCTCATTAAAGAGGTTGATATTATCTGGATGAAACCCATCAACATCCTTTTCTGCTCCCATTTCATCTATCAACACATCAGGATCTAGATGTGGAGGCAGCGGCATCTGAATCACAATCCCGTCAACATCATCATCTTCTCGTAGAAATGAGATACCCCCCACGAGATCCTCTTGAGAAATATCTACTGGAAAAAGGTATTTATGAAAATCAATCCCCACCTTCTTAGCAGCTTTTTCTTTAAGTGAGACGTAGAGATGCGATGCTGGATCATCACCCACCAACACAGCTGCAAATGATGGAACTTGGTCTATTTCCACCAATCGCGCCTTGAGCGCCTCCTGCTGCTCAATCGCTAACTCCGCGCCATTTAAAAGTTGTGCATTCATAATATAGTTTTAACAATAATAGAATATTCTACCCTACTGTGACGGATTTGGCGAGATTTAAAAAAATTACCCTCTCTCTAGTATTCAAAGAAACATTAGCTCTCACCAGTTCGTCAGCTTTGCATCTTTTACTGACTGATTTCTTTGATTGCACGTCCGATAATACCCGAAACCTCATTAATACTTGAGACCTCACAATAATCGCGAGACATATCATCAAACCGACCTTCTGGACGCTTCATAAGTAGAGCACGCACTGCTGGTACATGACACTTTACCTGCTCCAAATAATCCACGCGATCGTCAACAAACCAAACAATGTCCTTATCAGTAGAGCGTGTAGCAATTTCTATTCCTTTATCAATCTCGCCAGTTACAACCTCCTGCACACACTCGCTTATTCCGCTGTGCGCAATCTTTATATCCTGCCACCCCAACGTACCAAAAGAAACGATGTAAATCTCATAACCTTGAGATTTTAAATCTGCAAAACATTTCACAACATCATCAAACACATAAAGATGCGACAAAGCTAAAAAATCCATTACAGATCTTCGTACTTGTCCCACGTTGTAACCACGTTCTTCCAATAATGAAAGGTGGAGATCAAACTGATAATTAAAAACTCCGGCGCGTGCACGAGCTTGTTGATATGTCTCATCATGCACGATACGCTTAACACCCAGAGAATCAAAACAATCCACCAAATCTTCTTTGAATTTCTGCGTATTAAAGAGCACGTCATCAAAATCAAAGAATATTTTGGTTGTCATATTATCGTATATCAAATGGATCTTGTCCTTTGTATTCTATGAGATACGCCACCGCCCCCGCCAGCCTCTCTGCATCATGGCGAATAAAGGCTCGTTTTGCTGCAATTTTATCCCCCTTTACCTTTTGCACTTTTTTACGACTCAAAAAGTCACCCGTCAATGTGCGGTATTGCACATCCCGATCTATATCCCCCAGGGTTACAAATGAGCCATCACCCTCCATTTTTTCATAAAGTGCAAGTGCAGCCTTCGCTGGTTTTTGAGTGTTAACAACAGCATAATTAATGCGACCTTTCCCGATATAATTCTCAAAAGTGCGAATATAATCATCTACGACATACTTCTCAGAATGACCTTTTTTATTTGTCAGCGGCGCAATAAAGATGACCGTTGCTTGAGATTTTTTAACTGCTTGCGCTATGCCTCGTACGAGCAAATTAGGTAACAGACTACCGTACATATCTCCAGGACCAATAATTACATAATCAGCTTCTTCGACCGCCTTTACTGACTCCTTATGGGCACGCACCGATTTTTCAAGCGTCACTTCAGCGATACCAATGCTACGCATTTTTTTATTGTCATCGAGATGTTTTTCACCATTTAGAACTGTTCCATCTTTAAGTGTAATCTGAAGGCGCATATCTCCCTCACTTGATGGTAAAACACGACCACGGACATTGAGAATGTCTGTTGCGTGAGCTATACCGGAGGAAAAACTTCCATGCACTTTTTCAAGTGCACTCAAAAAGAGATTGCCTACACTGTGACCCTCGAGGCGACCCTCTTCAAACCTATAACCCATCAGTGAGCGCATCTCCGCACTAGATTCACTCAGCGCCACCAAACATTTCTGAGCATCACCTGGCGGCAACACACCCAACTCATCACGGAGCACACCTGTAGACCCTCCATCATCCGCCATTGTCACAATTGCAGTAATATCATAGGGATGCTGCTTGAGTCCTTGTAGTAGCGGTGATTGACCCGTACCACCACCAATCGTCACAATCTTAACTTGCTCCTGCTCTTTCATAATCTTCTTTTAAATTTCGAGAGTCGATTTCATTACACGCTCCGCTTCCACCAGTTCCTCTGGCGTCCCAACAGGATACCAAGATGTCGTCGATATAACTTTAATGTCGATATCGGGGACTGACATCAATGTCTGCGGCAAACCGTACTCATCGCTACCTGGCGCCTTGGGAATAGGTGGATAGTCAAAATACGGCGGTGAGAGGACGTAGGTTCCTGTATTAACAATACCAGAACCTGTACGCTTATGTGGCACTTCTTCAATTTTCTCCAGAACCCCTTCCGCATCAAAAACGAGCGCTGCGCTGCGGGACACATCATCTGTTTCTTGACCAAGTACAGCAAAAGGATAACGCACCATCTCTTCGAGATCAGACTTTTTGTAAATATCATCCCCATTGAGTACGAGAAAACGCTCTTCACCTACAAGATCTTTAGCGAGAGCAACTGCACCACCAGTACCATCCAAGCATTCCTGTGCGATATATGTAATAGGAAGACTACTATACTCACCCCCGAAATGGTCTCTGATTTGATCCTGTAGATACCCCACAATAAAAATCACTTCGGAAACCACCCCTGGTAACACAGCAAAAGTATGCTCTAATTTTGGCACACCCAAAAGAGGTAACATCGGCTTAGGACAGTCATCACAAAGCGACCCCATCCGCGTTCCTCGCCCTGCTGCCATAATGATACATTTCATTTCTTTGTCATTCATCTGTTACACCTGTGGATAATTTTACCCCTATCGTATTCACAATCTTGATTTCTCTATGATATGATACCGTTATATTTAAGTCAAAATACATTTTTACCGTATGGAGGAACATGTACTCACCGAAGAAATGGAAGAGGAGCTCGTAGAGCTTTTCCCCTTTATCCCAGATGTGCTCGACAGAGCGCGCAAAGATGACTATATCATAGAATTACTTGAAGGCCGCGATCTCGACGCACTCGCTCACTACCTCGAAAATTAATAAAAACTCCCTACGTGGGAGTTTTTTAATTCTATAAAAAATATTACTCTGCGCGCACCATTACCACACCCCTTTTATCATCACCACTTTTTTCAAATCCTAATTTTTTATAAAGTGCGATCGCTGGCTGATTATCTGATTTTACACGAAGCCAAATCTTATCATACCTTAAGATCTGATCAGTAAAAGCAAATACGGACTGCGCAAACCGTGACATCACACCGACACCGCGATACGATCCATACGAGCGAAATGAAACCGTCTGCCACAGCTGACCTACAGCAGCTGCATCATAAGCCTCTAATGGCAATGAACGTGGTGCAAACCACGTCACTGCAGCTAAATCACCACTCACACGATCACGGAGCGCAAAGTAAAGCCTCTTTTTATACGCAAAATCTACCTCATAATCAGCCTCACAAAATCTCTTATGATCACTTGTATTGCTTTGCAGTGCACCATCCGAGAGATCACACGCGTAAGACTGTAATTGACTCGCAAGATCCCGATCAAGGCCAATGATTACATCATATTCATTCCCATGCTGATCTACGAGGTCACAGATTTTTAGAGTCTCATACAGACCGCATGGAACACACCTAGGATCATCAATGGTAAATATCATTGATTTTTTTCTAAACTTTTCTGGTACGCCTCATGATCAGCAAACAGGCGCTCTTTTTGCCTTTTCTTAATCGCATCCCAGACACCTTCAGTCCCAAGTCCTACTCCCTCAAAGCGCTCACCATACTTTTCACGCGCATGCATAAAAACATGCTCACTGCTTCTGATGAGACCCTCGCGCTCAAGGTGCGCTACCATGCAAAAATAATCCCACAAGATGTCTCCCACTTCATCCTCGAGAAGCACAGCATTTGACGCATGAAACTGCTCACCCACCTCTCTTATCTCATCTTGAATACCCTCAAAATACTCCCTCGCATCGTAAGGAGACTTATCGATTGCAGTTTTTTCAATCGCTAGCTGATATAACTCCAAAACACTTTTTTTATCCCTATCGAGATCCATATTACACAGCAACAATATTTACCATGCGACCTTTGATGACAATCACCTTTCTCACTTCTTTACCTTCGATGTGTTTTTTAATTTTTTCGCTGTCACGTGCGATGCGCTCGAGCACATCATCAGCCTGACCAACATCGACCATAACTTTATCACGGACCTTACCATTTACCTGAATGACAAGCTCGATCTGATCCTCCATCAGCAAACCCTCCTCAAGTGCAGGCCACGTAACATCTGAAATAACCCCTTCTTCCTCACAGACTTCTGACCACATCTCCTGGGCGATGTGTGGCGCATATGGTGCCATCATCTGCGCAAGCATGCCGTACTGTGCCACAGAGAGTTGTTGTTGTTTTTCGAGCACATTAACACACGTCATCAGCGCTGCTACACCCGTATTGCACTTGAGCGCATCAATACTCTCAGTCACACCCTTAAGGCACGCATGAAGCGCTTTATCAGCTTCTTTTGTGTCATCATGACTTTTCTCTACTTTAGCGCCAAGCTTCCACACACGCTCAATAAATTTCCGCACGCCGATGATACTCTCAGGATTCCATGGGTACGCACTGACAGAGTTAAACGGTCCGATAAACGCCAAGTATAAACGCATAGTGTCAGCACCAAGTGACTCTACAATACTATCAGGATCGATGATGTTGCCTTTACTTTTACTCATCTTGTTACCATCAGGACCGAGAATGAGCGAGCGGTTCATACGCACCCTATAAGGCTCCGGCGTCGTCACATGCCCGAGATCATAAAGCGCCTTATGGATAAACCGTGAATACAATACGTGCATCGTCGTATGCTCTGAGCCACCACTATAGTGATCAACTGGCATCCAATTTTTTATCTTGTCCTCACTAGCAAAAGCAGTCTCGTTGCGTGGGTCACTATACCGGAGGAAATACCACGAACTACACACAAAAGTATCTAGAGTATCCGTTTCACGTTTTGCGTCTTTACCACACTGTGGGCACGGCACTTTTACGAAATCCTCTTTTTTGCTCAGCGGACTCTGCCCCTCATCGTTTGGTAGATAATCCTCAACATCTGGCAACACCACCGGCAATTGATCTTCTGGCACTGGCACTGTACCGCACGCAGGATCATCGCAGTGAATCATCGGAATCGGCACACCCCAATACCGCTGCCGGCTCACACCCCAATCTCTCAATCTGTATGTTTTGGTCATACGTCCCCCAGCTTTTTCTGTGAGCACAACCTTGGCCGCCTGACTATCCATGCCATCACAATCCCCTGAGTTACACAACCTACCTACACCAGAATTGACATCCGCATGAGCGACATTGCCTTCTATAACCTCCCTAATAGGAAGATTATACTTCCTTGCAAATGCGTGATCACGCTCATCATGAGCTGGCACTGCCATAACAGCACCTGTGCCATACCCAGCCAATACATAATCAGCCACAAACACTGGAATTTTCTCTCCACTTATAGGATTGATTGCCTCTACACCCTCAAGGCGGACACCCGTCTTTTCCTTGGTGTTATTAGTGCGCTCAATCTCTGATTTCTTCGCAGATACTTTTTTATACTCCTCAACTGCATCAGCGTTTGAGATCATCTCCGCAAGCTCAGTGACAAGCTGATGCTCCGGTGCGAGCACCATATACGTCACACCATAAAGCGTATCTGGCCGCGTCGTAAAGACGGTGATCTTACGCTCACTCCCTACGATGCTAAAGTCAATCTCAGCACCTTCGCTGCGCCCGATCCAGTTTTTTTGCGAGGCTTTAATTTCCTCAGGCCAATCTAAGTCGTCTAGATCATCGATCAATCTATCGGCATACTCCGTGATACGGAACTGCCACTGTTTCATTTGCTTCTTCTCTACCACACTGTCACATCGCTCACAATGTCCATCGATTACCTGTTCATTTGCAAGTACAGTTTTACACTTGGGACACCAATTAGCCTCCGTCGTACTATAATTTACTAAATTATTCTTATAAAGCTCGAGAAAAATCCACTGCGTCCAGCGATAATATTCAGGATCACATGTCACCACCTCGCGCGACCGATCAAATGACGTTCCCATAGAGTCAATCTGCGTGCGCATGTAGTCCATATTCTCGTACGTCCAGGTGCGCGGGTTGATGCCATGTTTGATCGCTGCATTTTCAGCTGGCAACCCAAAAGCATCAAATCCGATCGGAAATAACACATTTTTACCACGTGCACGCAAATACCGCGCGCGGATATCAGGTACAGCAAATGCGTACCAGTGCCCCACATGGAGATTTCCAGAAGGATACGGAAATTCTACTAACTGATAATAATTTTCTTTACCGTCTTGCTGATCCGACACAGCATAAGACTGATGCTCACGCCAGTAGCTTTGCCACTTTTTTTCGACGTCTCGGTGATTGTAGCGATCCATAAGATAATTTTAAAATATGTCCTTACTATAGCGCGTCCCACGCACAAAATCAAAATTTTACCACCATGCATCAACACTTTAAAAAGTGAAATGCCGGAGCAAAAGCCCCGGCATTATAGACAATCACTTCTTTAGCGATCATATATTTTTCCCACAAGAGAAATGATGATACCAATTATCATAAACGGTACCAAAATAAACGGTAAGACAACATAGTAAAAAAAATTACCTGATTCTCTTTGTGGGCTCCTTGCATCAGCTATTGCCACTGCGCGACTATCTTTTAACCACAAAAAAACAAAAGAGGCTAAACAACAAAAAAAATAAAATAACATGTGAAAATCCTCACGCTATAAGACAACCTTAATATATAACACTTTTATAATCATCGTCAATTTTTTAACGGGTGAGACTTACCCAAAATAAAAGCATCGATACTCGATCGTATCGATGCGTTAAGAACATAAAAAGCCAAGAGAGTCTTATCTTTATGAGATAATGTGAGTTACGCTAAAAAAGGTATGCAACTTTTCACATAGATATCATTATAATGGTGAGCTACCAATAGTATCGAAACTGCCAGCAAGAACTACCTGTGAAGTAATACGCCGTAACATGAGCTTCTCATAAAAATTTAATTGCGGCTGTTCTTCAGATATCGCAATTTTTACCACATCCCAGGCAGTTTCACTTCTATTAACAACCAAAGACCTCTCACTAAAATCATCAATGAACTCTCTTACTCCACTACCGGGTACCGCATTAACAGTTACACCCACGATCAAGTACCGAGAAATAATAGCATTAAGTTTAACTCCCACTTTTGCAATTACCTGCCTTGAATACCCAGCAGAACCATCATGCCACTCGTATGGAATTACAAAACAATGATTTTTCGTATGCAATGAAAAGCCAAAGTATGTCGTACGTGGACGTGAAGAATATGAATGACTTTTATAAAAAACCATAATTTGATCTAATCCCTCATGAAGCCATGCATGCGGCTTAAATGGACGACTCTCAAGCTCATCGTCAATCTCACTTACCAACCCCTGACGAACTACAGTTGGATTTTTACTCACTTCACACTCCTTTTTAATTGTTAAAGAAAATTACTCGAAATAAGTTTAGCAAAATAAAAAAGATCTCACAAGGAGATCTTTTTCAAAAAGCAGATTTGTCTTAGTGACTCACTTCAATTTTTCCTTGAAGCTCCTCAGATGTTTTCTGCCCCACATCACGGCTTAGATAATCACTAAAGAGAAGAATGAGACCTGAAGTAATGATTAAACCGACAATTGTCACAGGAATACCGACCTTAGTCCATCCGATAAAACTAATCGGTGCTTCGGTCTGCTGGCTCTTACTCGTGACAATCACACCAGCACTCGATCCGATCGGTGTAGCATTTCCACCAAATCCGACACCAAATACAAGTGCCCACCAGAGAAGACTCACATCTACACCACTTCCTCCGATCGAAGCAATTACCGGAATCATCGCCACTGTAAACGGAATATTATCCACAAGCGCACTCAAAATCGCACTTGCCCACAGCACAATGATCGCAGTCAAAACAATATTATTGTCAGCTCCTTCTGAAATCCAGGTGGCAACATACTCGAGTACACCAGAGTTTTCTAGGCCTCCCACCAATACAAAGAGTGATGCAAAGAAAACAAGGACAGACAATTCCAACTTTTCCAAAACCTTCTGAGGATCCTTGGTTGGCGCTACAAAGAAAAGTGCAAGCGCCGCTCCTATAAGCGCTACCATCGCCGGTTGAATATGAAGCGCATGATGGACAAAGAAGAGAAATACGACGAGCGTAAGTACACCAAGAATAATTTTAAGTGTGCGCGGATCTTCAATAGCCTCTTTCTCATTCATCTTCATGAGCTGGTCAATGTTTTGTGGAGACTCAGCGATTTCTCGCTTATAAACAAGACGCAAAACAACAAGCGTAATTGCCCATACCACCAACACAATTGGAAGTGAGTTCATGAGGAACGCATTAAATGACAGACCAGCTGCAGATCCAATCATGATGTTTGGCGGATCACCGACAAGCGTCGCAGTACCACCCACATTTGAGAGAATAGCCAGCGAAATCAAAAGCGGCAACGGTGAGATCTTGATCATGCGAGCAATAATAATCGTCACAGGCACGATCAAAATAATCGTCGTCACATTATCAAGAATCATCGACAACACTGATGTAAGAGCTCCTAGTGCAACAATCAGATACCACGGATTCCCCTTTGTTTTCTTAGCTGTGAGAATACCAAGGTATTGAAAGACACCCGTTGTCTCCAAGACAGCAACGATTGCCATCATACCAGCTAAAAGACCGATTGTATTGAAATCAATCGCACGCATAGCCTGATCTGGCTGATAAAAGCCCATGATCATACCAGCTACCAACATTGTCATCGCACCGACAAACGAAATCACTGTACGGTGAATCTTTTCTGTCACAATCAAAAAGAATGTAACGGCAAAGATCGCAATGCTAACCCAAAACCCTAAATCCAGTTCCATAACCTATAAAAAATAATTATCTAACAAATGAAACAAATAAAAACACGCAACCACAAGATGGCGCGCGTTTTATCCGTCTAACTATCCCGAGAAACAACCGTCAATACCCAGGAATACACCAATCACGTTCTTAAGTTCTGTTCGCGTGATCAATCCCACTGGCTTACCTTCCGCATCCACCACTGGAATGCGCACCAACCCACTTGATGCAGCTACTACTGCAGCCTGCATAAGCGAATCTCCCTCTTCTACGGTTACGATATCTTTCTGCATAAAATCACGCACCTTTGTATCAGCAACACGCATCGCCTCTTCGCGGAAAATTTCCTCTGAGACAAAGTGTGCAGCAATTGCATCACCTTCGAGATAATCAGGAACCACCATTTTAATGAGTGATTTTGGGTTGATCATACCCACAACAGCACCCTCGCCATTTACGACGACAAGAGAATTTGTCTTCTCCTGAATCATGCGCTCCATCGCATCATGAAAAGACACATCCTCAGTAATCGTCTGAGGCGTGCGCATCACATCTTTGATAGAGATATCTGCACCGTTTACGGTCATATCTTTTTTGTATCATCTTATAATATATATGTTATACACCTCTCACATAAAAAATGCAAGAGGAAAATATAAAAATCGCAGAGCACGGCTGTGCACTGCGATTCCGGTGAACAAAAATGAAGCCACATAACCAAATTCCACCCGTCACGCATTTCTCCGGCGCACAAAAGATCAGCAAAGCGATCATTAAATGGAACCGTTCTTCAAGTCAATCACGGAATAATCCCTCGCGCTACATTCCGAATCAGGGATGGTCCTTGGTATGCTAATGCTGTATACATCTGCACCAAGTCTGCCTTACATTCAGAGAGTCGATATTGCACTTCTTCAGGCGAGTCAATCCCACCAACTGACACAAGGACACCATCCCAATTATCCCTCACAACCTTTGTGACATGACGTGACAATCTCTGAAGCGGTTTACCGCTCAAACCACCAGCTTCGGCAGCATTTTTGTGTGGCTCTACACCTTCACGCGAAAGCGTCGTATTGGTTGCGATGATTATATCCACCTCCATCTCAGCGCAAATCTTACATAACGCCACAACCTCATCATCACTCATGTCCGGTGCGATCTTTACTGCAATAGGTTTATATCTCGTAAAGATTGTCTCTTTGCTGCCTACACCATCACGAGTTGCTCCTATGATTTCTCTGAGATATTCTCCATGCTGTAAATTCCTCAACCCTGGCGTATTTGGTGAGCTGACATTAATGGAAACGTAATCCACGACATCAGCAATACCATGCGCCGCAAGAAAATAATCTAGGCTCGCATCCTTCTCGGCAGTTTCTTTATTTTTGCCAATATTCCCTCCAATGATAATTGCTTTTTTAGCACCAAGTCTTTGTCGCTCACGAATAATATTTCTACGAACCTGAGACACACCTGGACTATTGAACCCCATGCGGTTTATAAGAGCTGCGTGTTCTCGCAAGCGAAACATCCTCGGCTTAGGATTGCCTATTTGCGGTTCAGGCACAATCGTTCCCACCTCAATATGACCAGCACCAATATACTGTGCCCACCGGATTAACTTACCAGTTTTATCCAAGCCAGCAGCGATACCTACTGGATTTGTGAAGCTCATAGCACAAATATCTCGAGACAACTTACTTAAATCACTCAAAGTCAAGCTTGCCTCATACAATCTCTTATTGTATTGAAGTACCGGGAAGGTACTCACCCCCCATGTGGCAATCTTGTGAGCCGTCTCTGGCTTCAGCATACTCAGGCCATTCATTAAAGGATCTACCATTTTCAAAGTCCTCATTTTGTCAAAAAACTATAAACTACAACATCTAAAGATTGATGCAAGTCTATCAAAATCTAAAGTGAAAGTACAGAAAAACTCCCTTGCGGGAGTTAAATCATTACAACATTGACGTTATCGCCTTTTACGTAACGCTCGCAACTTTGCCAAATCTTTCTCAAGAGCAGCTGCAACACGTGCGTATTCCATATCACTCATCGACGCTTTCTCTTTCTTAAGCTCTTCCCCACGGGCAATCGC
>JAHDCW010000003.1:0-19823 GCA_020629675.1 Minisyncoccota bacterium | reverse complement strand
ACTTTAAGCGTAATTAATTTATCTGACATAAAATTTATTTTTGTGACGCTTCGAGAACCTCATCCATCGCACCCTTCATATAAAACGAATTCTCATCAATGTCATCATATTTTCCATCCAGAATTTCTTTAAATCCTTTAACTGTATCTTTGAGTGAGACATACTTACCAGGACTTCCAGTAAATACCTCAGCTACAAAGAAAGGCTGTGAGAAGAACTTCTGAATCTTACGTGCTCGCGCCACAGTAAGCTTATCCTCCTCCGAGAGCTCATCCATACCAAGGATTGCGATAATATCTTGGAGATCTTTATATCTCTGGAGAACTTTCTGCACGCCACGCGCTGTCTCATAATGCTCCTCACCCACAATCTGCGGATCAAGAATCGTAGAGTTAGAGTCAAGTGGATCAATCGCGGGGTAAATACCAATCTCTGTAAGCGCACGTGCAAGCACAACTGTAGAGTCCAAGTGAGCAAAAGTCGTCGCTGGCGCCGGATCAGTAAGGTCATCCGCTGGCACGTAGACCGCCTGTACAGATGTAATTGATCCATTTTTCGTAGATGTGATACGCTCCTGTAGACCACCCATCTCCTCTGCAAGTGTTGACTGATACCCCACCGCTGACGGGATACGCCCCAAGAGAGCACTTACCTCACTACCAGCCTGCGTAAAGCGGAAGATGTTATCCACAAAGAAAAGGACGTCTTTGTTTTCCTGGTCACGGAAATGCTCTGCGATCGAGAGTCCTGTAAGGCCGATACGTAGACGTGCTCCTGGTGGCTCATTCATCTGACCAAAAACAAGTGATGTCTTATCGAGAACACCTGATTCTTCCATCTCCCGGTAAAGATCATTACCTTCTCGTGTACGCTCTCCCACACCAGCAAATACAGAGTTACCACCATGCTCTGCCGCGATATTGCGGATGAGCTCCTGGATCAAAACTGTTTTACCTACACCAGCACCACCAAAAAGTCCAACTTTACCACCTTTTACAAATGGACAGATCAAATCGATCACCTTAATACCCGTCTCAAAAATCTCATCATGCGTCGACTGCTCTGTAAAATCAGGTGCCTTACGATGAATCGGGTTGCGCGGTGCATTTTCCGGGGCTGGCTTTTCGTCAATAGGATCACCTACCACATCAAACATACGCCCAAGCGCAGCCTCACCAACAGGTACTGTGATCGGACCACCAGTAGCAACTACTTCTATGTCTCGCTTGAGACCATCAGTCGCTGTCATCGCTACGGTACGGACAGATCCACCACCAAGGTGTTGCTGTACCTCGAGCACAACACGCTTACCATCATGGTTGATTTCAAGCGCATCGTAAATTGCTGGCAACTTCTCTTCAAAGAGAACATCAACTACAGGTCCAATAATTTGTACAATCTTTCCTTTCATAATTATGAAAACTTAATAATTTGGTAATTTATATATAAAAATTATTCCAAAGCAGCTCTACCTGCTGAAATCTCTGAAATCTCTTGCGTAATTTTAGCTTGTCGCATCTTATTGTACGCAAGCGTCAAATCATCAATAATATCCCCCGCTGCATCTGTCGCGTTTTTCATCGCCATCATACGTGATGACTCCTTACTTGCATTGGACTCCAGGAGTGCGTGGAGAAGCTGTGCTTCTACTACACGTGGCACAAGCGCTGTCACCACCTCCGCAGGTGAGGGCTCAATCGTAAATGGCGCGTACATCACCTGATTATCCTGCAATGAACGTGCCTCATCAATCTCTTTGATCGTACGCTCTACTTCAGACATATCTACCGGCAGCACCTGACGCGCTCGCGGCTCCTGCGTAATAGGGTTGATGTAGTCAGTGTAAAGTACAATCACCTGATCAAAATCATGATCACTGTAACCATCCATCACCATCTTTACGAGCGGCATTACTGCCACACTGTCTGGGCTGTAATTAAGATCCGGAAAAGTTGCAACTGGATCATAACCTAGGAGCTTGACATTGCGATCCGACTTACGTCCCACCGTAACAAATGACTTTTCGATAGCATCATCTACATCACCTATCTTTTCCCGTAAGATCCGTGCAATTTGCGCGTTAAATGATCCACACAAACCCTTGTTTGAACCGATAACAATAAAGCATACTTTTTTAACCTCACGTGATGTCAAAAGTGGATGATCAGCTGCATCTGCACCTACAGAGAGAAACACATCCCTCATAGAGATAGCATAAGGACGCAGCGCAACGAGCGCATCCACTGCTTTTTTCATCTTCGCAGCAGAAACGATCTCCATCGCCTTGGTGACCTTCTTCGTGTTTTTAATCGAAGAGATTCGTCTTTTAATGTCGAGTGCTCCAGCCATAGTTTTTTAGATTTTAGAAATATGAAGGTGAGATTGAAATAAGAGATAATTAATGCCCACTATAATTCTTAGACATAACCCCTACAATCCACTATCTCTAGCTTTGCATTTCCTTATACTCCTTAATTACCTTTTGAATCCCTCCTTCGATCTCCTCTGTCAGTTCTGGTGTTGCATTGATCTGATCAATCAAATCACTGTGATTTGCAGCTGCAAATTTATGCAACCCCTCTTCCCATGACACCACATCCTCTACCGCTACATCATCCACATACCCCTTTGTAAGTGCATACATGATCATTCCTTGCTGCGCTGTCGTAAGCGGTGCGTACTGAGATTGTTTGAGCACCTCCACTGTACGCTTTCCACGCTCGAGACGCATCTTAGTCTCCTCGTCTACATCACTACCAAAAGCTGCAAAAGCCTCCAACTCACGATACTGTGCGAGATCTAGACGAAGTGTTCCTGATAGTTTTTTGATAATTTTTGTCTGTGCTGCACTACCCACACGTGATACAGAGAGACCTGCGTTGATCGCTGGGCGCTGCCCTTTGTTAAAGAGATCTGACTCGAGATAGATCTGACCATCAGTGATAGAAATCACATTAGTAGGGATATACGCAGAAACATCACCTGCTTGCGTTTCAATGATTGGTAAAGCTGTGATAGAACCGCCACCATTTACCTCATTAAGTCGCGCACTTCGCTCCAAGAGTCGAGAGTGCAAGTAAAACACATCTCCAGGGTAGGCCTCACGTCCCGGCGGACGCTTGAGAAGAAGCGCCATCTGACGGTATGCCATTGCGTGTTTCGATAGATCATCATAAATCACGAGCACATCACGTCCTTGTGCCATATAAAACTCGGCAAGGGCGGTCGCACTATACGGCGCGAGAAAGCTCATCGCTGCTGGATCAGACGCACCAGCAAGCACAACTGTTGTGTAGTCCATTGCACCACGCTCTTCGAGCTGCTGTACGATCTTACGGATTTTACTTTCCCGTTGACCAATCGCTACATAAATACAGGTAATATCCTGGCCTTTTTGATTAAGGATGGTATCAATCGCGACAGCTGATTTACCCGTCTGACGATCACCGATGATAAGCTCGCGCTGTCCACGTCCTACTGGCACCATCGCATCGATAGACTTGATACCCGTCTGCATCGGCACACCAACCGGCTCACGCGTCATCACACCTGGAGCGATGCGCTCTACTGGATATGTCTCAGAACTAGAGATGTCACCTTTTCCATCAATTGGATCCAGGAGCGCGTTGGTCACGCGCCCTACAAAATCATCTCCAACTGGTACACTCAAGACTTTGCCTGTCATACGTGCCGCATCACCTTCTGCAATCTTTTTGTAGTCACCAAAGATCACAGCACCCGTCTGGTCTTCTTCCAAGTTCATCGCAAGACCGACAATTTCTTCCCCGTCAGCTGTGTCAAATAAAACAATCTCAGAAGCTTGTACATCATCAAGTCCTGCAATTGTCGCAATCCCGTCCCCTACCTCGAGAACAGTGCCAACTTTATCAGAAGACTGCTCATCTTTAAAACCAGCAATTTCTTCTTTAAGTTTTTTAATTATGAGATCTGCGTGTGCCATATTTCTTGGAATTTATGTGTTAGAAAAGTAATTCTTATATAAATTAGGAGTGCAATTTTTGACTGAGTCGCGCGAGACGTCGTTGCAGAGACAAATCATAAACACGATTATTATCCTTCACAACGACACCACCAATCATTTCTTGGTCTACCATTTTTTTAACTGGACGCTCTTTATCAATCTCCAGTGACGCCAAAACCTTTGCGATTTCTTTGTCATCAACATCATGAGCAGTACGTACAGTCACCTCGGGAAGCTCATTATGCTTGGTGAGGATTGTGCGATACGCTGCCACAATACTCGAAAGAAGATGCTCTCGCCCCTCTTTTTTAAGATGTCCAACAAACTGCTCACACATTGTGAGTGCCTGTTTTTGGTCGACGCCATCGATTAGCTCGTGCAGTACCTGTGCATATTGTTGACTCGTGTATTGCATATAACTTTATGACTTCTGTTTTTTGAGCGAAAGCGCATCAGTCACATCAGATTGCGATGATGACACCTCTTTTCCGAGAACGGTCTGTGAAGCATCAACGACAAGATCAGCGATCTCGTTTTTGAGATCGGCTATTACAGACTCCTTCTCAGCATCAGCTGCTTTCTTTGCCTGCGCTACGATCTCTTGCGCCTGCTGTGCAGATTTCTCTTGCGCATTTTTCGTCGTCTCTTGCGCTTGTTTTTCTGCACGTGCGACAATATGACCTGCCTTTTCACGCGCCTCTTTAAGCTCTTCCTCCAACTTTTCACGCGCCTCCTGCGAAGCTCGCGTCGTTTCTTCGGCTTTTTTAAGAGAATCAGCTACCTTTTTGCGGCGATCTTCGAGAATCGTCAAAAGAGGCTTATAAACGAGTCGATTTAAAATCCACAGCAAAATACAAAAATTGATGATCTGAAAAATCAGAACTTGCCAGTTGATTCCTAGTTTTCCAAAAACTTCCATAGGAAATAAGAATTAAATATGTGTCCTTACACAACAAAGATTAAGAGGATAGAAACAACAAACGCAAAGATACCGAGTGCCTCTGCAAGCGCAAATGCAAGGATCATGTTACCTTGGATTTTACCTGCTGCCTCTGGGTTACGTCCCATTGCTTCAAAAGCTTTCCCCGCTGCAAGACCGATACCGATTGCTGGTCCGATCGCACCGAGACCAATTGCGAGCCCTGCTCCGAGAAGCTTGAATGTTTCTGGTGTCATCGCTGACGCCGCTTGTGCAACTTCTGCTGCCATATATTTTTGAATTAAATATTATTGTTGACTACAAAGGATATATCCTTTGGAGAAGGCTTTCCTCTCCAAAAAACACATCACTTCACACTTTAGTGATCATGTGATTCTGTCGCCATCTTGATGAAAAATAAGGTCAAGAGTGCAAATACTCCAGCCTGCAGTACACCCACACCCATCTCAAACATAATCACCGGCACAGGAAACGGGAATGGAATCTTGGCAACACTCCACAAAAGTCCCTGCAACGTAATCGCAAGCAAAACGACAATCTCACCCGCAAAGATGTTTCCAAACAAGCGAAATGACAGTGACACAAGTCGTGACAGCTCACTCACAAGCTCAATCAATCCTACAAAAAAATTAATAGGAGAAGAAAAATTAAAAAACTTCTTGAGGTAGCCTAAGCCAAGTGAGCGAAATCCAAGTGCCTCAATCGTCACAAACGCAACAATCGTCAAAGCAAGAGTCATATTGAGGTCAGTGTTTGCGCCACGTAAAAGGTGCGCCTCTCCGATGATGATACTCCCAAACCCAGGGATAAACTCGAGCCAGTTAGCAATCCAGATAAAGAGAAAGAGCGTTGCGATCAGCGGGAAAACAGCCACTGCTTTTTTGCGACTTTCCAATACATCCTCCATGTAGCTCAGAATAAAGTCAAAAAGACCCTCAAAAAAGTTTTGAAGCTTCCCCGGCGTGCCCGTCTTTGTGATTTTGCGACCCAACACAAATGCAACAATCGCCAGTAACAGCGTCGCAACAATACTCCCCACAAAGCTATTTGTAATCGGAAACGATCCGATCTGTGCCACAACATCTGGCACAAAAACGATGTGCAGCCCACCCTCAGAGTGCCCGCCTCCAGTCGCTGCTTGCACTGTCTCGATGACCTCAGGCGAAGCAGAAACAGCCTCAAGCACCTCTTGAGGATATCGTTTTAAGTTTTCTGCTTCTTGTGCGATCACAAAGGTCATACGTCAAAAACATATTAATTGTCGCACATGAGCTCATAATTGGAATGGATTATATGAACTATACAATCACTTGTCCGTTCATCCCTCAATAAGCTCATCACGCGACACCTGCAGTATAGTATAAGTCCAAAAAATACGCAAGATGATACAGAGCTCCTCCTAAGACTTGTAAAAAAGAGGAGGAAGATTGCATTCAGTCTCTCTCCAGCTCACTTGTGAGCCATCATTTTTTCAGCTTATTGTAAAATCATGATCATAAATGGCAACCATCTGATCACCTGGACAGCTCTCACCATCATGGCATATCCTCCATCCATCTAGTGCGGTTAATTTCACATCTTAACACCCTCGTTTAGGGATATATTCACTACTGCAGTCCAAAGGGCTAGTTACTCTATACTCATAATATGCAATAACTAGTGGAACAAGATAGATAAATATATACAGCCCACAAAATAAAACTACCAAAAAGCAAGAGCGAAAAATTTCTTTCTATAGTAAGGAAAAATCGCAATTACCCTCAATTAAAGTTCTAAAATGTAAGTTATCAATAAAACAAAAAGTTATTTATTAAGCAGTAGGACTAACCACCCTACAAAAAATATACTATTTTATTGTATAATGTATACTAGTTAGTAAAACCGAAGAGAAAATTATGGCACGAACCGCAGGACACCCTGCCATCGCAAATATTTGTGTCGCCGAAACCAGCAAGGAAAAAGCACAGATTGAGCAATTTACGTATCGACATGAAAATTTCATGCACAAGCACCTCGGGGTCTTGTGTGGTTTTTTTGTGGTAAATGGGAGCACCAAGGATGAACATTATATTCCCCACCAGTTAGCAGCTCGCATCAAGACTGGCTATTTCCATAAATTTAGAAATTCCAGCGAGGTCAATTTTGCCTACGCCCTCGAAATTCTCAATGCAGAAATCGATCAATATGAAACTACTGATCACGAAAAACCACTCCCTAAGAGAATCGATGCCATCCTATGTGTATATGCCGAAGACATGCTCTATTTTAGTGTCTGCGGAGATGCACATATCCTTCTTTTGCGCGATCGTGAACTCATTGAGATCACCCCAGAAAAAGAAGATAACCTCTCCGAGGCGTTTATCGATCTTTCCTCCGGAAAAGTGTGTGTCGGTGACAAAATCATCCTGACCTCCAAAGAACTTCTCGATCTCGTGCCGAAAGACGAGTTAGTGCGTACAGCACTAGCGATGTCTAATCATTCATTCATCCAGTTTGTGACAACTGCTCTTACAAACGAATGTCTGCGGGCATCCACACACATCATCGACATCCTCCCATCAGAACAAGAAAATACCAAAGACCTTGATGAATCACAACCAGTCAAGCCTGTAAACGCTTTTAGCGCACAAACATACAATAAAAAAGCTGAGACGTATATCCCAGCTGAAGCACCAAACCTGGAAGAAGAAGCGCAACAAAAAAACTACACCGACAAAAGAACCGGTCATATCTATGTCCAAGGTAACCCAGAAGATAAACCTGAAAGTAACTTTCTCACACCGATCGCAGAATACACAGAAGACGTCACTAGCACCTTTGGCAAAAAAAGTGGGCGCTATCTACAGCGTATCAAAAGCCAACTACCAGCAAAGATAGCCACCACCAAAAAGAAAGCAACTCACTCTTCGCGAAAAATCAAACAAAACTCATCCGTGCTGTTTTATCGCGTTCGCGACAAACTCACAACCCATCACCATGATGAATACGAAAACCCAGAAGAAATATCTACTACCACACCAAAAGCAGTACAAACACCATCATCAACGTCTAAAAAACACAAAAAGGCGCGCATTTTAGAGCGTCGTGGTTCTGCAGTGACAAAAAATCGTCCCACAAATACACACTTCTCCATACAAACCCCAGAGGAACCAGCAGCGACTGTAAGACGAGTCTCTGTGGATATCCCCCGTCCACCAATATCTTCACCCGAATCAATTCACCCGAAATCGGCAACCACGGATACTATAAAGACAAGCGACCCTCAGACTGAAACCAAAAAACCAGCGCACATAACCAAAAAAATAAGAGAAAAAATCTCAAGAAATGTAACGCCCACACAAAGCATCTCGACGCAGGAACGACCTGGAGAACAAACTACCTCCAGCAGCACAAAAGCTATTACAGCTAAAATTAGTCACGTGAGCGCTACGAGCATCACCAACCTCCTCGCAGGTGTTATCTCACTCATTATTACCCTCATTGAGCTTATCAATAAGATTCCACGACCGACGAAAAAGGATTCACCTGAAAATGAAACAAAGTCCACAAAGACACCAAAGAAGAAAACACTCGCGCAACACGTTGCACAGTTTAAGCGCAATCCTGAAAAAGGGTTTTTGGAAGCGTACTCCACGATCATTCTCATCACGGTTTTGAGCGGTCTTGTTGTCTATATGCTGTGGTGGACACTTATTCGCACCAACCCCACATCATTCACGTCCACATCAACAAATGAAACAGAGCAAGCCGCAACAAATGCAGGACCAGAACCAGAGGCGCAAGAAGAAAAGCCGACTGAGGAAGGCATAACGCAGTTCACGGATCCACAAGTATTATCTGAAATTGGCGGACTCTCTATCATCCGCATCGAGAGCAGCAGCTACATCGTCAGCCCTGAAGGGGTCACAACGCAGACAAGCACATCCAGCAATACAGTATCCCTCCCAGCAGGTTTCGGAGCTATCGCACACAGCACATACATGCCAGCAGATAATGCATTTTACGTTATCACAACAGCCAATACACTTCATTCCTATAGCACGAAAACACGCACTTTTTCACAAGAAACAATTCCAGCAACGATCAGCTTTGATGATATCAGCGCCATCGGCGCCAAAGATCAAAACCTCTTGATCATAACGCGAGATAATATCATATCGTATCCCAAAAATGCAACAAGCTTCGGTGAGGGTAAATCCCTCCTAGATGAACCGCGTGTACTGATCGATGCCCACCAAATCATCTCACTTGACGAGGCATACTACACCCTCACCAACAAGGGCATCCTCTTTGTGTCTGGTGGCAACGGCATACTCATCGGCAACCTCACCGATACACAAGCCAAAGGAGGCATCCTCGATGTAGACACCAACAACCTCTGGATCCTCGACCCCTCCCAAACTGCAATCATCCTCACCGAAAGAGATACATTTCGTATTCTGAAGACTTACACACACCCCCTCCTTGCCAACGCTACCAGCCTATCTACAGATGGCACATCATTTTATATCACAACCGAAGACAGCACGCTTCTATTTGAAAAATAAAACACCTCCAGAAAGAGGTATTTTTTGTGAGGAAGCGGAGGGATTCGAACCCTCGGTCCGCGTAAACGGACTACGGTTTTCAAGACCGTTGCCTTCGACCACTCAGCCACGCTTCCACCATGTTGAGTAACATAACGACTATTCTAGCAATGAATGGAATACTTGTAAATATGTGTTACAATTTATACATATGGTTTAGCATCTTATAAGACCCTATGGCAAAACACAACCCTTTTAGAAAGTCATCACACGACCAAATATCAGAGATCGATGCAAGCTCCTACGGATACAACAACGCCGTCAAAGAAGAGCTTAATGAGCAGGTTTTTGATTATGAGCAGAGCGAGAGCCACTACCTCGATGAACACCCTGAGCTAAGTATTATCCGCTGGCAAGGACCAGAGTATGAAGTCTACCCGAAAAGCAGTCTCTGGTATGCAGTAGCAGTCTTTATCACTCTCGCTGTAGCTGTCTTTTCTGTGTGGAATAACGCACCAATACCAGCCTTTCTTGCAGTCCTCATCGGCGCTGTCGGATATCTCTACCTCAACTCTACTCCTCGCGTGGTTGAATTTGCCGTGACCTATGAAGGCATTGTCGCAGATGATCAACTCCACCTTTACGAAAGCATCGAATCATTTTGGATTATTTATGAGGAGCCCCACACGCGTGTAATTAGCCTCAAGATCAAAGATGGCTTCTTTGTTCATACACACATCCCACTACATCAGGTTGACCCTGTAGAGGTACGAGAAGCGATGCTTCAGTTTATCCCAGAGAGACGTCAAGAACCTACGCTTGTAGATACAATCGAGCGACTCTTACATATCTAGCTCTGTCCGCTCCCTTTTCTACAAAAGCAAAACTCTCACATATGTGAGAGTTTTGCTTTTCGCTAATGTGTTCTTGGTAGGAGTCGAACCTACGACCTTTTGGACCGCAACCAAACGCTCTATCCACTGAGCTACAAGAACATATATAAATGTTATGATACGCAAAAAATTTAGACCTGTCAATGCATACCACATCCTTTAATTTACTCCTTTTTTTTGCCACTCTTTTTCTTACTATCCTTTTTTGTTTTCCTGCGAATCTTCTTTTCTTGTGATTTCTCCTCAGCTTCTTTCTTTTTTTCTTCGCGCTCACGCTTGATCCTTGCTTTTTCCGCCTCCTTCTCGAGCTTGCGATCTTCTCGATCTTGCACGCTTGAAGCTTGTTCGCGCTTGGTGTAAAAATTCATCAGAGAAAACATCACCATCGCTGCTACAATAATACCAATCGCATTGATCAAAAACATCTCAAAAGCACCGTATGCCACTGTAGCGTTAAGTGTCGCAATCCCAATACCAGAAACAGCGAGTGGTGGCATGAGGGCTACAGCAATGGCCGTGCCAGGAAGCGCCTCATTAAGATCCGGCTTTACACGCGCAAATGCCGTAGCAAGTCCAGCGACGATCGCAATCATCAGGTAAATAATTGACGGTTGCGTCCGGGAAAGAATCTCCTCGTTGAGCAAATCATGTCCATGTCCAAATAAAAGCGTCGCAATCGCAGCGCAACCAAGACCGTAAGCAGTCGATTTTACAAGCGTCACAAAAGAACGTGCGATGATATCACGATCAGAAACGACGACACCGAGTGCCAGAGACAAAATTGGCGATAAGATTGGCGCAATCAACATCGACCCGATAACGACAGCAGCATTATTTACAATTAAACCAAACGTCGCCATCAAAACACTACAAATCACCAAAAAGAAAAAGGATGGGCGTGGCGTAGAATCCTCAATCAAATCCTCAATCGCAAGCGTCTTATCTCGCTCGTTAACATTATCAAAAAGCCGATACATAATCTATGCTAAACAATCAAATTTTTAGAATAATTAAATTGTACCATACACACAAAACTCTGACCCTACCTCACAACCTTGATTTTATCCTCTGAAAGATGTAAACTTGTCTGTATTGGTTTGTATGACCACACATTAACAGTGAAGGCTATGGAGAGGTGCTAGAGTGGTTGAATAGGACACCCTGCTAAGGTGTTAGCCCTTTACGGGGCTCGAGGGTTCGAATCCCTTCCTCTCCTCAGTTTTGTAAAATCGCTTAAATCATCGACTTCAGCAATGATGTCGTAGGGCCGTTTGAGGCTTAGGTTAGCGATTTTACCATCATGAACCGTAGCGTTCCAAAGTACTGTTTTCAGTGCTTTTTGTTTTTTATGTGATTTAGCTTTCAAAAACTTTTTTTGTACTGTACATGCGGTTAAAAAGACATTTCTTTGCTGTTCCAAAGTAGAGAGCTCTTTTTCTTTTTTTGTATCAAAATGAATGATCTGTGTTTTGATCGTAACCTCCTCCCTTTGGAGAGTACTATCTTTTTTTTGAAACGTTTCATCGGTAACAATTCCTGAGCAGTAACCATCTAAAAGTCGTGACCTTTTGAGGGACGCAAAGGCAAGTTGATCGTGGAAAGTCTTTAATTTGTTTTCTTCATATGACATTTCTTTATCCTGTTGCTCTTTCTTTGCTTTGTAAATGATATCAATCAGCTCTTTGTCGATTGTTAAGCATTTGAGAGATCGAGCGAAGGCTTCCTCGATCTTTTCTTCTCTTAGATACTTCTTATGCTCATCACAGCCTCCTTTTCCGTTGGTACAGTAGTAATATGCATATCCTTTCTTCTTTGTAGCTGTGAGCATGCAGTTACACCTGTTACAGTGCATCAGACCTCTGTAAGCAAAAGTATGTTTTTGTCTTTTTGAGTGATGCTTCCCATTTAAAACATCTTGTACTTTATTAAATAGCTCTTTTGAGATGATGGGCTTATATGTCCCTGCAAAATACTGTCCCTGCATATGCATATCACCATAGTAAAAAGTATTAGATAGCATCGTATGAATTTTACTCTTGTAATACTTCTTTCCTGACTTAGAACGGAAGCCTTCTTCGTAGAGCCTATCTGACAATTCTTTTATGCTTACCGTACCTTTTGCATAGAGCGTAAATGCTTTTTTGATATATTCAGCTTTCTTTGTATCTACTTTAATTTTCCCATCCTTGTTCTGGTACCCAATAGGAGCAAGATTAGGCCACACGCCTCTTTCAAGCTTTGAGATAATGCCTCGTTTGATGTTGTTACTTAAGTCTCTGATATACTGATTCGCCATCCCTGACTCTAATGCAAGAATAAGAGCGTTATCCTCTGGGAGATAAATTCTGTCAGACGTGATTATTTCTTTGATCACACCGGACTGTGAAAGCCACTGCAGATCACCACCATCTTTCGGATTGCGTGTGAGGCGATCTATTTTCCATGTAAGAATACCTTTTGCATGTCCTTCTTCGATAAACTGAAGCATTTCTTTAAATTCTTTGCGTCCTGGGACTTTTGCAGATTGTGATTCTTTAAATGTCTTAATAACCTCAAGGCCTCTTTCTTTGGCCAGCTTTTCCAAATAGCTAATTTGATCATCGAGGGATTGTACCTGACGATCTTCACTTTCTGTGGATTTTCTAGCGTAAATTACATATTGCATAACAGTCTATTCTAACTCTTTAGGATACTTCATGGCAAGTATCAACTCCATGCCTGAGCGTGACAGAGATTTTGTTTCTGAAAGATTGAATAATTTAAGATCAATATCTCCTTGGAAATCGCTCGGAAATGTTTTTTCAAAATAGGCCTCATCCTCATCAAGGAATGACAGGATAAATACAATTGTTTCTAGATTTTTTATTTCAAAGGGTTGTTTGAGACCCTGACTACAAAAGTAGGATTTCTCACCGATGAGTCTTTCATCTCCTGAATCCTTTGTCATATATTTGCTGACATAGCCACCGATATCAGAAACTTCGCCAATAGGTCGAATGTCAATCTGTGAACCAAGTCCCCATAAAGAAATAAATTTATTCTTATCGCACTTCACTTGAGGTAGATTGTAGAACACCCTATGATAGTGAATTGCGCCTCTTTTTTGAAATTCAATAACTGCTAAATACTGAAGAGATGCTTTTTTAGATCCTGTTACCCAATAATTAAGTCTCTGGATAAACTTTGAAAAATCACGATTGGCTTCTTTGATATCCTGCCTGTTTTCCTTAAAGGTAATCGTTACAAGTTGGGGTATGTAGAATGATCCATTATGATCTTTCCAGACATCAACATTTCTATTGAGTAATCTTTTCACTCTTCTTTTAGCTCGTTTAAATGATTGTTGCCTACTTTCTAGAGATTTCTGTTGTTTTTCCTCCTCCGTGAGATCATCATTGCCTGGACCTTGTCCATGAGTAAGAGGTTCTCCACAGATGACAGGCTTGGCAAAGCGAATGAGTTCCACGATATCGCCAGAGACGACCATTTTAATGTTTGTACGCATATATTTTTCTGATTAAGTGTATGTAATATCAAGTGCTCCTCGCGTGTTTCTGCCCCTGCGCCGGTGGCGCAGAAGGCAGACCCACTCAGTCGCAGAGCAAATCACACAGCGTAACCAATGACTCCAAATACTCATCAGCCTCTTCATCGGAGATCACTAAATCGTAGCGTTTCAGGAAGTACGCTTTTAGCTCATCTCGTAATTTTTTACTGTATGTATAAAGCATCAAAAAAGACACTGTGTGAATTACAGTGCCTATTATGTCTGGAGGTATTGGAGAAACGTTTAGTACAATCTATTTTTGGCTTAAATAAGCTAATTCTTGATTTATGCCAACTGACCCATCTTGCTTTGTATTAAAGTCAAGAAAACGCTCAATGTCTCCGTTTGTAGCCTCGCTGACCTTCTTATTTATTCTTCTGCATGCGCTACTGTAGCGATCATGAGCGCGCGGCCTATTTGTATTGTAATTAAAGTCACCCTCTGCAAAAGAAATGTCTTCATATCTAAATCTCCCAGGGTTTAAATCATCTTCTTCACCGAAATAGATATATGAAAGAATATCATCTTCAATCATCATCCTGTTATTTCTTGATATTTCACTGGAATACCTCCAATCGTAAGAGTAGATTTTTCCGGATCATATGAGTGCTTCGTATAATCAGGTTTTAAATCAGAGGTATTTTTTTCTTCCACATCATCAGCAGCTAACTCACTTTCTCCATCTACAATAAAAGGCTTGATATTACTTATAGTTTTCTCCATATAACGTAAGTATTCTTTTTTATCAGATACTTTTAAGGGCTGATCGGGGCGGGATGATTTATGAATAGAGTGAGCAATGTCAGGGTTCACCATTATCTTCTGGATCTGTTCTAAGTTTCTTATTGGAAAGTACGGATCTATGTCATGAAGGTAGTCTAACTTTTTCCCTCTATCTCGATCGTGTATGATCTTTTGTTTGAGTGGCAGATCTAAGCCCTTGTCATTCTGGATTTCTACTACTTTTTCATTTATCTCTTCTGAGACTTTAATACAGTCATCAATAAAGTCTTCTTTCCTATTTATGAGATTCACAAAACAGGAAATAGCCACATATCAATCAAGTGACGTTTTACTATTTTTATATCGTTCAATAATTTTCTGAAGATCTTTGATCATAAAGTATTCTTATATTTCTCATTATACATTTTAAATAAAAAAGAGGCAGACGGTTATGTCTGCCTCGTTGGTTGATGAGCATAAAGCTCGTTTATTTTTCAATCAGAGCATCTACCGGTTTTAGATGCTACCGCCACCTTTGCTTTTGCCGCAACCGTGACCTTCTTCGCTTTTACCGCAACCGCGGCCTTCAGTTAAACCGTACATAGGATGTTCTCCTGTAATGTAAGTAGAATGATTCTGGTTTACGTCTTAGACGATACCAGTGCCTTCGTTTCGATTAACTTCCATAGTTACTCCTAAGAGCTGTTTGGATTTGGGAAAGCATACGCTAACCCTAAACTTAGGCTACACCATTCTTATTTTGAGTGTCAAATGAAGGATTGATAAAATTACGTATATATTCTATATCTCTACTGCGCGCTATTGGTACATGAATATACCTCATCCCTGCAGAAACATAGATCTCATTCATGCGTGCGTCTCTTACTTTTCTCCTTGGTGAATTATGTGATGAACCATCAAGCTCTATAGCTATGAGAGGTTCAGATGTTTGCGGATCACAGAGGAGGAAATCAGTGTGACGAGATTTGATGTAATTCCTGAGTGTCGTGCCCTGACTTCTATTAAGACCTTTTTTTACTTTTAAAATATCCTCCACACGGGGCTTGGCAAAAATGATGTATGCATCCCCCGCAGCTGATTGCAGTGTTCTGTAAAACTCTAGCTCACTATATCGGAGAAATGACTTTAACTTGTAGTATTGGTATGAAGTTTCCTTAGTGCTCTTTTTCTTTTTTTGATAGATTGTAATTGCTATGAGAGCAATAAAGAAAAGAATTGATAAAATTGTCATCATAAAATTACTATTTGTCGATATAAAAAACATAAAGGGCCCCACGATGGTGGAAACTCTTGCGAGCAACCGAACATCCTTTCGAGTGCACACGACAAACACGTACCAGCCATGAGACTGTCTCTGTGTTTGTCGATTTTTGACCATACCACCTCATTAGAAATGGGTTAGGTCGCTAAATTGTATTTTAACCTTACAGAAAGAAAGGAGAGATAGCAAGCACGCCACCTTTTGGATAAAGGTAGTGACTCACTACCGTTTGTCCTCTACCTTGACCAACGGTGATGATTTGCAAAAAATCCCCGTACACACAAAAATCAAAGATTTTCGCCTGCTTGGCACCAGGGGACAGTGGGCATATAATGAACAATATTGAGCATATTGAGAATGCGCACTAACACCTTACTTCTCAGACGTCTTAAAATAATAAAAAGTGATAAGAATTGAAATATATGGCAGCAAAAAAAGCAACAAAGAAGACAACAACAAAAGTGGCGGAGAATTCTAACGATGTTCTCATGAACAGCGTTAGGAGCATAGGGATAATTAAGCCTGCCTTCGATCCATCAAAACAGGATTTCTCACCACCAGAGCTAAACATCTTGGGAACAGGTTTTTGGGTCGGTGAAGGTGTGTTTGTCACTTGTGCACATGTTGTGGATGGATTATTAAGTGGCCCTATTGAGGTTGTTGGAGCATTGGTGGTTGGAGGGAATCGTAGTCCCTACTTAAAAGCCTCAATATCAATTCTGGATTTAGAGCATGACCTCGCGGTTTTGCAGATATCCAAAAAAGTATTTCATGAAGAACAAAAGGAATTATGCCTTAGTATAACCCAAAGCAAGGAAGTGATTGGTGCCAATGTTAGCTTTGCAGGATACCCACTTGGAAATCACCTATTGAATGAGGATCATACACCTATTTTCTCAAAGGGCGTAATTGCTCACACAAGCTCGTCAGCAAACAGCATTCGGAAAGAAATAAAGATATCAGGATCTGTTGATGGCGGATTCAGTGGTTCTCCTGTTATAAAAGAAGATGGTCAAGTTGTTGGGGTTGTTTCAAATAAACCACAACAATCACAGAGCATATTTAATATAATCTCTTGGGAGCATTTGCAAAAGATAGTAGATCTAGAGACATCATGAACGCTGCTAGGAAGATCAAATACTTATATAGTTTCTAGCTAGAAAAGTTCCAACGTCGTCCCAAGCTCTCCTCCAAAAAGAAAATACCCTAACAAGGGTATTTTTTCTTGGGCGGAGGGATCAGAATAATAGAAAGGAGTCGGAAAAAAGATAGTTTTCTCGTGAAGGAAAGAGTTGAAAACCGTGGATTTTAAAAATGACGCAAGTAAGATCTCTCCTCCCTTTTCACTTTAATCATGAAACTAAAAAATTTAAAATAGATGTAAAAAAACTTTCAATAAACTACCTGGAACAATTAATCAGGCCATGCACTCTCACATTTCCACAGATAAAAATATTGACTATATGTACAATATGTGATAAGAAGATGATAGATTCTTTTACAAGGAAATAAGCATGAATACCCAAAATTCTATTGTTTTACAACCACATTTGATCTCTTTCGATAACACGCTAACTATACTTATCTCAAGCATGGCATTGGGTGGAGCTGAATGGATTGTAAGGGATTGGATTTCTCGTATTTCTAGCAGTTGGCGAGTTCATCTTGTACTTCTACATAATCGTGATATCGAATGGCCTATTCCAGAAGGTGTCACGGTGACAAGACTTAATGGTAATGACCTCGTTGCACGTCTGAAAATCATAGGTCAAACGGTAGCAGCAAGCTCTAATCGAACGTGTCTTGCGCACCTTCTCAGTAAGGATGAGCAAATAGCCGTCGAATCGCAAGGCGTGTTTGTGTATCAAGTTTTTCACAATGCACGGGCCGGCTGGCTCACCTGCCCCACCACTCTCGATAAGTCAAAGCCAGTCATCGCAGTTTCATATGCATGTAAAAATGACTTGGTTGATGCAGGATGGACTGGTGACATTACCGTTATTCATCATTTACCGCGCGCAAGAAATTTTCCAGTAGGCACGAGAAATCTATGGAGAAGGCGCTGGCGAGTGCCGACTGAGGCTACTGTCATAGGAATGATTGGCTCATTTAAGCCACAAAAAGACTACAGACACGCACTGCATATCTTGCAGGAACTGCACAACCAAGGGATGAAGTACTATCTGGTCATCCTTGGAGGTCTGGTTGGATCAAAAGATCGAGCTGAATGGAGATTAGTGAGATCATCAGTTGATGAGCTGGGCTTGAGGAAGTATGTCGCAATGCCTGGGTTTATCTCAGACGCAGTACAGTGCTCACCTGCTTTCGATATCGTTCTCAACACGAGTCACTATGAAGGGTTGAGTATGGCTACACTTGAAGTTCTTGCATCAGGCACTCCTGTCGTTGGAAGTAAAGTTGGTGGACAAGGAGAAGTTAAACATACAAACCTCACTCTTGTCGAAAAAACTCGCTCAAATAAAGCGTGGACAGAGGCAATCAAAAGTTCTCCAAGAGAAATTGGCGCAACGCCAATTTGGTATCGATTTCCATCGTATCGACTGTGGACATTATTTCATCTAACACAGCAATTTGAACCAATGGATCGTGTTCTATTTATAACGGCCAATCTGAATATTGGAGGCGCCCAACGATCTTTAGTTAATCTTGTGCGTGAAATAAATCGGGAAGATGTATCAGTGGCAGTGACGGGAGACAGTTATGTAGATGATTTTTATAGAATGCTACTCGATTCAACTGTTGATACGTTTCGTTCAGGGGATGATGGTGATCCATTTGCAAATGCAGAAAACCTCATACAGTACATAACTCAGCACAAAGTTGGTACTATTGTTTTTTGGAATGTTGACGCAAAACTTAAGCTTTTGCTTACAAAGGTGTTGAATCATTCCTCTGTGCGGTTTGTTGATGTTAGCCCAGGTGGTTATGCATTTGAGTCATTAAATCAAATGGATGAATTTGGTTTGCGTATCTGCTTCAGTGTGGATGAATACTATCGTAGATTGAATGACATTGTCTTGAAGTACAATGGACAAGTTCCACATCATTTTATCGGTAATACCTCACTAATCTCTAATGGAATACCTAGGCCAACGACCACCAAAAAGCGGTATCACCTCAGTGGAGCACCCAAAATTGTAGTATGTGGTCGATTGGCGCCAAGTAAGTTTTTACTTGAGATACTAGAAGCAATGAGAGTTGTCCGTGAAACCTATCCAAAAGCAGAGCTCCATATTTATGGAGGACATCGCTCATCGGATCGAGAGTACGTCGCTGCAGTCCACAATCAAGCTGGTGATCATACTGTCTTTCACGGTATGCATTTTACTGCACATGAAGAATACACTGAGAACGATGTTTTTGTTGTATTAGGGCGCCATCAAGGCTGTCCAAATGCATTACTAGAAGCATTATCAGTAGATATGCCCGTTGTAGCAAACGATGATGGTGGTACACGGGAGCAGGTAATCGAGGGTGAAACTGGTTGCTTAATTGCCACCGTTGAACCAGTGGACGTGGCAGAGGCAATATTGTCACTACTAAATGACAGAGACTTAGCTCAAAATTTGGGTCAAAGTGGACGTCGACACGTACTGAAACACTTTTCCATGGGAAAAATGGTTCAGCGCTACAAAGAACTGCTATGGGGCAATAGTGCTTCGCAGCAAAATCACGCCTTAACAAAGGCATTTAACTGAGGATTGAAACATGGCACAAAGTCAAAAAGTTCATTGTCGGTATTGCAAGGCCAAGCTTGTAAAAGGCACACAACATCAATGCCTACAGATGAGGCAACGAAATATCCAAAGTCGCGTAGCTAACGATGACGATGATGGATTTTTCATCTCGCTGGCAGTTGCAGCTGCAACAGATGATTGGGTAATCGGAACGGTACTTGGTGGAAACTTG
>JAHDCW010000031.1 GCA_020629675.1 Minisyncoccota bacterium | reverse complement strand
GATGAAAGTGAGGCCAAGGGGGTAAAGATTTATTCGTGTTATTACCCCGGTGGGATGGACTCTTAAATTAGGAGAAATTTAATCAATCCATCCGTATCCTAACAGGTTTGATTACAAAGTCAATGATGCGTCATGGATGAATTTGCTGATATCAATCTAGGGTGCAAAGATATCTCAGATGCGCTAATATAGAATTATGATAGATTCGCATGCACATCTCCACGACAAAAAATACGACGAAGACCGCGAGGCTGTCATCGCCGCGTGTTTTGAGAGTGGCTTAGAAGCCGTTGTTACGATTGGGACAAGTGTGTCAGAGTCACGCGATGCAGTTGCTCTTGCTTCAGAGCACGAGAATATCTATGCGACAGTGGGACTTCACCCACAACTTTTTAACGCATCGATGGATGATCCGCATGAGGAGTTTGATCCAGCGTGGATCCTGGGTCTCACCGGAGAACATGATACACCAGCGCGGATGGAGCGCCTCAAAAAATCAGTAGCGGAGCTCGAGCAGCTCGCCCACGATGAGAAGGTACGAGCGATCGGTGAGATCGGGTTAGAGTATTACAGTCACACGGATGAGCCGATCACTGTGCCTCAGAAAAAGTGGCAGCGGACAGGATTTGTCGTGCAGATCGCTCTCGCGCGCAAGCTCGACCTGCCAGTTGTCGTCCACTGTCGCCCTGATGACGTCGTGCTAAGTGATGCCTACCATGACTGCGCGGCGATTGTTGCTGATTATCCGGATGTGCAGTTTGTGATGCACTGCTACATGGGTAATGTGGAAGTGACGGAGAAACTGCTGGCGATGCCGCATGTTATTTTTTCTTTTACGGGGAATATTACCTATAGTAAAAAAGATGATGATCAGATGTCGCGTGTCATCGCGATGATCCCGCTCGAGCGAATGATGATCGAGACCGACGCGCCATATCTCGCGCCTGTGCCGTATCGCGGGACCCGCAATACACCAGCCTATGTCGGCAAGGTGGCAGAGCGGATCGCATATCTCAAACATCTTACAGCGGAGGATGTTATCCATGCAACGACGCGCCTTGCGAAGGAGTTTTATCGCCTGCCTTGATAAAAAAAGCGCGAAGTCGTATGATGTGAACATATGGCATACAACAACATAGGCCTCACTGATGATGAGCGCCGGCGCAAAAAACGACAGGTCCAGATGCAGCAGCTTGCCGCAGATGCAGATCTTAAACGAGCTCAACGTAAAAAGGAAGAGTTGACTTTTGATTTAAATCGCTTGACGGGAGATTTACACCGGTTGCAGGCGTCAATCAGTGAATATGAGGCCAAGATCCGCAAAGTGGAAGAAAAAGAGCGCTACCTCGAGCAAGAACTGCAAAAGGTAAAGCGGGATCTAATCGAGTTGTCAGGATAGTAAATTTAGTACAAATATTATGAACGCAGCAGACATACGAAAAAAATATCTCGCATACATGGAAAAGCAGGGCCATGCGATCGTGCCCTCCACGTCGCTTATGCCGGACAATGATCCCACGACCCTTTTTACAGGCTCAGGGATGCAGCAGATGGTCCCGTATCTCCTCGGTGAGTCGCACCCAAAAGGGACGAGGGTAACAGATTCGCAGAAGTGTTTTCGCGCAGAGGATATCGAAGAAGTAGGAGATAATCGTCACACGACTTTTTTTGAGATGCTTGGGAACTGGTCTTTTGGGGATTACTTCAAGGACGAGCAGTTGACCTGGATGGTTGACTTCTTGATTAAAGAGGTTGGTCTGGACCCAGAGCGGATGTATGTGACCTGTTTTATCGGTGATCCTAATAATGACATCCCGCGCGATGAGTATACGGCTGAGCTGTGGCAAAAACTTTTTAAAAAGCTAGGCATCGAGGCGGAGATCGTAGAGATGGGAACTGAAGAGCAAGGCGCTGAAAAAGGTATGGGAACTGGGCGTATTTTTTATTATGATGCGAGTAAAAACTGGTGGTCCCGCGCTGGGACGCCGGACAATATGCCAGCTGGAGAGCCGGGTGGTCCTGATGCAGAAATATTTTATGACTTTGGCACAGAGCATGATCCTGCATATGGTGAGAATTGTCATCCCAACTGCGATTGTGGGCGATTTCTCGAGATCGGCAATAATGTTTTCATGGAATACATCAAGCGGGCTGATGGTACCTTTGCACCTCTTCCAAATAAGAATGTAGATTTTGGTGGTGGACTAGAGCGCATCGCTGCAGCAGCAAATGGTGATGGAGATATGTTTAAGATTGGGCTGTTGTGGCCGATTGTGGAGAAATTGCAGTCTGCTTCTGGACGCTCATATGACGATGAGACTGATCGGTATGCATTTCGTGTAATCGCTGATCATATACGAGGGGCTGTGTTTATGATTGGTGATGGTGTGCTTCCGTCTAACAAGGAACAAGGTTACGTCTTGCGTCGGTTGTTACGTCGAGCGATGTTTTATGCGACAGAGCTCGGTCTTAGTGATCGTACACTGGAGGAGCTTGTGCCGATCGTAATCGATCTCTATATGGATGTATATCCAGAGCTGGATGATGCGCGAAGTGCGATCATGCGTGAAGTTGTAACCGAAGAGGAGAAATTTCACAAAACTCTAGAACGAGGGCGCAGAGAGCTCAAAAAACGAATTGACGCTACTGGTCATCTCTCAGGTGAAGATGCTTTTGTTTTGTTTACAACTTATGGTTTTCCGCTTGAGATGACGATTGAGCTCGCGCGCGATCATGGGATCGAGATTGATCATGGTGTCTACCGTGATGAATTTGAAAAACACCGCACCCTATCACGCTCTGCAGCAGAAGGGAAGTTTAAGGGCGGTCTCGCGGATCACGGGGAAAAAACCACGATGCTTCATACATGTACGCACTTGATGCTTGCTGCGCTTCGTCAAGAGCTCGGAGATGATGTACATCAGGCAGGATCTAATATTACAGCGGAGCGTACTCGATTTGATTTTACACACGGTGAGAAAGTTGAGCGTGACGTACTTGATCGGGTAGAAAATTTTGTCAACGGCGCAATTAAAGCAGCAGCACCCGTAAAGATGGTGCAGATGGACAAAGAAGAGGCGAGGGCACAAGGCGTCGAAGGAAGTTTTTGGGAAAAATATCCTGACACAGTAAATGTCTACACGATGGCAAATGATGATACAGTCTATTCACAGGAGCTTTGCGGGGGGCCGCATGTGGAAAATACTGGAGACATCCAGGGCGTGTTTAAAATCACAAGTGAGAAATCATCTTCTGCCGGCGTACGCCGCATAAAGGCGCATCTAGAGTAGGAGTAGCTTTTTTGACTCAAGATGCAGGCGTCGTCTCAGTTTATAGGTAGTAAAAAAGCTAGCATCATTGAGATGCTAGCGAGGGGTTGAGAGTCTGTAGAAGATACTCATCATACGTTATATATTTATCACGCGTATGTGCTGACCATTGCTTCCAGCCTCTTTTGAACTTTTCCTTTATTATTAAGGCTATTTCCATAGAAAGGTTGTGGTCACGTTTTAGGGCGGTGCACCACTGATCAAGAGTCCGATTGGTATCGATTTCCTTAAGCGTCTCTGCGTGCCCACGGGGTAGTATGTTGATTTGCATTGGTCCGCAACTCCGCTCATATTTACTCTTCACTTCCGTTGAGGGTCTAAGGCCACTCTCACCGAGTGCAACATGAATTGCATGAGGTATATCATCATGTGAGAAAGTACCGATTAATGCTCGCAAAACATCACACCTTTCTTTTGTAAAAATCATTTGCACATAATCTTCTGATGTTTTATCACCCTCGATGATTGCGTGAATGATATACGTATTCCATTTTTCAGGAACGTTGTAACATAAGGGTTCTGCTTGCGCTGCTTTAGCAAAAAAAGAGACATGTAATACTACGCACAGAAACAAAAGTGCTAAAAATCGCATAATAAACTAATTTCCAAAGAACGAGAATTTATAAATTAACATATAAATACTCATAGGTCAATAATATTTTGTTGACATAACCTTTATTTGTGTTATACTCATATTCACATAGCATTTGGAATTGCACGAGTGCAAATCCTATTGCCATAATTACTATTTATTTATACGTCATGATCGCAGTTATCAAGACCGGTGGTAAACAATACAAAGTCTCCGAAGGAGATACCATACGTGTCGAAAAACTAGATGCCGAAGAAGGGCAGAAAATTACTTTTGATGAGGTTCTCTTTGTGGGAGATGTAAAGAGTGTTGAACTTGGAGCGCCAAATGTGGATGGTAAAAAGGTAGAGGCAGAGGTTGTTTCACAGGGACGTCACAAAAAAGTGTGGGGTATTAAGCATAAGCCAAAAAAGCGATACAAGCTTAAGTTTGGTCATCGCCAAAGCTACACAGAGGTGAAGATTGCTAAGATTGCTTAGTCTTACCAAAGGAAAAAAGGAGCACTCGTTGAGTACTCCTTTTTTTGTTGTGAGCGCAGCTGGTGTAGGGCTGTATCTAGGTGAACATGCTTGGCTCCTCGCCAGTTTCCTCACCCAATCTTTCCGAGTTTCTACGTAAAATCTCTACCTCTTCAGGTGTTAGGTTGGTTTCAAACGTATGAACTACGCCATCGTCTGGTGGGGTAGCGTTAGTCCTGTTAAGTAAATAACTCTGGCATGTGTCCAGATCTCTTGTGGTGCGCGTATTTTTTTTCACATTAACCTCCGTTACTATGTTTTTATAAATTATCACGTTTAGTTCTAATGGTCAAATTTGAGAATATTATGATCGTGCCATGGGTAAGGTAGTGTTACTTATGTGGAAAATTGACTTTAAGGATGTTTTGTGATAAGTTTATTTGTTAATTTATCTAGCTGGTTTGTGCTATGCGGTGGTATCGCCTGACTCATCTGTTTTTGATGTTTGTGATTGGTATCTCTTGGGGGTATGTCGGCAAAACATTGGTGAATCATTTTTTCTATATTGGATACGATGATCCTCAGGTTGTCTCTAGTGTGCCGCTCTATGACGTCGATCGTGTAATCTATGAGACAGTGATCGACAGCTCATTTTTAACCACACCAAAAGATAAAGTAGCGACTACACCAATAACCTCCTATGAATAAAAAGCCAACCAAAAAAACAGCGAAGAAGGCCTCAAAAAAGGCGACGAAGAAAGCAGTTAAAAAAACTACAAAAAAAGTGGTAAAAAAAGTGGCGACCAAGAAAACTGCGAAGAAGATGACGACACGTACCCGTAAAGTAGTAAAAAAGGCATCTAAAAAAAGAGCTTCCAAGAAGACGGTGCGCGCAGTTACCGCGAAAAAATCGACGCCTCATAAGACAATTGCAATGGTTCATGGACAGCACCAGTGTCATACACCTGAGTTGCGTCGTCGCGTGAAAAAATTAACATCTGCTCTAGTGATGTTGACCGGCTTGGCTGTGGGAAGCCTCTTTGTGGATGTGTCTCAGTTTTTTACAGAGCGCGGCCTCAGTGCAAAAGCGCAAGAAAATGCACGGGTTGTGTACTATAATGATGCAACGTGGGTAAAGTATGAGGAGCCTAAGGTGGAAGCACGCGTTTTTATTAGTGCTATTCATGGCGAGGATATTGCTACTCGTTTGGATAATGTTGTATCGACACTGGCCTTTTTTATGCCGACAATTGAGTTTCGTCGTGTCGACACGGAAACCGATGCAGGACGCGATGTGGCACGTGAGGCGCAGATTGCGTATGCGCCAGCAATTCATTTTTCAGGTGAGCTGAGTAAGACGGCGTATTATGCGCATGCATCAGAGTTATTTACGCTCCGTGAAGACGGGACATATGTACTAGATATGAAATCAGTAGATATTCAGATTGCTGAGTATCTCGAGAAACCGCAAACAAAAACAGGCGTCATCGTCGGTGCTGAGAAATACGAGCATGAGCTGGTTGTTTTTGGTAATCTCTCCTGCGAGGGATGTGATACGACTTTCCGTGTCGTAGAGACGCTGCAAGAAGAGTATCCTGATAAACTTAAAGTCGTCTATAAAAACATCCCTGAGGAGGGCGATGTGGCGAGTGAGGCTGGTATTTACATAGGTCAGTGTGCGTATGAGCAAGGTCTTTATGGTCCTGTAGCAAATATTCTCTATGCACGCAGTGAATGGAAGAGTGTGAAACCGCTTGCTCGTAAAAAGGTGCTTGAAAACTACATGAGTTCCGTTGCAGAGCTAGATCAAGAACGGTTTTTTGCATGTCTCGATGAGCGCACGTATGATGATCAGCGCGTTATGGATTTCAATGAGGCAAACCGGATGAGTATAACGGAATTACCAACGCTTTTCCTTAATGACCAGTTAGTGCGCGTGACTCCAGATAAGCTTTTAAAGGATCAGATAGAATCAATCTTGGCGCCGGCAGAGATTTTGCAGAGCACTGACCAAGATCAGTCTGCACAGTAAGATATGCACAGATAGGAATTGAGGATATTGGATGAGTGTGAGATAATAGGTGTATGAATACACATACAAATCACCATCCTCTTTTTTTTGGCTATATCATGGTAGTTGCGATTATATGTGGCACATTGGTTTTCATGGTGTCACCGGTCCACGCACAGCTTGAGTCTCCTAAGAATGGAGGAATTGACGGGGGTCCACTGCTTGACGATGACGATGACGAAGTAACTGAAAGCGATGATGATGAAGATGATGAGGTAGACCTCTCGAAAAGTAAGTACGAGCCTTCCAAGATGACAGCAAGTGCAGAGAGTGCGTTTGAGGTACGTCTCACGTGGCGCGATAATGCTAAAGATGAAGACGGGTACCATGTTGCTCGTATGGATAGCTCTGGGCGATGGACGCGCATCGCAATGGTAAATAAAAACGTCGAAGCCTTTACGGATCGCACGGTCGCGTCTAGTACGCGTTATACCTACCGTGTCCGCGCCTATAACCGTAGCTCTGAATCAGGGTACTCGTCGCAGGTAACCGTTACAACGCCGGCAAAGCCAGAGGAGGTAGGTGCTGATGAGCTACTTGATGCAGGGGAAATCAGCAATGAAGAGGTGCTTGATCAGCTCCAAAAAACAGACCTCACAGCTGAAAATGTGGATGACTCTGTCGCAGAGAAAACATATGAATGTAAGCCTGGGATGGTCCCTGCGCGTGAGTTGGAGGAGTATGTCAGTGGTGAGTGTGATGCAATGATCAAGGAGGCTCGTGAGGAAATTAGAGCCGAATTTGGAGACAAGTTGGCTGAAGTGGAGGCTCAGGAAAAAATCCCACCACTTTGGAAGCAGTTGTACTACAGTACTACAGCGCGCATCATTGCGAGTGCACTTCTTCTCTTTATTGTGCTTAATAATATTTACTGGCACATGACACATCGTAGTGCTCGCAAGTAACTGTAGATCTCTATCTATTTACTGAATGACCGTAATATGGGTGATGGAAGTGTATTGGTAATAGACATGGGGGCTACCAATTTTAGAATGGGTTTGTTTGATGAATCTGACTCATCCCTTTCATCAGTCGTGATTTATGACACACCTCAAAACTGGTCTTGTGAGGAGGATGTCTTAGGTGGTATAGCAGATCATGTCATGCGGTATTGTCAGCTATCTAATTTAGTGCCTACGAGAATTGGCCTGAGTGTTCCAGGGTCTGTTGATAAGATTCGAGGATGCTTTAAGGCGAGAAATCTTAGCTATAATAGAAAAGTGCATATCAGGGAGTATCTGGCATCAGCATTTGAGTGTCAGGTCAACCTTGTAAACGATGCAAATGCCGGAGTGCTAGCTGTATCAGAACTTGAATACAAATCTTCTAATCTTATGTATATTACTCTCTCTACGGGTGTGGGGAGTGGTGCAATAGTAGATGGTCGATTGATTGATGGGTCAGAGGGTCGCGCTAATAATATAGGTCGATTTATGGTCCATGCTCTTGGCGTGGAATACAGTTGGGAAGAGTGTGTTTCAGGCAAAAATATCACACAGTTTTATAAAGACTGGTGCAAGGTAAATAATATTTCTGCTTTGGATGTAGGGTCAAGCGAAGAACTTTTTATGGAATTACTCAGTGCGCCTGAACAAAAAGAGAAATTTCTTGCTTTTGTGCACTCTGTAAATAGGCGCGTGCTCGCGTCGATTATCAGCATGACAGCGCCAGAAGTTATTTATTTCGGTGGTTCTGTGGCAGTAAAAAATCAGAAGGAACTGATTGATCCTTTGATGAATGATCCGCTTTTTAAATCCCATCCGTACAAGTGCGCTATTAATGTAACACATCTCGGAGATGAGATTAGTCTGTTGGGAGCTGGGATTGCTGCGAATATAATAGAGTGCTGATCTCGCGCTTGCGCCTTCGAGAGGACTTCGATATAGTACAAACATTGCAGTATAGGGTGCCACTTTAGCTCAGTTGGTAGAGCGACACACTCGTAACGTGTAGGTCATCAGTTCGATCCTGATAAGTGGCTCATGATAAATGAAATTGTAGAAAAAGCTCGCTTACTTTGTGATGAAGCCCTGATTATCAGGGACCATCTTTGACGTCGGTGCGAAAGAAAAACGAATCTCTGAAATTGATGCCCTTAGTGGAAAAACAGGGTTTTGGGATGATGTGCAGGCTGCAGGTGCTCTGACTCAAGAAAGAGAGCTGCTTAATGGTGAAGTGCAAAAGATTAACGGTTTAGTGGGTGATATAAGTGCCTATCAAGATTTGGCACAAGTAGCTGAGACGGAGGAGGATCGCGAGGAGATTGGTCATGCATTGCTATTACTAGCCAAAGAAGTGGAAAAAATGCGTTATCTTACGTTATTTTCTGGTGAGCATGATGATGCTGATGCGATCATATCGATCAAGGCGGGTGCTGGTGGTGATGATGCGCAGGACTGGTCACAGATGTTGCTGCGGATGTATATCAGGTGGGCGGAGTGTCATGAGATGAAAGTGATTGTCACTGATCGCACCGAAGGTGCTGAGGCGGGTATCAAATCTGCAACGATAGAAATCCAAGGTGTGCGAGTCTATGGTCAATTGCGCGGTGAGCATGGTGTGCATCGTTTGGTACGGCTATCACCATTTAACTCTGATAATTTGCGACAGACGTCTTTTGCGCAAGTGGAGGTAATGCCTATCATCGAGGCTTTACCGGAGGTCGAGATTAAGCCAGAAGATTTGCGGATCGATACATTTCGCTCTTCTGGTGCGGGAGGTCAGAGTGTCAATACAACTGACAGTGCTGTGCGCGTGACGCATATTCCTACAGGTATCGTAGCGTCATGTCAAAATGAGCGCTCCCAAGGACAAAATAAGTTGCATGCACTCAAGATTGTTACAGCAAAATTACACCAGCGACACCTCGAGGAGCAACTGGCAAAAAACAAAGAGCTGCGCGGTGAGCAAAAAGCAAATGAATGGGGTTCGCAAATTAGATCATATATTCTTCATCCCTATAAGATGGTCAAAGATCACCGGACGACCAAGGATTACTCACAGGTAGAGGCTGTTTTGGATGGGAATTTGGATGCAGTGATCAGTGATTATCTCGTGTATAACGTCGGACGGTAGGTGTTAAATGTATGATATACTATACACAGATGTCATTTTGTGGCTTCTGCTAATTTAAGGCTTCTAGCGATGGCGCTCATAGATTTTCAAAACGTTACCAAGAGATATAAAACCGGCGAACAAGTTTTGACGGATATCAATATATCGATTGCACAAGGTGAGTTTGTATCCCTTGTGGGTGCTTCAGGTGTCGGTAAATCCACACTGCTCAAGCTGATCTACGCTGAGGAAAAAGCAACAGAGGGTGCTGTCTTTTTTGATGGGCGTGATTTATCACTGATTAAGCGTCGTGTACTACCGCACTATAGACGTAATTTTGGCACTGTCTTTCAGGACGCCAAATTACTCGAAAATAAAACAATATATGAAAATGTCGCTTACACTCTAGAAATTCACGGTAAGTCGACAGCACAGATTCGTGAGGAGGTGCCACGCATCCTCGATGTCGTTGGTCTTTCCGGTAAAATGGACAAATACCCAGGAGAAGTCAGTGGCGGTGAGGCGCAGCGAGCATCACTTGCACGAGCGGTGATCCACCGTCCACGCGTTCTTGTGGCAGATGAGCCAACGGGGAACCTAGACCCCGAGGCAACGTGGAATATCGTCAATCTTTTACTTAAGGTAAATGAGTTTGGTACAACTGTTATTCTTGCGACGCACGACACGCAGATCGTTGATCAGATTCATCGACGTGTGATTGTCCTTAAAGATGGTCGCGTCACATTTGATCAAAACAGTGCCACCTACACACAAACGACACATCTATGAAAATGATCAAACTCATGCGCGCTCTTAGAGAGGGAGCGCTTAACTTCTACCGTGACATGTGGCTGACAGTTGCCACAGTCACTGTGATGGTGCTCACACTCTTTTTGATAGGGACGACGCTATTGCTTGGTTTTGGGATTAGTGAGACGATTACGAGTATCGAAAAAAGGATTAATATTAGTATCTATTTTAATCACGATACAGAGGAGGAGACGATCACGCAGATTAAGGAAGACTTGGAGGATCGCAATCTCAAAGAAATTCAAAAGATTGTCTACATCTCACGCGATGAGGCGCTTGATCGGATGAAGGAATTCTCAGAAAATGATCCTGATATGCAAAAGGCTCTATCACTCCTAGATGAGAACCCACTGCGCGATGCGCTCGTGATTACTGCTAGCGAGACAGGTGATTATGAGAAAATTAACAAGTTTTTTGGACAAGAATACGCAGCGGATATAGCAGAAACTAGTTACGATAAGAGTCGTGATACGATCTCTGTGCTACGCGATCAGATGATCTTTGTGCGCAATATCACACTTGGCCTGAGCTTGCTCTTTATCGTAATTGCAGTTTTAGTGACGTTTAATACGATCAGGATGAGTATTTATGTACATCGTAAGGAGTATGAGGTGATGCGACTTGTGGGTGCGTCCAATCTCTACGTTCGCATACCAGTTGTGGCTGAGGGTGTGCTTTATGGACTTGTCAGTGGACTGCTTACAATTTTACTTCTATTGATGGGATTGGCAGCGTTGCAGCCTACACTTGCAGGGCTATTCCCAGAGAGCAATAACATCCTTCTTGTGTATCGTAACTCTATCGCCATGATTTTACTGATTATCGTTTCCACAGGCATATTCCTTGGACTTAGTGGTAGCTATATTGCTATTCGCCGTTACCTGGAGCGATAACCTGCCTATTTTACTTTTATGCTGCCGCTGCGCGATCATAATCCCTCTTCACGATTTCCATTTATTACATATAGTATTATCGCAGTGTGTGCGGCGATTTGGTTGTATGAGTATTTTGTAGTAGGCGCTCCTGGTATTGAGGCTTTTTTTGATGCATATGCTCTGCATCCAGGTGAAGTCTCTCGAGGTGCTGCGCTAGGGACTATTTTTTCAAGTATGTTTCTCCATGGGAGTTGGCTGCATTTTATCGGCAATATGCTCTTTCTCAAGATCTTTGGTGATAATCTTGAGGACCGAATGGGGCATTTTCCGTTCTTACTTTTTTATATTTTGACGGGTGTTGCGGCTGCAATTTTTCAGGTCGTGCTTGATACAGAATCTATGGTGCCAATGGTAGGGGCGTCAGGGGCGATTGCAGGTGTTATGGGTGGCTACCTTTTGCTATATCCCAAGGCTAAAGTGGATGTGCTTGTACCAGCTGGTTTTGGTATAGTGGC
>JAHDCW010000030.1 GCA_020629675.1 Minisyncoccota bacterium | reverse complement strand
CGTCAAAAGGTGCGATTCCATCAGCTTCTATTGTAATGATTGATTCTGTGGAAGGCTCTTGAGGGGCTGTAAGAGCATGTGTAGATGGGATGAGACCTACATAGGGTGAAAGGATCACACCAAAGATCGTAAGGAGCGACAAAGACTTTTTTAACATAGAAGAATGTATTTGTTTATGTTTAAATTATACCTTAGGTGGGTTTGTGTTATCCACAGTTTTAAACTCTCATACAAAAAACCTCCAAGAAGAGGTTTTTACTGAGATCATCTGTGAAGCTTATTTATAGCTCACTATGAATTTTATAAACATCGCCCGCACCGAGCGTCACCACCACATCACCTGGCGCTACTTCCTGACTCTTAACCCACACTAGCGCTTCCTCGACATCACCCACTGCTTGCGCAGACACTTTCTGATTCACTTCTTTAATTTTATCTACAAGATCCTGTGATGTAATTGTGCCATCAGCCTCTCGAGCACTTGCATAAATATCCACAATACCGATAACATCAGCACTTACAAAAGATGCTGCAAACTCATCAAGTAATGCTTCTGTCCGCGAATATGTATGAGGGTGAAAAAGCGCTATCACGCGTCCGTGCGCGTATTTTTCTCGCAGGGCTGCGAGAGTCGCCTGTAGCTCTGTTGGGTGATGCGCATAATCATCATAATAATCTACACCATCTCTCGATCCCTTAAATTCCATCCGACGTGACACACCTCTATATGCAGACAATCCTCGCCGAATATGCTCTGCTGGTCGCTCATCTGCCACCTCATATGCAGCACACCATGCTGCGAGAGCGTTAAGAGCGTTATGCTCACCGATATAGTCAATACTAACCTCTTGCTCTCCTGCGCGAGGATGTAAAAAGGTGATCACATGCTTACCATGATCATCGATCCATCGCTTCACGATCCGCACATTTGCATCGTCAGTCGCCCGTCCATAGGTCATCACACGGACCGGGAGACCCTTTATAGCACGCAAGACATCATCATCCCCAGCATACGCGATCACAAATCCATTGACATGTACTCGCCCGAGAAAGTCTCTAAAAGTCTGCTGATACATTTCCTCTGTCGAGAAAAAATCAGGATGATCATAATCAATACTTGTCACGATCACGCCGTATGGTTGATACATCGCCAACTTGTTTTGATACTCATCCGCTTCCAACACAAAATACTCCCCTTCTCCTGTGCGTGAGCCCTGGCCGCCCCATGATGCCATCGGCGCACCAACAAGTGCAGTTGGATCCACTCCTACTGCCTCCATAGCACTCGCTGTCATCCCTGTTGTAGTTGTCTTGCCATGCGTACCACAAACTGCTATCGTCTTCATCTCTGTCGTGAGACGACCGATTGCTTCAGGGTAAGACAGCACTTCCACACCTCTTCTTACTGCTTCTACGATTTCTATGTGCTCACTGTTATAGGCGGTAGAATGTATGACGAAATCGACATCCTGAGGGAGATTGTGTGCAGCAAAATTCGTGTATACATCAATTCCCAGCTGATTCAGTGCCTCACGATAAAATCCATCCCCCTCATCTGAGCCGCTTACCTTAAACCCGCGTTTTTTGTAAATTTGTGCGAGCGCACTCGTACCCGCACCCTCAATTCCAACGATATAGACTGACTGCGACATAATTAAGATTTGATCATTTTTGTTATACCTTCTACGATACGCGCTGCTGCATCCGGGTAGTCAAATCCCTGGATATTCTTAGAAAATTGTGCCCGCAGTGTCCCAGATCGTAAGAGTTGCTCAATTTTCTCCTTAAAGATATGACGTCCTAAATTGCTCTCATCTAACACGAGCGCTGCACCCGCTTCTGCGAGAGCGTAACCATTGATGCGCTGGTGATCATTAGCTGACTCTGGATGCGGCACAAAGAGCGCTACACTTCCCGTTGCAGCCAACTCTGCGATCGTCGTCGCACCTGGTCGCGCCACCACTACATCCGCCATCGCGTAGGCATCTGCCATCTCTTCTCGAGAGAGAAAAGTAAGCTGTGTATAATTTTCATCTTTGTCTTTGTAGCCCATTTCGCTTGCAAACTGCTTAGCATAATCCTTGTCATGCTCGCCCGTGACATGGATCACATGCGCGATCCGCGTAATTTCTGACAGGATCGTCACAATCGCCTTATTGAGCGCATGTGAACCCTGACTTCCTCCAAATACAAACACGACTCGCTCGCTGGACCCGACACTCCATCGCTCTCGCCCACGCGCAGCGTCACCTGTGCGCACAAGTGGTCTAATCGGCACACCAGTCAAAACAGACTTGTCTTTGCGAAAATATTTCCCCGCAGACGCAAAAGCGAGCGCTACATAATAAGAAAATTTCCCATTTACACGGTTGGCCCATCCTGGCACAGCATCACTTTCATGCGTCATCACAGGAATACGGTAGATCCACGCAGCGATCACAACAGGAATTGATGCATACCCACCCTTGGAAAAGACAGCATCTGGCATGTACCAAAACAGGATCCATAATGATTGAATAATTCCAAGCGGCACACAGATAAAATCAATAAAGTACTGCAGTGAAAAATAACGGCGCATTTTGCCCGTTAGGACATTTTTAACAGGAATACCCTGCTCCCCCATCGCCCCCTCTGCGATATGACCCAGCTGAGAGCGCGTCCCGACATACATCAGCTCAACCTGCGGATCGACAGCGCGCAATTCTTCGGCGACGGCCACAAGAGGAAAAATATGACCTCCCGTCCCACCACCAGTTAAAATAATTCGCATAAAAAAATAGATAAAGTTGTCTTTTTTATTATAAAGTCACACCCCTGCAAAAGCAATCAGCCGCGTTATTCTAATACTAATCCGACGAGCCGCGATGACGAGAGATATTGAGCACTATCCCCATAGCTGCCATCATGACCAAGATCGATGTGCCTCCATAGCTGACAAATGACAGTGGGATACCCGTCAGTGGGATCATACCACTAATCGCAGCGATATTCATCAATGCCTGCCCTAGAATCCACACACCCATACCAACGACGATCAGCTTACCAAAAACATCCTGACTGCGCAGCGCGATCACATAAAGCCGCATCCCTAGAAAAACAAAAGTAGCAAGTAAAAGCACACCACCAATCAAGCCAAGCTCCTCCCCAATAATTGCAAAAATGGAGTCACCTACTGGCTCTGGTAAATATAAACCCTTTTGACGGCTATGTCCCACCCCTGCACCAAAGATACCACCACTACCAATCGCGATAAGTGCCTGTGTGATCTGATAACTTGACCCTAGTGGATCTGCTGACGGATCCAAAAACGTAAAAAATCTCTCGCGACGATAACTCGAGGTCGCGATCAAAAGCGCAAGCGCACCGAGGCTCGCCGCACCCAAGGCGATGATGTGCCAAAGCCGTGCTCCAGCCACAAAAAAGATGCTCCCTAGCGCAAGCACAGTAATACCAAGGGTGCCCACATCTGGCTGTTTGAGCAGCAGAAATCCAACTACTGAGACAATAATCACAAAGGGCACAACGCCCTCTGAAAAATCCTGCAATTTTTTTATACCCTTACCAGCACACCACGCTGCGATGAAAATAATCATACCAAGCTTAACCGCCTCGGCTGGCTGAAAAGAAAACGACCCCAATGCAATCCAACGCTTGGCACCGTATGCTTCCACACCTAGTCCTGGGAGATGCACCAAGAGCAATAAAATAACCGTCGCAGCAAAGAAAAAAGGTGACCAATACCGTAACTTGCGATAATCAAAGAACATAAAAAAGGTCATAACCACTGCGCCAAGACCGACACCGATAAGCTGTTGCTTTAGAAAGTAATATGGATCCCCAAAGCGAAAATCACCATAAATCACACCTGCACTTGCAATCATAAACAACCCAAAGACAATCAAACCACATACAGTCAGCAAAAGAGGCACATCGGGTCGCACCAAGACATGATCTTCAGAATTTTTCCCACGGCCCTTATGCGACCGTACGGTTGGTGCACGCCGTACTCGTTTGTGTGGCATAGCTGTTAGTCTTTATCCTCTTTATACTGAGACTCGCTTTGCTGCTCTCGCCACTGCGCAATTGCTGCGTGATTCCCTGAGAGAAGGACCTCGGGCACTTGCCACTCATTAAACATCTCAGGCTTCGTGTATTGCGGCGCAGCCTTAAAACCAGCTGTCATATGAGACTCCTCCTCTAAAGAATGAGCATTGCCGAGCGCTCCAGGGATCAGCCGTGTCACCGCATCCGCGATTACCATCGCACCCAACTCCCCTCCTGTAAGCACGTAATCACCGATTGATATCTCCTCATCTGCGATATGCGATGCCACGCGCTCATCAACGCCCTCATAGCGACCACAAATGAGGATGAGATGTTGCTTTTGGGAGAATGTGCGCGCTTTTTGCTGTGTGAAGGACCCACCCTTTGCGCTAAGCAGTACCACATGAGCCTCACCTGCAGTGCGTGACTTTGCATGTGTAACAGCATTATAAATAGGTCCGACCTGCATCACCATCCCTGCGCCACCACCATACGGGGTATCATCCACTGCTTCGTTACGCTCCTCGGAAAACGTTCGGATATCGAGAACGCTATACTCCACAAGGCTCTTTTTTTGCGCACGACCTAAAATGGAAGCATTAAGATAAGGCTCTACCACCTCAGGAAATAATGTAAGAATTGTTATTTTCATAAGACTATTATACATAAAAACCCATAAGAAAACCAAAAAACCGCATCGCTGCGGTCATGGTTACACTTTCTTACAAGCGTACTAGATCTGTATATCGCCGACTACTTCATCGAGCGTCTTTTTTTCTGGTGCTGGCGCTGGACCTGATTCCTGTGCGGAACCTTCTGGCTCATTGATCTTGAGGTTTACGCGTGCGTTGTTGCGTGCACCTACTACACGCAGGAGTGTGCGCAATGCTTTCGCAGTACTGCCCTCACGACCGATAACCATACCCATGTCGTCAGCATGGACGCTCAATGTGATCAACACACCCATTTCGTCCACTGTACGCTCTACAGCAACATCATCAGGATGATCAACCAGCATTTTCACCACAGCTTCTACGAACTGTGCATCTCTCTCTTCCATATGCTCTGCAATGTCTAATTAATGTTTTACAGAAAATAACCTCTATAATCTACTTACAGCGACTATTTACGTGATTAAATTTTATCATGAAAACAAAACTACTGCCAAGAAAAAAGTAAAAAGTTATACACAGGTCAACTAAGATGTCACCTGATATAATATAAGGACAAAAATCACAAAACACCCATGAATGCAGCTACACAGAAACCTTTCAGCCTTACTGTCACCCTGATCATACTCAGCCTTGCTTTTGCGAACACAGTCTTAGCAGACGATCTCAAGGACGCTAACAAAGAGCTACAGAAAATTGACGAAAAGATCGAAGAAAAAGAAAAGGACCTTTCAAAGACAAATAAAGAGATTAACCTCAACTCAAGCCAAGTCAATAACCTCGAAAGCAAAAGTCGCTCCCTCGAAGCTACGATCAAGACAGGCCAAGAGCGCATCACAGCAGTACTGAGCGAAATAAAAGTCCTCAAATCGAATATTGCAGACAAGAACCGCATGATTGAAGAGCAGAAAAAAATTCTTGCACACCTTTTGCGTTCCCAGTACAACATGCTCATCACCCACAATCAATTTGATGATCTCATACCACAGCACAATACCTACAGCTTTGCAGCTGATCAAAAAGAAATCACCAAAAAACTAGGTGAACTCACTGACCTTATAAACCTAGAGCGGTTGCAACTCGTCAAAGACGAAGAAAACCTCACAACCAAACGCAAAGAAATAGAAACACTTAACAAACAGCTCGCAAATGAAAATGTCGCGATCGAGTCTGCAAAGGCACAAACAGAGCTAAGCCTCGTTAAAGCGCGCTCAGAAAAAGAAGAGCTTGAGGACGATGTAGAAAAACTCAAAGAAGACCGCATCGAGATCCAGAAGGAAATCGAAAAACTCTCCAGTCAGTATGATGGATCTTTTGATGAGGATGATATTCCGGACAATGGTGAGTACGCGCGTCCAGTCGCCAAGCCCTATGTCATCACGCAAGGATATGGTCGTACATCTTTCTCCTACAACTACAGCAGCGGTGCCCACAATGGTGTCGATTACGTCGCACAAGGCAATCAAAGCGTCGTCGCGATTACCGGTGGCACAGTCCTTAACACAGGCAATATGGGTCGCTATGGTTACGGTAAATGGGTAGCGATCGATCATCATAACGGACTCGTTTCTCTCTATGGCCACCTCAGCTCTGTCTCAGTTGTGCGCGGCCAAACAGTCCGCCGCAAACAACCAATCGGCATCATGGGGACAACAGGGTTTTCCACAGGAAAGCACGTTCACCTCTCAATCTTTGTCAAGAGCACTTTTCGTGTGATTGAGTCAAGCAGCGTACGTGGCGTCTACATCCCAGTTGGTTCAACTGTAAACCCCGCTAAGTATTTACTTTCACGTTAACATGAACAAAGCTATTGCTCGCATGTGGACTGAATCGTTTCTTTTGGCTATCAGCTTCGCACTACTATGGTCGCTCTATATTTATCTTTTTGGTATTGATCCTCTCAGCTACACAGGCATCATGATGAACTTTGCAGCTACCGGCACAACCTTATTTGCCTCCTCCTTTATTCTCGGACCACTTGGATATTTTTTTGATCACTTTGACCGCAAAATCGCCTACCGCAAGCAAATTGGATTAGTGGGGTACTTTAGCGCTCTTGTGTATGCGGTTATGCTGCTTTTTAGTGACCTTGATTTTTATTATTATAACTTTACAGAAAACCTATTTACGGCTGATATCTTTTTTGGTGTGAGCGCGATGATGATTTTCACTATGATGGCGATCATCTCCAATATCACCATGATGAAAAAAATCGGACCTAAGCTATGGCGCTCCCTCTTGCGATTAGGCTACCTCGCATACACCCTCCTTGTGATTCGAGCCGTGCTGATTGAGTGGGATTTGTGGAAGTCATGGTGGCTTTTTGACGCTGGACTCCCTCCAATTCGTATTATTCTTTGTATTATTGCAATACTAACAATTTGTATGTGGGTTTGGATGCGCATAGATTACAGCTTTAAGAAACTGAAATAGAAAGTCCTTGACAGGACTTTTTTTTGATGCTAATATATAAGTGTTGTATATACAATATATAACACAGCCCTTTTACAATCACCCAAGGAGAATACATGACAATAGTTTCCTCTTTTGCAGTTCTCATGCTTGTCGTAACGATCCTATCCCTTCTTAACAACCGCTTTATTAGAAAGCCGACAATGATCGTTCTGACAGGATTTTCAGTCTTGTTATTTGGTGCTTTAAGGCTCATGCACTACGCAGGTTTCCCAATACTTGAAACCCGGGCAGTGCACATTCTTAAAACAATCAACCCTAGCGCAACGATTCTAGATGGATTTCTCTGCTTCATGTTATTTGCAGGTGCTTTGCATATAAACATTGAAGAGCTTTTAGACAAGAAAGTGATAATAGCCTTACTGTCTACGTTAGGAGTTATTCTTAGCGCTCTTGTAGTAGGATCTCTCATCTACATAACAGCTCTAATCTTTTCTTTGAGCATACCGTTAGTTTACTGCTTCATTTTTGGTGCTCTCATTGCCCCAACTGATGCAGTTGCAGTTCTATCGCTCTTACGAGACACTTCCATTCCAAGAGACTTGGAGGTCAAGTTTGTGGGAGAGTCACTTTTCAACGATGGTGTGAGTATCGTTTTATTCTCAACCCTGGTAACCTTCATAGCCAACGCACCGTCTTTTGAGATACTTCTGATGCTGCCTATAAAGTTTACCTGGAGCGTCGTATCTGGTTGCCTGATTGGATTTATATGTGGATATGCAGCTCACTACATCATCCCCCTCGCAAAAGATACAACCCTTGAAATAAAATCCACAGTCACATTAGTATTGTGTACATACGCATTGTCACATTCAGTTGGCGCATCAGGTCCTATATCCGTTGTCATTGCTGGCCTTATCATAGGAAATAGCGGTCTCAGATCTAGATTTAATGAGGCGACTCGAGTAAACATTATGAATTTCTGGAAGATCGTCGATGAGACACTTAATTCTTTCTTATTCGTCTTTATCGGTCTGCACATTGTTTTATTAACAGCAACAAAAAAAGTCTTCTTGTTTGCAACCATATCAATACCAATTGTTTTAATTGGGAGATATGTCAGCGTAAAAACCCTCCTCAAAATCCCCTTTAAGGGAATAAGCTTATTCCCTGAGAAGACATCGCTTCTTCTCACTTGGGGTGGGCTACGCGGGGGTATCTCAATCGCTTTAGTGTTATCTCTACCTGAGAGCGCCGCAAGGGATGTATTTTTACTCGCAACATATCTGGTAGTAATAAGCTCTATATTCGTAAACGGACTTACACTACCCCTAGTTCTTAAGAAATTCGGGTTCGCGCGATAATATCATGAGAGGGTTAAACAACCCTCTCTTTTTCATATTCATACAAATAAAAAAGCGTGAAAATACTTCACGCTTTTTATTTATCTAAAAATAACTATCAACTCTCTCCCTTTCTTGAAGTCTTCTCTCATAAGGTAAAAGAAGTTGTCCTTCGCTGCCATACTGCGGTCTCATATTTCTAGGGGGTGCACTCGACCCACATGTGACATACTCCGAATTTCCCAATAAGCTACCCAAGAGGCCTCCGGCACCACTGACAACCAGAGAATCTCGACCCTCACAAATATCACCTCCCTTTCTTTGGCTTATATATTGAGAGGTCGTCCTCCCCGCTTGGCCTGTGTTCCTCATGTTGTTTGAGTCATGCACTTGATCCAATTCATCATTAGAGCTATCTGGCAGCTGACTTACTGTAAATAATGATGTATTATTATCAGTTGAAACAAACCCGCTCTCAGAAGAAAAGTCGCATCTACCATTATGCGTATTAGCACTTTTTAAGCTTGTGCAGTCCAAGCTTTGCCACTCAATCCCTGAAAAATCTACATGATAAAAAAGAATAGCGCTCATCAGGACGACTGGCACAGCAAGCCATTTGGAAAATCCCGCTACGTTGACTGAGTTGCCCACTCTACCAAGTCTTTTAAATTTTGACTTAGCATTTTGAGAGTTATCACCACCCTCTACTGGCACACCAACGTCTTCCCCTACTTGATCTGCTGAGACGCAATCCGCAGACACTTCCTCGTTAACGTGAAGGTTATCATCAGGCGCGCAGACCTCAGTATCTATACTCACATCCTGATGACGCAATTGTTCAACTGCAGATCCTTTCCCACCCTCATCCAAATCACGCTCCGCAGGAGATTCCTGCAGCCAGGGCAAATCTCCTGGAATATGCTTAGCGCGAGACTTAAAAAAGCCATTCTTTTTTAGAAATCCAACCGCCCTCAATTCTGAAATTTTCATTTAAAACCCCTTTTTTAAGTCAAAATTTCTGTTGAACCCACATTTCAAAATTATATAATGTACTAATTAGATTATTTATTATTTACATGATTTTATAAATTTGTCAAATAATTAAAAAAGGCCCGCGTAATACGCAGACCTCTTCTCTATAAGAACTCAATATCCACCTCAAGCAGCCTGAGACGATGCATCATCAACTACATTACATTTATCGCCCTGTCCAGCACGATCGAAGTTACTTCCTTCTAAATGTGACTTTCTAGACCTAGCAACATTTCCGAAAACTACCTCATTCACCCTCTTCGGCGATTCTGCCTCAGGAGAACTTTCTCGCAGGGCATGCGCCACTTTTTTGGGTCGTGAATTCCTCATACTCTCGTAATCCTCACTACTTATTTCTTCTAAGGGATCAGCAACTCGTTTAGCCTTTACCCTCCAATCAGGATTGAGGACACCAAGCTCATAACCAAGGCGCACATGACGATAAACAATGAGCGCAATAAGCGCATCAGCTAAAAAAGCCAACACACCCATCAATAGCTTTCCAACTACTTCATTGCGCTTAAAAAGAGACAAGCTTGAGCCGTGACCTTCAGAGATCATCATATTTTTCTCAGTACGGTAACGACTTAATGCATCTTGGAGGTTTGCGATTTTTGTGTCCATTCTATCAATAACCCCAGCATACTGCACACCTTCGCGCTCCCCCTTCGCTTCATAAAAAGCAATTGATTCCTTATTTCTCTGTATAGAATCTTTAGTGTCTGCAATACTATCTACGATATCCCTATACTCCGCAGAATTCTTCGTCTGCTCTGCTGCCTTACTATCTATAGATCCTGTCGTAGCAAGAAAACTTGTCCCTATTGAGAGACAGGAGCATAAGAAAAAAAGAGCTAGAGGCACCTTAGCATCTTCACCATTATACTTCGCAATAGCAAATTGCATTGCAAAGCAAATGGATAGTATCGGTAAAATACCACCCGCAAAATACATTGCCATCCGCTCCCGTCCGTCAAAATCAAATCCTTGATTAATGACGTATCCAGCACAGATCATATTAAAAAGGAAACAAACAAAACCCCCAATAAGGAGAGGTAGGCGCACTCGAGGAACAACATTTTGAACCACGATCGTTTTTTTACCAGTACAAACCCGGATAATACTACCCAATAAATCAGTCATTTTTAAATTACCCCTTTTGGCTAGTTGTATTAATTTTTTAAAGCACTTATGTACATATTACACAAAATTATAAATTTGTCAAATTAATTATTGAATATCTTCACTTAATTATAAATATTGACAAATATTAATAAAGAGTGTATGATAAAGTCTCATTGTTATACAGTTCTTAAACAACTACTACGGGGTAATACATCGTGAAAATTAAAAAAACAGCATTAATTCTTTTCGTAGCATCACTTCTTAGCGCTTGCGCAACGACTTCAGTTTTAACTAGTGCCTTTGACGCAACGAAAAGCGGCATTAATACTTTTACTTTCCTAAAAGATAGAAATGGGTGTTACTTAAATTCTTACGGCCGCATAAGTAGCATGATCCAACATAATGATCATATATGCAGGGAGATTGACGAGATGATCATATCCGGGAGAATGACAACTCAAGATTTCAGAGCTGATACCGTAGCTCACAACAAGGCAAATCAAGAACTAAACAGCCAACTAGACTGTCAAGAAAAAGCTCTCCGCAATAGAAGGTCCTCCGCTCACTGTCCCCAGGGACAAGGCACAGCTGTCACTGCACATGGTAGCCACCGAGGGCAACAACATCGTTATACAGATCAGCAGTTGATCGGTGGTCAAGATCAACCTCCCAGCAAAGGTTTCATCGGAAGATTCTTTAAATAAATAAAGGAGATTTAAGATGCGACTCCCTCGGTTTGAAATATCGAGTATAATGGGTAGGTTTTTAACCACACTATTGCTCATACCGTTAGTACTTGGACTTCATAAATTCTCTGAAAATATCAAATCTTTCTTTTCAGAAGTGATGCCTTATGTCTCGGAATTTATTGTTGACAATTGTTACTATATCGCTTATGTCACTATGTTGACGATCATTATAAATGGTTTATCGTGGCATAAAAACATCGGTGAAGCCCCTCATCCAGGAAGGGATTATATCCTAAAACTGTTTGTGGGAACAATTCTCTACAGCTACCTCTTTGAAAACAGCTACCTCAAGGATAAATTCACCTTTCTCTTTGGGGATCCAACACCTGCTGCATGGTATGAGCTTTATATCATACTCATAGCTTATGTGTTAGTACTTCCGATAATAATTTCTGTTGAAAAAATTATTGGTCTCCAGACCAAAGGTAGCTCAAGCTACTAACCACAGAGGTGGGTCGCATCTGCGACTCACCTCTTTTTT
>JAHDCW010000002.1 GCA_020629675.1 Minisyncoccota bacterium | reverse complement strand
AAGTAATACGACCAACGCCCAAAAGCCCACGGTCGCCAATCGCTTGTCTGAATACTTCTAAAGATACAATAAAAGAGAAATGCAATAGCGATATTAAGAGTGAGAAGATGTAAATGAAGTGAGAGCAGCCCAAGTAAAAGCGTAGGCACAAAAAACCACCAATTCAGATCAAAAAAACCTCGCCAAAGCGCATCGGCGTGACGTCGTCCACGCTCCATAAGACTGTAAAACGACCATATGAAGAGCAGAAACACGGGTGCAAACATGCTGTACATCCTAATCGTACGATTAACCTCAATCGCAGGGATACTTACAGCCCATAAAAATGCAGCCATCAGAGCAATTACACGACTACAAAAAAAAGAAAGTGAGACTCCATATATGACCACAATCGTTACCACACCCCATAAAACACTTATGAGGCGGATATTTTCTACCGTTGGTGGCAAAAACTCATATAACCATGACACCTGAATACGATAGAGCCACGCACGCTCATCACTGGCCTGATTTTGCCGTACACTCGGCGCCTCTTGATTCCAGTCCCAGGCCTGCCATGCGCCTGTCTGGGAATACCCATATGTCGCATTGACATCTAAAAACTCATCACTGACAAGTGTCGTCTCACCGAGCGCCGTGAAACGCAGAACAAAGCCGATTACAATAATAATCAAAAGGAGGATCCACGATAATCCCTTGGTAATATTCATGCTTTTATTTTAACATGTTTTTCAGGTACAATAGAGATATAGTAAATGTTACTTTCATGCAAATTTTTTCTCGCTCACAGGAGCATTATTCATCTTTTTATACAGCACTTGCTTTTTTGCTGTGTTTTTGTTTTTTTGTAATCGGTGCACGAGATATCGGCAAACAAGCAATGGTTGATGAGCCTTTATGGATTTTTGATCGTATCGAATCATACAGCGCCTCTTTCTTAAGTGGCGATCTCCTTGGCACACGCATTAATGACAAGCCAGGTATCACAATTGCCATCCTCGGCACACCCTCTCGCCTCGCTCACGCTTACCCTAGCACGATCCAAGAGTCGATCACACCTGAGGAACATGAACATCTCACGGCACTTATGCGTCTACCCATCTTAGCTGCTGGTGCGATTTTGCTTTTACTCCTCTTTTTTGTCGTCCGCCGGCTCACTAACCAAGAAATTGCACTCGCATCAGTTCTCATGATTGCATTATCCCCGCACCTACTCGGCATCGCACGTATTATTAATCCTGATGCGCTTTTATGGATTCTCTTACCATTAAGTTTTTTTCTTATATGGCGCGCACTCTTGTTTCCGTCGCGTACCACTGTAATTTATGCCGGTACCATCCTAGGGCTAGGACTTCTGACAAAATATATTGCAAATCTTATTTTCGTAATGATGCCGTTACTTAGCGCCTTAATTGTGATATATGACCGTAAGAAAGATATCACCCTCATCCAAAGTCAACTCAAGCGACATATCATCGTTTATATGAGTATCACCTTTATTGCATTAGCAGTATATATCCTCATGTTACCGAGTACATGGATTAGACCAATCGATATCCTTAGGGGAACGCTCTTCTCAGAAGCTTTTATAGCTATCTGGGGCATTTACGTCGGACTCATGTTTTTTTTCGTGACTGACACCTTTCTAAGTAGAAGACCTTTATTTAGCACGATACTCTTTTACCTGCGTCCGTACCACAGGGTGATTACGATTTTTAGCGCAATCACAGTTTTTATGGCTACTCTTTATGTGCTTTTGAGTACCATCCTCAATAACCCGCTCCACAACTTTCAACTCGCTCTTCAATCACCGAAAAGTGCACTGAGCAACACTGATTTTTTGACAACATTTCTCTCAGGTTTTTATAACATTACCTTTGGCTTGCACCCGCTCATGCTCGCACTTTTTCTCGTGACATGCCTTGTAACACCATTGATCGCAACCAAGAAGCAGCAACTATTTATCACAGGATCACTTCTATTTATCGTAGTGTACTACCTTGGCTCTGCAATAGGCGGTGTCGCGCCCACGCTGCGTTACCAGATAGGCTTATTCCCTCTCGTATTTTTTGTATGCGCATGTGGCACCTTTATTCTAGGGCAGCGACTACTACTCCCATCACAAGTAGTAGCCAAGAGATTTCTTTATGGCGGTCTTACCATTACCCTCATTGCGAGTCTTTATACCAGTACACCATTTTATCTTAGTTATCACAACTCATTCTTACCTACCAACCACCTCTTTGACTACAAAAACATGGGTGATGGTAGCTATCATGCAGCCGCGTATCTTAACAGTCTTCCCTATGCTGAGAATCTAAGTATTTGGTCCGACAAATCAGGCGTATGCCGTGCTTTTGTAGGTAGCTGCACGACAACGGTTAAACACGATCGCATCCTAGAAGACAAGCTTGTCTTTCAGTATTTTGTCACAACACCTGATCGAGCTCATCAAGTTATCCGAGAAAGTAAGAGTGAGCTCAAACGTAGAGCAGCTCCACGCATCGGCGTCTATAATTTTGAGCAGCTTTACACAAAAGTTAACATTCCTCTCCACACAATAAAGCGCTCACAAAGTGAGCGCAGTGCACTCCATATCTACAGTGCCAAAGAATCTAACATCGCAGGCGATAATCCTTATGCAAAGGAGTAAAGAAAACTCCAAACCATCCTTTACGCAAGATCCCTATCAATCATAGCTGCAAGCTTATTACCTTCTTGTACAGCATAGTTGATGCCGCGATCATCAGGGAAAATCTGTGAAAAGTTTGCGAGATAAACACCAGGTAAAACACTTTTATATGGTGGCATCTTATCTTCATAACCGATATCAACTATATGTTGCGCGTTGCGGAACTTGAAAAGATGTTTTTCCATGATCTGCTCCACATCAAAGTCTGGAAACATTTTTTTAAGCCCACCAAACCACTCATCCAAAATTGCCTTATCCGGCATATCAAAATAGGGATGCTCATGTTCAACATACACTCCTATATAGTAAACATGACGACCTTCAAATAAATCAGTACCAGTCAGGGCTGTCTCAGACAAGAATACCAAAAATGGAATACTGTCATCGTTAATGTTGTGCCAGTAATATTCTGAGATCTCCTGCGTGCTACTAAAAATACCAACGATCGCACCAATATAATCAATATGATCACGCTGTGGAGCCTTTTTTACCAGCGGGTTATGCGCTGTCAATGTATCAAAAACATGCGTTGGGACTGTCGCCAAAATCGCATCAAATTCTTCGTGTGTGCCATTATAAGTAATTTTTGACTTCTCACCCTCCGCACCATCAATCGCCTCGATATTACAAGACGTGATGATACGACCGCCACGCTCTGTGATCGCGCGCTCCAGCGCCTCAATGACAATGGCAAAGCTACCCTCGATATATCCAAGCTTCTCCCCTGTCGAACCAGACTCCTTAGAGTTTGCGCGCACATGAATACGCGACCACAACCATGACATTGTAACCTTGTCGTAAAACTTACCAAATTTACCCTTGAGGAGGGGCTCCCAGATGATGCGTGTAGCGTGCTTGCCTGCATATTTCTTCATCCAGTCATAAGCTGTGATCTTTGTCAGCGGTTTCCAATTTTTGCAGCGCTGAAGATAAAACGCTACTGCACCTGTGCGGATTCTGTCGAGTAATGAGAGAGGTGTAAAGGTTAATAGATCTTTCGGTGTCATAAACGGGAAGAGCGTCCCATCATAGTACGTTGAGACAGAGCTATCATAAAAAGTTAGCTTATCCCGCACACCAAGGTCCTCAAGCAACCCCAATGCATCTGCGTCTGTCATATAAAGAAAGTGATACACCTTTTCAATCGGTTGATTATGCATCTCAAAACCAGCTACCAAACCTCCTAAAACAGCTTCTTTTTCAAGAACAGTTACGTGGTAACCCTGGAGAGCCAGTCGGTATGCTGCAGTCAGTCCTGTAAAACCAGCACCGATGACAGCAATTTTTTTAGTATCTTGCGACATAAGAAATAATTAACGAGATGATGAACGAAATGTAATCAATGAATTTAATGTATACTGTAGCACAAAAATAAGCGGCAGCGATAGTATCTTCACGAGATTACCATCGAATCTTAGCATATCATGAAAGAGATATAGAATCACAGAAGTCACCAGGTAACCTGTTAGACTTACGAGAATAAAAAGCAAGAGTCGCCGTTTATATTTATCACTTACCTTAAAGGTAATAAACCCATTTAGGAAAAAACCACAAAGGATCGCAAGCGCCTGAGATACAGAATTTGCATAAAGCGCTGCAAAACCGAAGAAATTAAATAGGATTATATACACACCAACATCTACAATAGCCGCCATCGATCCAAAAAAAAGATACATCAAGACCCGCTTATAACGCTGCATCAGCGCAAACGGAAAGATGACGTCATAGATACGATGTACGAAATCTCTAAATTGATGCATAAGCTATGTGTTAGCGTCCAAGGATTAGTGCGTTCCAAATTCGCGCAAGACGATCACTTGGTCGCGTAATAGACTCTTCTTCGGCTGGGTTGATCAACTGAAGTGATTCTTTCTCGATAAAGATCGCTCCATCTTCAGCATTTTCAAAGCGAAAGATAAGCTCAAAAAAACTATCACCCGTATTTTGATTAAAGCCTTGATTGCCTGCACCACGTGTTGCCTGTCGCACACCATCAAGTTTTGCCTTAAAGGTCTGCTCCAGACGATCACTGTAAACATTTACACTGCCGCTATTCTGGATCTCACTATACTGATCCGGTGTCACAAAACTCGTAAGCCTTGTATCCGTGTCAGAGAACATCGTCAGCACGCGCGCCTCACGGTTCACATAGGACCCTTCTGAGATATTAATATCATCAATCACACCATCCTGTGGCGCATAAATTTTAAAGCTATCTGCATCCTCTCGAAGAACACTCAACTCCGTCCGTGCTGAGAGGTTTTGATCAGCCACCTCTTCGAGTAGGCTCACACGCCTCTCAAACGCTGTTGAGTCGAGTTCTACGATCAACTCCCCCGCTTTTACACTTTGTCCCGAGGTTACATTGATCGTTTTGACACGCCCCTCTACCTGCGCATTGATAACGAGGTCTTTTTTGTCAACCTCAAAAAACACTGGGCTCGTGATGCTCTGAAAAGAGTTCACCTTACGCGTCAATGCCTGTGATGAAATCATAAGCGCAATCAGAAAAACAAACACCACCATAAAAGTGTTAAATAGCCACTCACGAAATGAAAAATTTTTTTGACTCATATACTTATATTACTAGATCTACTTATAACGTGCACGGGTCAAGAACGTACTCAACAAAAAGATATTAAGACCCACCCACATAGAATTAAAAAACGATGCCCAGAATTCTGTTGGATTGTACCACCCCACAATCAAACTCAATATTGACAATACCAACAAGAACACATGCGGCCAAATCCACTTCATAATCGGATCAACACTATTCTTCTTTGATGTCGTCGCTACCCACTCTTGCTCTGTATCAAAAATCACTGAGAAAAGACCAAGGAGGTACGGGTAAAAGTTAGCGAGCGCTGTCGCCATCGTAGAGATACGAAGTTTCTGTCGGAGCAACAAGAACGTAATCGCAAAATACAAAAAGAAATACGGCAGGTAATGGATCAGCCAGACCGTTCCATTAGTAATAAGAAGCGGCTTCTCATCAAAAAGCAAATAGATAATCGGCATCACAATATAAACAAGAATCGGAATACCTACCAAGAAAAATGTACTTGAGATAAAATATTGGATGCGCTGATCAAGCTCAAGACCCTCATTGCGCATCGGACTTTCATTGATAAGTATATCAAGACCACCCTTAGCCCAGCGACGCTGTTGCTTGAAAAAAGAAATAATCGTATCTGGCGCCACACCAATTGCCAATACCTGGTTAACAAAGATCGTACGCCAACCATTTTTATGAAGCAAGAACGATGTCCAAATATCCTCAGAGTTGTTAAGTGCTATACCGCCAATCTGGTCAATCGCACTACGACGAAACAGCACATTTGTTCCCACAGAAAAAGCAGAGTTTGAGATATTTTTAGCAGGACATACGTAGCGGTAAAATACCTCCTGTGCCTGCGCTGTTCCGGAGGCAATAAAGTTTTCGATGTTGCGGTAATGTTGTGGTGACTGCACCATAGCCAAATTTTTGTCTTCCATGTAGGGCAAAAGCACCTCAAGAAACTCTGGCTCTGGTACGTGATCCGCATCTATGATGGCAAAAAATTCTGCATCTGTCTCTGAAAGTGCATTGTTTACATTACCGGCCTTCGCATGATCATTTTTTTCTCGAGCGATATACTTGATGCCGTTTTGCTCACAAAAATAGCGCACCTCAAAACTGTTTCCATCATCCAATACATAAGTATTATGCAGTACACGCATGTCCCGCGCTGCACGTGCTGTTTTTTCGATCACGCTAAGTGGCTCACCATATACAGTGATAAATACATCCACTGTAGGAACATTATCATCACTAAGAAGCGAGAAATTTACACGCTCAAAAGTACGGTGATGACGCTCTATCAGAGTGTCAATCAATACAGTCAACCACAGACCCAAGAGCACCATCATCGCAATTGAGTCTGCGATAATCTGAATGCTATACAAAAAGAGATTGTCAGCATTGTTAACATTAAAAATATACGCTGCGTACCAAATCACAACGAGTGGAGATGCTGCCAAGAAGAGAAATGTAACAGCTGGTATCTTTTTTGCGAAAATTTTTCCTGCTTTCATACTATCGCTGCTTACGTTTACGACTTATACTTCCAACACGCTGCCCTCGCAAGCTGAAGAGTCCCGCCACAAAAATGAGTCCAATCGCACCGAGAGCAAAGAACTGGAGCGGCCAGTGCCACCATGGCCAGTTATTCTCAAGCACAATACGTACACGCCCATCTTGACGAGTTACCAATTCATCTGAAAGCGCAGCGGGCTCTACATGAATCATTCTAATTTCTGAAGGTTTAACAACATCACGACGACCTACTATAGACCAGTATGGATCATAGCTTTGTGCCACAAAAAGAGCCTTTCCGCTAAGATCTTGATCAGTCAGATCGATGGCGATCTGATCCTGACGCGTAAATGATGTATCCAGCGGTATCATCTCACCATTACGCATTTTTTCTGCCAGAATACTCACCTTGCGATCCCACTGCTGATACGAATTAGCTTCAATTGTAGGATTTTCCAATGTCTGATCCCACGTCAATACACGATCATCTTGATTGATCAGATATGCATTATGTATTTCCGCAGTGCGACGAATGATCGTGTATACCCCATTAAACGAACTTAAAGTTTCGACAAATTCAAAATCCGCCCGCTCTTGCCCTTCATCTTTTTGGGTCAATGAACGAATGAGCGGTGACGATTGCGGCAAAACAATATATTCAAGCCCCATAACCGTAGAATAATCCCGAATAAGCTTTTCATGTGTGCGTGACACACCCGTATATGCAATTTCAGATCGCATAAAGAATCCAAAACGTACAGATAAAGGATTTGGTAGCAAGTGCTCATTGTATGAATTTATAAAGCGTACATCCCCCTCAGAAAAGTAACTCGCAGATGAGACATCACGCACATAGATACTCCCCTTCGGGTCCTCCTTACCATTAAAATAGAGAGACACAGGGTCATCCAGAGATGTTCGTGGTTGACTCGTAAAAGCTGTCCCAATTTTCACTGACTCAATAATTGAAATAGCTGCAAATATCGCAAGAATCACAATAAACGGTCGCGCCATCTTGAAGCTTTTGAGAAATCCATCTAGGATGCCAGCAAACGCAAAGATAATCAAAAGCGCCAACACTGGTATGACACGAGAAATCTGAAGCTGTGTAATAATTTTAGGCACATAACCATTTTGTGCAAAGTAAATCAAAATGAAATACAAAATGGAGTAACCTAGGAGCCGTCTAGCCCACGCAGGTGCCACACTCGGCATCAGCATACTCACCACAATCGCGAACCCTGTAAACCCCCAAAAAAAGAAGCTAAGGCCAAAATACTCTCCAGCAATCGTATCCGTCACAAATCCGGTTGTCGTAAACACAGGATTAGCAAAATGGTATCCCGCCGAAAAATATGGCAAAAAGAAAGCGAGCGCCCCTATGATATACACCGCCAAAATACTTAGTGCATATGTAAGTGAGATCTTAAGCGAACGAAATCCAATCGTATAAAAGAAAATCCCAGCAAAGACGTTTGCAATAATCGGATGCAAAATCCACGTCGCACCTGTCAGCAGTGCTAAGAAATACTCTGCACGACGCCTTTTCCTATGCTCCACCACAAGCGCATTCCCATCTAGATCTTTACGTAGCGCATGGCGCTCGTAGATGTTTTTCCATAGCAGTATGTAAAACGGTACGATGATGAAAGCGATAAAAATAGAAAAATCACTAATTGCGATCCACTGCTGGACGTATGTAAAGGAAAAAAGTACCGCTATAAAACTTGCCAAGGCACCTACGCCAAAGCTACGCAGCACACCATATATCAGAAAACGAATACCGATATAAATCACGACAGTCAACAAGATCATCGCTTTGGTGATCGATAATCCTGTGAGCTGTACAACGCCTAGGACGAGGACATGCTGAATGTACTGATAGGAGCGCCAATGGTTAATTCCGCTGGTCCATTGGTGATCCCAAGATGTAATCATCTGATGTTCTTGTAGCGTATCTATGCGCCATGCGTGGTAGATCCAGTCTTGGTAGTTTGTTGAGAGAAATTCTCCTTCGAGATAATAGCCAATCAAAAACCAACCCGTTGTATAAATCAAGAATAGAAACATCATTTCTGCAATCATCCGTATCACAAACGGTTGGCGCACTTCACGATTATCCTTGTCAGAAAAGTCATACTCCGTCTCACCCTCATTTTTATGTAGATCAGCTGCAGCATCACCGACAAAAAAGGCTTGAGCACGTTCGAGCGGCGAAGGTGCTGACGATGCGTGACTCTGCGCACGCCCCGGTGCTGCAACCGTATCAAATGCAAATGACCGTACAGGATTTGCCGCGTGTGTGCGCTTGTATGGATTTGCAATAGGCGTCGGTTGCACAGTCGAATTTCTCTGCTGCACCCCAGTCTGCTGCCCCCCTGTGTCAGAAGGTCTTCCTGCAGTCTGCTGCATGTGACTCACTTGCTGTTCCACAGCTTGACGACGTGCCTCTCCCTTTACTTCTTGGTAGATTTCCTGCATGTAGCTTGCATCCATCACATCGATCAAATGATCACCCGACCCGCTAGACTTTTGCGCTTGCGTTGGCATCGCTCTCTTTTTGAGCGCCTGGTTGTGCTTAGGTAGCACATCACCACGTTCATGCACAGCACGAAAAACACCAGCACGTCGCGGTCTCTTAATGCCAGCCATCTCTGCACGCTCCCCCTTATTTTGCAACCTTCGCTTAATCATTTTTCTCTACATACTTTTGAAAAAGAATCCATGCAAATAGGTAGCTTTTTGAGTTTCCACCATCCAGCTCTAATAAACCTGCTGCTTCCTGGGTTCTAAATATGCGCTCTGCATCCTGTGGGTCAGCTACTGCGTAGTACATGAGAAGTAAGTCATAGAATAGCTTCTGCTCTGGAAAAGCTGTTTCCGCTAAATGACGTTTGATGTTTTCATTACTAATCTTGTTGAGGTATGTACTCCCCGGCGTAAATGGAATCAGCTGAATCCCAAGCTTTGCCTCCGGCTCCCCACTAAACCACGTTGCCCACTCAGCCTTACCACCCCATAGGAGCGAAACAGCACTTGGCTCATAACCTTCGTACGTTGGCGCACCTTCACCTGACAAAAGCCAGTACATGCGCGCACTTGCTGTTTCTTGATTAAAGAGCCATAAGTTTTTATTAGCTAATGCATCTGCACCAATTGTCCGTGCCCAAAGGTACGCCGCATAATAAGCCTGAATTGCTTCTGATGTTGACTCCTGATTATTTCCATCCCCAAAAAGTGACTCACCAGCTGCCCAGCTATGCCCCTCATAAAAATCAAAGCTTCGTACCAATGAGAAGTCTTGGTTAGATGCGTTGATATTTGCATAATCGCTCACCAGCGTATTCACAAAATCCCCATTATCTGCAACAAAACTCTCATCATGACGCGCTATGATCGCTGCAGCATGTACAAAATAGCCATAATGAAAGTGGTGATCATTAAAGCGCTCAGAGCCAAAGCTCGTCTTGTGACCCACGACACCACGAATAATATTATCGTAAACAAAGTACTGCTCCCCATTTAGTCCATCCGGCGCAACGATCGTATTAGTGCGCCAGTTTGCAAACTCACGTCGCAAAGTGCTCTTGAGCGAGTCCGAGGTGGCATCCATCGTTAGCTGAACTGCCAGATCATAGAGATACGCCAGACGCAAGATCTCTTTTCCTCTAAAATAAGTGTCAGGAGCTGCAAAATCCGCAAAAGCCTCTGTCTCCTCGCGCACAAGGCGACGCAGGACCTCTTTTTCTTCCTCAGTGAATGTGCCTACGTTAATCTGCTCCGCTGGGACAGTGGCCTCTGATATAAAATCAAAACTCTTTCCCTCACAGACAATCATCGCCCCACGAATTGTCTGGAAACGCATGTCTTGGTTGCAGAGAGCGCCACGAATTGACTGTTGGTGATGTGGCAAGATAGCCCAGTACGTCTCCTTGTCAAAATCTACACGCGATGCCTCTGTTGATGTGAGCGTAAAATCTGATGACATATTAAATTGAGCAGCGTAACGATCAAGTTGTGCCCACGTCATACCTTCAGGTAACACACCTACCACTAAGCGCTCTCCATCGACAGCAAAATCACTTCCAACAGCAATCTGATTGCGATCTTCAGAGCCGGTCAGTATAAGATTATCGAGCGCATAAATCGCAAACTTCGTGTCATTGTTGCGTGTAAGGTACTTCTTTTGCTCTGTTCCTGTTAGTTCGATTGTCCCCGGTGTCTCCCACAGCACTCCACTTCCAGCTTCTGTCAAAGATATATTTACATAAAGTGAGCCACGCGTCAGATAAATCGTTGCAAGCAATTCCTCTGTCCCTACGCTGCTGAGCTCCAAAGTAACAGAAAGCTCACTGTACGCTTTTACGCGAGACACTATTGGACGATCAAAAACAAGCGCTACATCTTGTGAAAAGGAACCAAAAATAATTTGGGGCTGTACATTTATCCGCGGGTAAGAAATACGAAAAGCGTTTTCACTGACATTATACGCTAGCGGAAATCCAAAGAAGTTCTCCGAACCTTGCCGAAAGTAGTTTGAGGTAAACCATTGGTTGGTAGCAATAGGCCCTGCGTGTGCACTGTAAACGCCTTCTGTGAAAGCAGTTTCCTGCTTAAGTGTTGATACGTCCATAACATCTATTTCTTTGGGGGTATTGTCAGTTGTTGCAGGATCATCTTTTTCACCTAGCACATCACTTGGATTGGCTCCCACAACCTGCTCAGTAAAATCCTCCGATGGAATACTAGAGCCTGTAAGGTACGCATACCCAAACCAACATGCCGCTACGGTGAGCGCACCAGTCAACAGCAACACTGCAATTATCCTAATACCTCTTCTATTGTCTGTCTTTTTCACCATGATGTCATTCTTATCTTAAAAGAGAAGAAAAAATCATCAACAATTCCCTTGTGATGATTTTCCCTTCAGTTTATCGGTATACGTCTATCGGTCGAGGATTTAGAAAATCGCAGCAATCAGTGCCATGACATGCTCCCACGCAGTCTGTGGTCCACCGGTTTTTGCAAGTGTTCGAGGACGCTCTGTGTGTACTTTCTTTTCCTCGCTTACATACCCAAATGTTGCATCGTCGTAATCTTCATCACACTCCAGCTCAAAACGATCCTTTCCATTGAGCGTTGTATCCTCCTCAACTTTTAATTTAAGGCCATCAAGATCCTTATCACTTTCCTGGAGGTCAACATAATATTCTCCTGGTGCATAGTTTTTAAATTCAAATTCACCGTCGTCATTGGTCTCATCTGAGTCAATCTCGTTTCCATCAAGGTCTGTAAGATAAACTGTGACGTCTTCAATCCCAGGCTCACCCTTGTCTCGCTTACCGTTATTGTTCTCATCGATCCACACCTCACCCTCAATATCAGCGTAGTCATCAACTGAACATGTCTCTGCCTGTTCTAGTTCGCCAGAGGGATCAACCTGATCATTCTCTACTGCACATGTTGCACTACAACCATCTCCATTTACTGTATTACCATCATCACAAGTCTCTCCTGCATCAACTGTTCCGTCGCCACACATTGGCGTTGGCTCAACAACGTTCTGACATGTATTGCTACATTTGTCGTCATTAACTGTATTACCATCATCGCATTGTTCAGATGACTGGTTTACCTGACCATCACCACAGATTGGAGCTGGCGTTGTTTGCTCGATCTCACAGGTGGCACTACATTTATCACCACTCACCGTATTTCCATCATCGCACTGCTCAGATGATTGATTTATTTTACCGTCACCACAAACTGGCACTTCAATTTGGCAACTAGCACTACAACCATCACCGTCTACATTGTTACCATCGTCACATTGTTCACCCGCTCCAGGCAAACCATCGCCACACACAGAAATTGGAATACAATCATTGATGGTTAGGGATGCAGTATCAGTGGCAGTTGTAACGCTTGGTGTTGTCGGAATTGTCGCACCTTGCAAGCACACGTGAGCAGCTGCGAGCGCTTCGTCGTAACATGTTTCCTGGAGATCTTCAAGACACTGGGCGTCACCATTACACGCTCCTTGTGTTGGCAAATAACAACTATCATATGCTGAGGTTGCCGTCGCTGTACAAAACGTTCCTGTACATTGACCAAACTCATTAAGCTCATCTACGAGACAGGTAAGGCCAGATTTATTAGTGCAGTTAAGTTCAAGAGAGCACTGCGCGATATCTACCGTTGAGTTAGCACTGACGCTTACATTTGTATTTTCACTGCATGAATTTGCAGAGATATTAAATGTCACAAGTACCTTAAATGAACATCCAAGTCCTGCATTGATTTGCGAGACTGAAAATCCATTCGCTGTCGTAGATGCCCCTGAGCCACCTGACGCACACCCACCGTTGATAATATGTGATGCGTAGGTTAAGTGATTACCCACGGTAAAATCCAAGTCAATGCGCGACTCATCTGGACCAATGTTTTGCACATCTAACTCATACACGACTGACGTTCCTTCGTCAGGACTTGTATTTTGAAATTGTCCCCCCACAGAGACATCTGTTGCATCTGCAAAGTTGACCACGAAAAACAGCGGTACAAACAAGATGCTAATTAATGAAAGATTCTTCATCTTTGATGACTTAACAATTTAAAACCTGCCTCACCCGAGACATCAAACTTATATATGTTACCTTACTACAAATTTGTTTTTTTAGCAAGCAACCGACGCTGACTCAAGGCTAGTAATACAATATGCTTAAAATAAAGCAAGCCCTGCCGAAATGTCGATTTACTTATGTCATATTGACGCCCCACAAAGGTATACCCTACATCAGCTACCTTTAACTCAGGATTACGCACTAAAATCTCAATCAATATCTTATATCCGAACATTCTTCCCAACTTTTTGGCATCTACAGCCTTTTTGGTCGTCATATAAAAACCACTCCCCGGATCTGTCGTCTTACGGGTAGATGGCAGTAAGGCGTAAGCCGCATAACGGCAAATATGTGATGAGATGCGACGATAAAAAGTCGTCAGACCTTGCGCTGATCCATTGTTCGTATAGCGTGAACCCACCGCAATATCAGCACCGTCAAAGCGAACAGCGCGGTAGAGGTCGTTGATATACTGTGGAGGATGCTGTAAATCTGCATCCATAGAACAAACATAGTCACCTCTTGCTGCCTCCATCCCCTCTGCAATTGCAGTTGCCAGTCCAGAGTTGGTCTCACGAAAAATAAAGCGTACGCGCGGATCCTCCTGCGCCAGCTCTTCGATGATCTCCCGCGTCAACTCATCTGTACTGTCATCTACAAATAAATACTCCAGAGATTCCTCTATTTCAAGAGTGGAATTGAGCGCATGATAAAGATTTCGCACGTTGTGCGCTTCATTAAATGTCGGTATAACAATTGTTAGATCACAATTTGACATGATGCCTCCTAAACTAATAACAGATCATTATAACATTTTTACTCATTTTGTCAATAGATTGTAATACAATAGCCATTTCTCACCAAAAATAAAAGAGGCGCATGATGAGCGCCTCTGAATACAGATTGCTCCTTTTAACTATATTTTGACTCTAATTTATCCATATACTCATTACATAGCTCGTCAGCTTTTTCATTGCCGCGCTCCCCTGCATGACCTTTAACCCAGTGCCATTCAACTTGCTTCGCGCTGGCGAGAACGTCGAGTGCCTGCCACAAATCTTGATTCTTAACTGGTTTCTTGTTAGCAGTGCGCCACCCATTGCGCTTCCAGCCAATAATCCATTTTGTTATACCATCGCGCACATATGTAGAGTCCGTGTAGAGATGTATCCCTCTATCATCTTTCACTGCACGCAACCCTTCGATAGCTGCTGTGAGCTCCATGCGGTTATTTGTTGTAAGTTGCTCGCCTCCCGAAAGTGTTTCGGTAAGTACATCACCCTCAAAAAAAGCTGCACCCCAAGCACCAATTCCAGGATTACCACGCGACCCACCGTCTGTATAGATATCAATATTCTCCATATTTAAACTTTCTTAATAAATACCATTTTATGCACACCACTATCATCCTCACTATAGTGCCACCCATCTTCAGCAAATGCCGATGCTGACGTGACATCCATGCAATCATTCTCCACAAGCCACTGTGCCATCAATCCACGCGCTTTTTTTGCATATATACCGATTGTTTTAAGCGCGCCATTTTTATCCACTTTAAAATCAACATCCACAAAGGGTCCAGATATCACCTCTCGATCAACCACTTTACTGTACTCTTGTGATGCGAGATTAATGACTCCATCCTTACCGGCGTGCCTTTCCACTGCAGTACTGACATGCGAACGCCAAAAATCATATAAATTACCATAATGATCTCCAGCAATATCAAAACTCATTCGCGTCCCCATTTCAAGTCGGTACGGCTTCATAAAATCAAAAGGTCTGAGGATGCCATAGTACCCAGACAGAATCCCAACCCTTCGATCGTATACCTCTTTTTTTACACAAGTCAGCAAAGAAAGATCAAAAGAACGATAAACATCGCCCGTAAACGCAAGAATTGCTGGCAAAAAAGGATACTCGCCTCCCTCAAGGGACTGTGATGAAAAATCAGTCGACCAATCGCGAAAACGATTATAGTTAAGCTCTGCAATCTTTGGTGACACGTGAAAAAGCTGCTCTAACTCAGATGCCGAGTACGCTCGAAGCACTTCATGAAGCTGCGCAGTCTTCTCCATAAAAGACGCGATCTGACCCACCGCATTAAGTTCGTGCTCTCGCGTATAGTCGAGTGATTTTGCAGGTGATAATAATATATACATAGGAAATTGTTATGTGTTCACATGACGCCAGTCTCGCATCATAATTTGGATCGTACGGCGCCCTTGCCATTCATTGTACGAGAGACCGCCCAGAACCTCAACTGTAACACCTGGCAAGAGTTCATCGGCATCCTTGCCAAAATCAAATCCAATCACATCGATGACGACCGGTGTGTTAATGACACCACAGACCAATTTAAGATGCTTTCCTGTTTTTCCCACTGGACGCGCAGACTGGACCGTCAACCCCTCAAACCATATCAAAGGCTCTACATTACCTTCACCATAAGGTGCCATTTTTTCGATCACATCAACAAGCGCCTCTGAAATCACATGAGCTGACAGCCTCATATCCACTACATGTACTGGGGCAAAATCAGCCTGATCATCCAATAATGCACGTGTCGCCTGATCGACACACTCACAAAAACCCTCAAACTGATCAACGGAAAGTTGTGCACCTGCAGCCGCCTCATGACCACCATATTTATCCAGAAAATCCTTAGCGTTGTGGAGAATCCTCACCACATCAAGGCCTTCCACAGAACGAAATGAACCTCGCACCACCTTTCCTTCCTCGCGAAAAATACCAACCGGCCGGCCATACTGTCGCGTGAGCCGTCCAGCTACAATACCTACAATACCAATCGGGTAACTCTCATCTTTAATGCACAAAAAAGCAATGCTCTCATCCTCTGCGAGTAGCGCATCAATCTGTTTAGTAGCATGCCGAAGAATTTTATCTGTTAATTTACGGCGCTCTTTATTTTTTTCTTCAAGGTCAAGTGCTCGCACACGCGCCATCGCAGGATCTTTTTCTGCGAGAAAATCATATGCTTCGCGCGCATGACTCATTCGACCAGCTGCATTGAGTCGTGGTCCAATGTGAAAGCCAATCGTGTGCGCATCTGGCATGTTATGCGGACCAATATCCATCTCCCCCACACTAATCATTTGCTGCAAACTAACCCTCCGCGTCTTGGAGAGCACCAGTAATCCATAAACAACAAACGCCCGATTTTCACCTATAAGTGGCATGCAGTCTGCTACAGTCGCAATTGCCACGATATCCAGTAGCCATTTAAGCTGCTCTACCTTCTCTGGAGCTAGCCGTACACAAAGTGCATGCACCACCTTAAAGGCACATGCAGCGCCACACAAATCCTTAAATGGGTACCCACTATCCGCAAGGTGAGGGTTAATTATCGCATACGCCTCTGGTAGTCGTTCTGGGATCTGATGATGGTCGACAATAATTGTTTCTATGTCACATGAGCGCGCGTACGCGACCATTTCCACATCTCCGATACCGCAGTCCACAGTGACCATAAGCGTAACACCTACCTCCGCAAACTGATCAATCGCTGCTTTATTTACCCCATGACCCTCTTCGTTTTTGCAAGGAATATAGGACTGTGCCTGAATACCGATCATCTCGAGACCCTCAACCATCAATGTCGTCGCACTCACACCATCTACATCATGATCACCAAACACACCAACCATTTCACCCTTCTCACTTGCTGCGCGTAGTCGCTCCACCACGGCTTCCATCTCTTGAAACAAGAAAGGGTCGTGTGTGTCACGGTCATAATCAGGAGACAAAAAAGAAGCGGCTTGTTCTGCGTCCACTCCTCTAATTGCCATTAAAATTTCTAGAATCTCATCAATAGAGATATCTTTATCGGCGATGTGTCGCCCTCGTTCATGCAGCGTCCATTCCATATATCATTATCATAGCAGACCCATCGCAATTACCGTAGGCAGTTTATTTAGGAACGCAAATCACATGCGCATCAAACCCCGCTCCTGCCTCCTTGCGCTTAAGAGAGAGGGCAAAGGTATGCTCCTCTGGGCAGATCACCGCATTAACATGCTCTTTTATAAAGTGTTGTGTAATATGATCACTACCGTCAATACGTACGATATACCCCTCAGATTCTTCGATTGCAACTGCAATCCGGTCGATAATCTCTTCGCGGGACATGTAGCCATGCAATATAAAGTCCCGCACGCCCAGTGATTGCATTTTTTCGCGATCTCGCATATCACCTTGATGTGAGCAAACAAAGATCGGAATACGTGATAACTCCACATCTTTTTTAACTGACTCCACTAGTGTATAACCATCCATCCGCGGCATATCGATACCCGTCAAAATCGCATCAGGTTTCATCTTCTTGATCCGATCAAGACCTTCTAAACCATCATTAGCCTCAACAACACTAAATCCAGAGCGCCCAAAAATCTCCGCGTACTCAGAACGGATTTTATGGTTATCATCCACGATCACAAGCACTGGCTGCCCAGGCACAATACGGTGCACAGTATCTTCAGCAAAAGAGGATTTTACAGTTGTTTGCGGCTTCTGTGTTGCTGCCGTCATCTCCTCAAGCACCTCCTCAATTTTGTCAGCATCCACAACAACCTCTTCTGTACCGTCTGCGGAATCAGCCTTGTTATATTTTCCAGAAATATTACGCCACAACTCCCCTGATGTAGAGGCACCAAATTGCATCTGCTGATCTTTATCTGATAGACTCATATTTTTCTATTTTTATTTTAGAAGGCTATTTTCATATCTACGATTATATCACGTGTACCCTCGTTATATATAAGAAAAGGATTTATATCGATTGCCATGATGTGCTCCACCTCAGTTGCGAGTGCTGCAAGTGACATGACGACATGAGCCACACGCTCCGCATCATAGGGTCGCTGCCCACGCGTCTCCACAAATAAAAATCCCAGTGTCTCCGAGCACACCAACCGACGCAACACGTCCTCCTGACTCATCGGCATAACAAATAACTCTTTAGCATTTAAAATCTCTGTATAAATACCACCCATTCCGACGACACACACCGGCCCAAATAGTGGATCACGCTTCATGCCGATGATAAGCTCCACTTTAATGTCATGTAGTTTTTGTGCGATCACCCGCGTTCCTTGTTCGGGAAATTTTTTGATAAGCTCTTTTCGTGCATCCTCAAGTGCAGCTGCTCCATGGATCGGCAAAACCACACCACCACGATCACTTTTATGTTGAATTATTGGATTATCAACCTTAACGACACACGGGTATGTCGTCAGCGTCTTAGCACCTAAACCCTCCGTCACATCAAAAAAACGATCGAGGGGAAGTTTATAAAGACGTGCTAACTTCATCACCTCACCGTAGTAAAGATCACGCACACCATGTGCATGAAATGCACCTACGAACTTCTGTGCTTTTTGAGCTCTCTCATCGTCCAGTGGAAAGTGCTTTAACTTTGGTGGTTGCGTATGTGTCAGCAAGTCACACGCACGCACTGCTTCGTCCGGCGTGTCAAAAAAGAGAATGTCATGCTTGAGAAGATATTCCCGTGCTTCCGCCACATGTGATCCACCCACAAAAGTAACAACTATATCTTTCGCAGTCTTTTTTTGAAGTGATACGATCGCCCGAGCGATCGCCTTGGCTGGCGTGTCTTTTTGTGGTGTTAACACCACAAAAATAACATCAAGTCGATCATAGTCGGTTAATAATTGAAGGGCCGACTCGTACCGCGCAAGCCCTGCATCGCCAAGTAGGTCTACAGGATTATGCGCACTCGCTGCAGCCGGAAGACTTTCCATAAGCTGACCTCTCAGATGTTTTGGCAGTGATGCGATTTCTAGCGTAGCTGCAGCAGTGATCATATCAGTCAAGATGACACCGAAACCACCCGCATTAGTAACGACAGCAGCCCGCGCAATCGGCCGCGTCGAGAGTGACCGTGCTACGCGTGCGACTCTGATCACGTTAAACAGGTCCGCAAAAGACGACACGCGTGAAATACCGTAGCGCTCACAGAAAGAATCAATCACAGCATCATCCCCCGCCAGTGATCCGGTATGAAGTGAAATCGCACTTTGCGCCTTTTGTGACCGTCCTGCCTTGAGTAATACTATTTGCTTACCATTTACGTGTGCGGCGCGCACAGCTTGGCGAAATGCCGCTCCATCGTCGATACTTTCGAGATAGAGCGCTATGACGTGCGTTTTCTTGTCACGCGCGAAATGATCAATAAGTTGCGCTGCATCTACCTGCATTTTATTACCCACACTGACAACCGCAGAAAACCCAATGTTAAAGAGTGGTGCCCGGTCTATTGCAGCCACCGCCAAAGCGCCTGACTGAGAAATAAAGGCCACATCACCAGAGGCAGGCAAAGTAGGCGCAAAAGATGCGTTGAGTTTGAGCGAAGGGATGAGTAACCCTAGGCAGTTAGGACCTAAAATTGTTAGATTGTTTTCCGTGGCGATTTTTTGGAGGCGCACCTCTCGGTTTTGCCCCGCGATATCACTTTCGCCAAAGCCGGCCGAGATCACAATATAGCGCCTACACACATCTTTTGCTGCCAGAATAACCTCTTCCACATAAGCAGCAGGCACAGCGATAATCGCGAGATCTACGGCTGTGCCAATAAGTGACAATGTCAGATAGCTATCACGTCCACAGATACGACGACCCTTATGATTTACAAAATAAACATCACCCTGATAATCCCCTGCCAAGATATTAGCAGCGAGCATATTACCAACTTTTCCCGGCTTGTTACTCGCGCCCACGATGGCGACAGAGCGGGGTGAAAAAAGTTTTTTAAATGATGATTTCATGATGATTTTGTTTTCTTTTATTATCCTACAAGGTTGCGTAAATATCAAATTAAAAGAGCGATAACGACAATGCGCTATCACTCTCATACTTACACTTTTTCCCTATTGGATGAGTTGTACTCCCTCAGACATGCGAGAAACGCTATGCACAAAAATAGTATCATCGCGCCGCCGCCAATATAAGGTGAGCACCCATCACAGACCACATCAATATGCCGTCGCCCTAAGAAACTAGCCAGTGCAATGCAAATACATAATAAACCACTCAAAACAAATAAGTTTTCTTGTAATTTTTTTCGCACGGAAACCTCACGCTGCTTGATGCTGTGTATGTGAGACCATATACTGCGCTCGAAAGGTTGCTATATGCATTTGCGCCGTTCCTTTCTCTCCCGGAGAACCAGACAGCTTCCCAAACAGCAAGACAAGCAAAAGAGTCTCGAGATCCACAGATTTCTTATTGCAGATTGTCTTCCTCTCTTCTCCCTCAACGCGTACAATCGTCACATAAACACGACAGTCCTCCTTGACTGCATTTACATGTATACGCAGTACCGCCCCTCGAACCTCAGGACAACTGACTTCTTTATAACCCTCGAATCCTCCTTGCACACTTGCGTACTGATCGCAGTGATAGGCCAATACATATACAACAAGCGCAAAATCCTCAAATGTCATCTCACTCTTCCTCCGACATGTTTAGCAATTTCTACAAAAATGTAGGTCATTAATTTATCACCTTACATCACGCTTTGTCAATCTATCCACAGCTCTCGCCGATTGCTCAATTTTGTGCTTTCACGTATCATGTTAATAGATATAAAAATAAAGGGGGAAACTACACACACCTCCCAAAAATCAATATGGGTGCAGTTCGTGTGTAGTCCAAACAAAAACTATGACAGACAACATTGACAGCCTCTCCGAAGAGGAACGCTCACAAAAAATCCAGTCTTTGCGTGACATGATCACGAGCGCTGAACGTACGATCCATGGCGCGAAAGCAATGCTCCTGCAGATTGAGGGCAAGAAAAAGGCAGGACGTAAGAAAAAAGTTGATGACAGTGAAGGTCAAGTTGTCCAAGGCACTTTTGATGGCCAGGTTATGATTGGTACTGACGGAAAGCAGTACCCTATCCCAGCTAACTATGCCAGCAAATCAAAACTCGTTGAAGGTGACCTCCTCAAGCTCACCATCTCCCCTGAGGGCTTCTTTATTTACAAACAAATTGGCCCTGTCCCACGACAAAACAAAATCGGCATCGTCACGCAAGACCCTTCTGGAAACTATATCGTAGTTGCTGATGGAAAAAACTATCGCATCCTCCTTGCGTCTGCGACATATTTTAAAGCGGAGCCAGGAGATGAAGTTGCTATCGTAACCTCACAAGGCACTGATGCAACGTGGGCGTCGATCGAAAGTGTCCTGCAACACAACCATGAAGTGCAGCCGCCAGCATATGCGTCAATACCAACTACAACTGAAGAAGCTGTAAAGCCTGTTACCGCTAGTGGCATCCTCGGCGGCAAAGAAGACGATCACATGCAAATGTCAGAGATCACTGAGGAGATCAATCAGGACACCCCACCTGTAGATCCGACACCAGAAGAAGAACCACAAGAAAATACGATCGCTGACCCCTACCAAGACACAGCAGCAGAACCTGAGGCCGAGATCTCACCACAAGTCCATCCTGAATCAGCAATTCACGAAGAAGCAGCAACTATTGATACACACACAGAGAGGCAGCCGCAACCCCAGCCATCACAAGACATCGTCGGTGAGTGGGTACCAGACATAGACGAAATCGAGCGCGAAATCCGTTCTGAAATGAACACCCCTCAACAGTCACAGCAATTCTAAACATGCAAAAATCAATCCTCTCACCTTATGACCTGCTCTTTGCAGGCGTCAATGGATTTATCTTTGGCTTAATGGTCCCCATTGTCGCTAAGGCGAGTTTATCTGTTGAGATATCACTCATCCTATCTGGACTCACTTTCTCTGCTGTTGCAATTTCTGGCATCCTGGTTGGTTATGTTCTATATCATATCAAGCCTTTCTTTTTTCAGTTGTCGAAATTTTGCGCCACCGGAGCAGCCAATTTTGCCATCGACCTTGGCGTACTTAATCTCTTCATCGTAATCACAGGTGTGACCCGAGGGTTTGAATTTGGAATGTTTAAAGCAATCGCCTTCGTAGTAGCGACGCTTAACAGCTATGCATGGAACAAATATTGGTCTTTTGGCGACCGAGCAGATTCTGACATAAACCGCGAGCTCGCAAAGTTTATGACGATCAGTGGTCTTGGGTTTGTCCTCAACGTTTCTGTTGCATCCTTTATGAATAATATCATCGGTCAGTTCGTCGCCATCGATCCACGCATCTGGGCTACAATCTCAGCTGTTATCGCTTCGATCTCTGTGATTGTATGGAACTTTCTTGGGTATAAGTTTCTCGTTTTCAAAAAATAGTTTAGGTTAAAATAAAAACACACCTCATAATGATATGAGATGTGTATTTGAACGTTTTTCCCTACTTTTACCTTACGATGATAGCTGATACCACCCAGCCGGCGTGACCCTCAATGACCTGTAGACAGCGTCCTTCCAAGTCCCAGAAACGAGCAGTGTTGCCAAAAGAAGCTGTTGAGATAACAACGTTCGCTTTTTGCATATCATTCATTTAAAGTACTCTTTTTTTAGGTTTCAATATGCTAATTCAAAATAAATAAATTATCAAGCATTTTCCCCTCTTCTTTACAAGTTAAATACTTCTTGTTTTTAAAAAAAACCTACCATAGCGATGGTAGGTCAAGCTTATAAATTCAATAAGCATATTGTTTGATTTTAGTCCGAAGAATATGATTGATGGTAGCTTGCAAATCGTCATGCTCCTGCAGTGTAGGGTCATGCAAGCCAGAAACTACATAAAATTTTACCTCACCTTCCATGAAGTTTCGAAACGTGGAAGGAATCGGAGATATACTGTCAGCACTACCGATATAAAAAGACATTGGCACTTGCAATCCATCAATCCTACCCTGACGCTCTACCACAATCTCCCAAGCCTCATGACCAAGAACTTTTATCGTATAGAGTGTAGGCAAATAGGGATCACCTTTATAGATTTGAGCATCGGCACCGATTAACTTTTGCGCCTCTACAGACGCTGTAATTCCCTCAGGTGTAAAAGGCATATTTATTCTGACAGGACACCTACCAGCAATTGGTGCGAGACGCCTTATGAAATCAGGAACATTGTGATCAACAAAAAATGCTGGACTAATTCCAATAAGTCGAATTGATTCCATTTCCTGCCTATCTAGATATGTAAATGCCTTCAATGCAAAACTTACTCCAGCACTATGAGCGAAGATTATCAATTTTCGATGCGGCTCATCACGTATAATTTGATAAAAATCTTGCGCCAGCAACTCACAGAAATGTACACCCATGTGTAGTGTAAAATAACTCTGATCATAGCCATTAAAAATCATCTGCTTACCAAATTGCGGTAGCGACATTCCCATCACTCGTGAAACACAGGGTCTTACAAGATCAATCCAATTACTTCGAGAGCTAACGCAGTCACGGAAACCAGTAAGCATAAAAATAATAGGCCCATGCACACTATCACCCCGCTCATCAACCTCCCTTTTCAACTTATAGTTATTGAATTTTTTTTCAATTTCAAAAGGAACAAAAACACGCAACATTTTCCGACCTCCTCCTCGAGAAAAACGTTTATCTACTATAGCAACACCCACCTACAATAACAATACCAATACATTGATTGACCAAAAAATTAACCACTGTTACCATCTTAAATAATCCAATCCAAACAAGGAATTGCATCCATGGATATACATGAGTACCTTCAAGACCGCTACAACATCGATAACAAAATGGCCTTTGTAAGCTCCTCCACTGGAGCGGCCCAAATATGGATTATCATGGCTGTGTATCAAATGCTCACAAATCCAACCTCCCCCGCTGTGTTTCTAACTACCTTATTTGCACTTAGCTTCATATTTTTAAAAGCGTGGTCTCAGCAGTGCTTAAAGGTAAAACGTCATCCCACAAACTCTTATTTTAGCTGCAAACCGATCATCATCCTATCGTCGCTATTAAAGCTTTTAGCAACAGAGGCTTGGCGCAAAAAAGTAGAAAAAAAATAAGCACAATAATAAATTAGATGATCAGCTCATTGAAGCTGATCATTTTTTTGTGCGTACAGTATCCCACTTACAGATGTTGCTAGATTGAGACTTGCCACTCCAGCACGCATCGGTAGGCTAATTTTTTTCGTCGCGCGTTCTCGCACTGCCTGTGTGATCCCATCACGCTCCGTGCCAAAGATGTAAAATGCATCATTTTCTAATGGCACATCATAGACAGTCCCACCTTCATCGGTGCAGGCATAGGTAATATATTTTTTAATAATACAATCAAATTCCACTTCTGAAACCTGCAGCACTGGTAACGCCCACTGACATCCTGCAGCTGCCCTGATAGCACGTACATGCCATGGATTCATATCACCCACGACCAGTAAAGCTGCGCAATCAGCTGCAGCAGCCACCCTAATACACGCACCCACATTATCGAGATCTCGCGGATGTTCCAAAATAACCTTACTACCGGGTCTATCAATGATGTCTTCCAAACTATAACCAGGCTTACGCATCACAGCTGTCACACCTGTACGTACGTGCGCTGTCGTCAATTTTTCAAATGCATCTTCATTCAATGTCACAGCGCCTGATGCCACTTTGTCTACCACCGCCTGATCTACCACAGTCTCTCCTAGTTGTGACAAGTCCACACCTTCCCGCATATAGATTTTTTCGATCACAGCATCAAACCGCAATCCATGCTTAAGTGCATGAAACCCATCCACAATAACGAGGTCGCCTTTCCCGCGACGCGCCTTTTGGTAAAAATTTATCTCCTCTTGAGTCAAAGACATATTAACCACGATGATACGGATGACCTTTTGATATTAAAACGCTCCTATAGAGCATCTCCGCCGCCATCACTTGCGCCAAGTCATGCGGAAAAGTAAAGTCACTCAACGAAATAAAAGCATCACAGCACGCGCGCATATCAGTGCTGAGACCATCTGGTCCTCCGATCACAAACACAGCATGCGACGTCCCTCTGATTGCTAACTCGTCCAAGGTCTTAGAGAAAGACCTGCTCGTATATCGCTTTCCCTTTTCATCAAAACCAAAGATTCTACTACCACGGTGTTTTTCTCTTTGTAACTCTTCAGCACATTTCACATTATCGCGCATCGCCTTTATCTCAAACTGCACATGCTGACGAAGCCGCACGTCATAAAAAGATAGCCCCTCGCAAGCATAGTCAAGCTGTGGCTTACCGACAGTAACCAGTGTAAGTGAGCGTACCATTTTATAGCGAAACAATATTTATCTTTATGCATAAAAATGGTATCATGTTTGTATTAAAAGAAGCAACTATGAGACCTAAAAGACCGACTGCTAATCCCCTCTCACGCATCATCTTTTTTTGGGTGATGGCATGTTCATGTATTCTCGTCACGTGCACCGTGATCTTCTTATCCCTCGGCTACCGCGTTAGTGTGACCGATAACATCATGACCCTGATTTACACTGGCTCTATCAAGTACAAATCAGAGCCTCGTGATGTCACTGTCACAATTGATGGGCGCATACCAGGCGCGCAACGCCTCAATTTTATCAATGGCACCTATCACATCACTGGCGTTCGCCACGGACTCCATGATGTGCGTATAGAGGCCTCTGGGTACAAGCCCTGGGAAAAGACTGTGCGAGTTCGCAGCGGTATTACAACTGATTTTTGGAACGTACCCCTCGTGAGAGAGAAGTATGAGCAAACACGTCATCCATCTGTAGTTGCGCCGCAGAAAACCTACTTCTCAGCTGATCTTGCCTTTCTCGCTTATCCACAGACGGTTACTGATGATACGCAAACGCTATTTGTACCTGTCATTTCCATAGCTGATGGCACTGCCATAAACACACTCTCCTTTACAGATACAGCTTTTGCTGGAGCACCCCATGAAAACATCGAGTGGTCACCGTCACAGGAAAGCCTGATTATACCTGTGGAAAGATTAGTAAATGAATCAATCGAGAATCAATCGGCAAATGATGACATCTCAACCCCACGTAAAGACTATGTAATCACCCGAATCGATCCAGAAAGCGAATACTACGTCTACATATCAGAGATTCTCCCTGATTTTGATCCAGGAACGCTTAAGCCTCTCAACTTTGACTCTCTTTCCCATGTGCGCTGGCACCCGCGCCGTACAGATGTCGTCTTCTTTATCGCAGATGGCAGTCTTTATGAGCTAACCGTGAGCACAGAAGAAGACAGCGTACAAGAAGAAGCGAAGAAAATCGCAGAAAATGTCGTTGCGTATGACTTTGCAGACGATGGGCTCTATATCCTCGACCAGAGCGGTCGACTCTTCGGCTCATCATCCTTTTCTCTCACAGAAGACCTTACTGAAATTACATTTTTTCCATCTAGTAAAGATCAGCCTGGTAGCGTACGCCTGATCGCTTACGACGAAAACCGTATCGCGCATATCACAACCAACACAGGTGATTTAACGGTGTACAACTTGGACACAACTAATGAGCAAGAAGTTACCCGTCGCCTAGAAACAGGCATCATCGATGCACAGTTCTCCGATGATGGAAAAAAATTACTTTTCTACAGTTCAAATAAAGTTTTTGTCTATTTTGTACGTGATTGGATCGCCCAACCACAGCGAGACTTTAATACTATTAAGGAAGTTACAGCCTCTGCTAATGGTATCACTTCAGTTTTATGGATCAGCGACTACGAACATGTCATCACCGTCATAGGCGACACTCTCAACCTGGTAGGCATCGATCATCGTGGTGGATTTCAAGAAACAAACATTCTCACCCGCAACCTCGCAGACCAAAATGTTGTGATGAATAAAAATGATCACATCCTCTATTTCACAGATAAATTTGACTCTGATGATTTTCCAATTCTCCGCTCAATTGTATTCCCTTTTGAAAAAGCCACTTTCCCCCTCCTACAGTAAGTAATATATAATTGACCTTTAGCACTACTAAGTGTTACGTTAAGGTTGTGTTCTTTTTGGGAGACAAAACAATGAACGGCAATACACCAGTAAGTATTTCTACGGAGATGGAGCCAATCTCCAGTCATGATGATAAAGCACAGGCAGTTTCATGGGGTAATAAAGTATTTCAACATATCCCAACATTTGATTACCCACCCCTGGATATTGATAGCATCAAAAAAAAGATGGTTGCTGAGTATAACCTTAATGGTGAAAGTCTCGTAAGAAAGTGGACCGAACAAGGCATTCAATCACTACTCGAACGTGGATATATTGAAGAGTTTAAATGTGGCAAATTCAGACAGAAAAAAGGCGCAGTAATTAACTATCCGCGATAAAATTAAAAGCTCATCTTTATAACAAGATGAGCTTTATTAAATCTCCTTTATTTACGTGCGCATTTCTTAACAGGTGCAAAACTATGTCTGTGAATTGGCGTCACGCCCTTTTCCCGCAGTGCCTCCATGTGCTGTTTGGTGCCATAGCCTTTATGTGCGCCAAACCCATACCCTGGAAAGAGCTTATCATAGTCGACCATCATGCTATCACGCGTGACTTTAGCTAAAATCGAGGCTGCTGCAATGCTTTTTACACGTGCATCTCCGGACGTAAAAGTAATCTGTGTATGTGATATATGAGGAATTTTCTGCGCACCGTCAACGAGCAAAATCAACTCCTGCGCTAAGCCCACCCTGCTGCTACGCGCACGCAATTCTGATAGCGCAGCCTTCATAGCGAGAAATGTCGCCTCGAGTATATTTACACGATCAATCGTGTCTGATGCTATTATCCCAATACCGTAGTCCGCATTTTGCTTTATGAATTCGCACGTCGATTCGCGTCGCTTTTCAGTCACTTTTTTACTGTCACGTACAAAATCCCATTCTGGTAAAGACTGATCAATCTCAGGGTGAAGCGCGCATGCAGCCGCTACAACCGGTCCAGCTAGCGGACCACGACCAACTTCATCGACGCCGATAAGAATCGCGTCAGGATACTTTTGGTTAAGCTCTTGCTCAGTTTGAAATGTGGGAATCTGCATAGAAGAATGTGATGTGATATATTGAAAGTATACTAAAAAGAAATAGACTCTCCAATCACCATGGCTTTTACACATCTCCATGTCCACTCTGATTTCAGCCTCCTCCAGGGATTAGCAAAGATAGACGACCTTCTCGCCGAAACCAAAAAAAACAATATGACAGCCCTCGCACTCACGGATCGCTACGCGATTTATGGCGCGGTTGACTTTTGTGTAGCTGCCAAAGATCAAGGCATTAAGCCAATTGTTGGTGCAGAGGTTCTCGTGGCACCAGGCGGCATGATGAACAAGGGCACATCCCCTACTGACCGTAAAACCAACCAGATTGTCCTCCTCGCAGAAAATGAAGCCGGCTACAAGAACATCCTCAAAATTATCACTATCGGGCAACTTGAAGGTTTTTATTACAAACCTCGTGTCGACTACGATGTGCTCAAAAAGCACAGCGAAGGCATCATCGCACTGTCTGGTAATCAGTATGGAGAAGTAGCTGAAAACATCCTCCATGATGCACCAGATCAAGCAGAAAAAAAGGCGCGATTGTATGAAGAAATTTTTGGTAAAGAAAATTTCTTTCTAGAAATTAACCATCACCCTGACTATCCCGACCAAAATAAAATAAATGATGGCATCATTGCACTGAGTAAAAAAACCGACATACCCCTCGTTGCCTGCGGTGATATCTACTACATCACCCCCGAAGATCGTGAGTCGCATGACATCCTGATCTGCATCGGCATGAACCGCAAAGTCGACGAAGGCGACCGCCCTAACTACAACCACCTCGATCTGTCGTTTCGCTCGGAAGAATTTATACGTGAAGCATTCAAAGACGTCCCAGAAGCGATCGACAATACCGGTATCATCGCAGATCGCTGTCAGTTTGAGATGGAAGTCGGTAATACCAAACTCCCCTACTACCCGCTACCCGAAGGCAAGACTGCAGATGAGCACCTCCGCGATATGTGCGAAGAGGGTCTTCTCGAGCGCTATGGCTCAGCTGAAAATATCACCGATCTTCACCGCGAGCGGATGGACTACGAGCTCGACATCATCAAACGCACGGGCTACGCGTCATACTTCCTCATCGTGCAAGACTTTACCAACTGGTCCCGTGACAATGGCATCGTCGTCGGTCCTGGACGTGGTAGTGCAGCTGGTTCATTTGTCTCCTACTTGGTCAAAATCACCAACATGGACCCGATCGAGTACAAACTCCTTTTTGAGCGCTTTCTTAACCCAGAACGCGTCTCGATGCCTGATGTGGATATGGACTTCGCTGATATTCGGCGTGATGATGTCTTGCAGTACTGTCGTGACACATACGGCTCTGATCACGTCGCGCAGATCATCACCTTTGGTACTATGGCAGCGCGGGCTGCTGTGCGTGACGCTGGTCGCGCACTTGGTTTTCCGTATGATTTCTGTGACAAAATCTCCAAGCTCATCCCGATGTTTTACTCGATGCAAAAGACACTCGATGAAGTGCCCGATTTCAAAAGACTCTATGAAGAAAACGTCGACGCACGCACCCTCATCGATGCTGCGCATAAACTCGAAGGTCTCAACCGTCACTCCTCGATCCACGCGTGTGGCGTGGTGATCACAGATAAGCCTGTCGTAGAGTACACCGCCCTCCAACGCGTCAGCGGCGATGACGAGGCACTCGTCACGCAGTACGCCTCGAGTACCAAATTTTCCGCAGTGGAAAAAATCGGCCTGCTCAAGATGGATTTCCTCGGCCTCAAGAACTTAACAATCATCCAGAACACTATCAAAATTGTTAAGCGCATCCATGGAGTAGAAATTGACATTGAACACATTGATCTCGATGATCAAAAAGCATTTGAACTCCTCCAAAAAGGCCAAACAACGGGTGTGTTTCAGCTGGAGTCCAGTGGTATGAAGCGCTACCTCAAGCAACTCAAACCGACAATCCTTGAGGATATCATCGCGATGGTTGCACTCTACCGCCCTGGTCCGATGGAATGGATCCCTGATTTCATCGATGGTAAGCACGGACGCAAAGAAGTCACCTACCTCGATCCAAAACTCGAGGCGATTCTTTCTGATACATATGGTGTTGCCGTGTACCAAGAACAGGTGATGCGTATCGCACAGGACCTCGCTGGCTTCACCCTCGGAGAGGCGGATATTTTGCGTAAGGCGATGGGTAAAAAAATCCTCGAACTTATTAAGGAGCAAAAAATTAAATTTGTTGCAGGTTGCGTCGAGCATGGTATCGAAAAGCAAATTGCTGAAGACGTCTTTGCCTTTATCGAGCCTTTTGCAGGATACGGCTTTAACCGCTCGCATGCAGCATGTTATGGACTTATCGGCTACCAAACAGCCTTCCTCAAAGCGCACTACCCAGCAGAGTTCATGGCAGCCCTCATGACCAGTGACCAAGGTAATACAGATCGTATCGCCATTGACGCTTATGAATGCCGTGAAATGGGCATTGAGGTTCTTCCACCACACATCAATGAGAGTTTTGAAGAGTTTGCCGTGATTTATGATGAAGGTGATACAAAAAAAGAATTTCCACGTATTCGCTTTGGGCTTAACGCGATCAAAAATGTTGGTCATGCAGTCGCCTATGAAATCGTTGAAGAGCGCAAGAAAAATGGTCCCTTCACGGATTTTACCGATTTTTTCGAGCGCATTAGCAGTAAAGATCTCAACAAACGCTCCATCGAAGCACTGGCTATGGTGGGCGGTTTTGAAGGACTTGCTGAGCGCAACCAAATCCTCCAAAACATGCCTAACATTCTCGCTTTTGTCAAGAGTACACAGCAAGATGAATCAGCTCAAGACTCCCTCTTTGGTGCCGGTCAGCTCGCACGCGCCACTGTGCAACTCAAAGCCTCTCCACCTGCTAAAAAGAAAACAACACTCGAATGGGAGAAGGCTCTCCTCGGACTTTATGTTAGCGATCACCCCGCACGTGCCTACGAGTCATATTTTTCGAGTATGTGCGCCCACCTCAAGGACTTTACCGAAGACCGCGCCCGTGAGCTTGATGAGGTAGCAGAGACAATCGGTGGGATCGTCATGGCGACAACTACCATCCTCTTAAAGTCGGGTAAAACCATGGCTTTTGTGACGCTTGAAGACGGCACTGGCTCCATCGAGTGTTTAGTCTTCCCAAAGCTTTACGAAGAATTCTCGCCCCTCCTACGAGATGGTGAGCCCATTGTTGTGCGTGGTAAATTTACTGGAAAAGATGATGAGCTTAAATTTATCGCAGATCATATCGAGGAAATTTCTCCTGATGACAACACGCAAGCTAAACGTATCGCTAAGACAAAAAAGCGCTACAAAAAAGATGAGGTTACAACCGAAGATGAGGATGATATACCTGCACGTAAGGTGGACCCAAATGACACCTACACCATCGAACTGCCTGCTGCGGGCAACGTCGATATCATCGATAAAATCAAAAAAGTACTTGATAGTTGCGAAGAAGGCACGACTACCATTTACCTCCTCCACAACGGCACTCGCATCAAAACCTCTTATATCATCTATCTCTCTGATGTAGACAAAGATAAAATTGAAAGCGTTCTCAAGCCATAAAAAAAGCGCTCACAGTTTGTGAGCGCCATCTGTTTATACCTGACCCGTTACATGGTATTTTTTATACTTCCTCAAAAAAACAACTGCTTGCATCAGCGTGAGTCTTGTGCGCAACCCCCACAAGCCCCAAACACCCTTCACCATATGCAGATCACTTCTATCGAGTTTTAACAAGATAGTGCAAGGTAAACTCATTCCCTCACTCTGACCCAAAAGTGCTTTCGCATTTACGAGCTCCGGGTATTCTTTCGTAAGCCTGATGAGATACGTAAGAATGTCTCTCCAAACATGGAGAGCGGTATTTAAATCACCACCATAACAATCACTCGTCCGATCTAAATGTATATAGTAATAACCTTCCCACCTTTGATCTTTTTCAAATCTAATGTTTAGGTCGTATGCATTGGAAATCTTCTTTAAAAAAGGTACATATGCTAAGTGAATCATTACTCACCTCATGATAAAGACGTATAGACATTACTATAAAAAAATAAATTTAGCAATACACTTTACTAAAATGGACATTTATAATAATCTAATTATGTACTAATTAGTGTGATTACCAACCACACGCTCCGTGGAGCAGCATCACAGATGCTTTAAGGTATACAAATAAAGTGGTCGTGATAACTCTGTAAAATCACGATAATGTGGGTGGAACCGCGGATAGAAAGAACTATTCGTCCCATAAGAGCAAAATTTTTTGCTTTTGTGTGATGAATAGTTTTTTTATTGATTACACTTATATACTTTTTTATTTAATCATTCAAGTTAAAGCCATGAACGATCTTCAGAAAAAACGACATACCTTTGCCCACCTCCTCGCCGCTGCAGTACTCAAGCTATACCCAGATGCACGCCCTACTATCGGTCCACCAACTGATAATGGGTTTTACTATGACTTTGCCTTTAGCACGCCGATCACTGATGCTGATCTCAAGAAAATTGAAAAGCAAATGAAAAAAACAATCAACACCTGGGAGACCATGGAGGTCCGTGTCGTAAGCGAGGAGGAAGCCCGCGCGCAGTTTAAAGATAATAAATACAAAACCGAGCTCATTGACGGTATCGTCGCAGCTGATCAGGAAATCACCTTCTACACCGCAGGGGATTTCACGGACCTCTGTGAGGGTGGACATGCAGCAGAGCCCAAAAAAGAGCTAGACATGAAAGCCTTTACCCTCGCCTCGCTTGCTGGTGCGTACTGGCGCGGAGACGAAAATAACGATCAACTCACACGCATCTACGGATATGCCTTTAACACCAAAGAAGAGCTTGATGCTTTTATGGTAATGCGCGAAGAGGCAAAGAAACGCGATCACCGCAAGTTAGGCAAAGAACTCGATCTTTTTACCACGAGCGATGTAGTCGGTTCAGGACTCCCCCTTCTCACTGAAAAAGGCGCTGTGTTGCGGCGCGTTTTAGAACGATTTATCGTTGATGAAGAAATTAAGCGCGGCTATAAACACGTCTATACGCAAGATATGGCGAAAGTAGAGCTCTACGAAAAGTCAGGTCACTACCCATACTATAAAGACTCGATGTACGCACCAATCGACGTAGATGGTGAACGCTTTATGCTGCGCCCTATGACATGCCCCCATCACTTTGAGCTATTTTCATCGAAACCGCATAGTTACAGAGACCTCCCCCTACGGTATGCAGAAATAGCAAAGCTTTATCGCTATGAGCAGTCAGGTGAACTCTCAGGACTCATGCGGGTACGCTCGTTTAACCTGGCAGATGCGCATATCTTTTGCGCTGATCCTGAGCAAGCAGGAAGTGAAATTAGCAGTGCACTTGACCTCATAGACTTTGTGGCAGAAAAATTTGGACTGACGATGGGAGAAGATTATTGGTACTCGCTATCACTCGGAGACCGCACAGACGATAAAAAATATTTCAAGGACGAGGCAGCTTGGGATACAGCAGAAGATATTTTACGCAATGTGCTGGAGAAGCGCGATTGTCACTACGTGGAAAATGAGGGAGAAGCAGCTTTTTATGGCCCAAAAATTGATATTCAGATGAAAAATGTACTCGGAAAAGAGGATACTGCATTCACTGTACAATATGACTTTGTCATGCCAAAGCGGTTTGATCTGAAATACAAAAATGCTAGCGGTGAAGATCAGGAGTGCGTTGTCGTACATCGCTCTTCTATCGGTGCTCTTGAGCGCATAATAGCATTTCTTATCGAGCGCTATGCAGGCGCTTTCCCTTTCTGGCTCTCACCTGTTCAAGTTAAAATTCTCCCGATCACATCTGAGATAGATGATTATGCATTTGAAGTAAAAAAAGAACTGGAAAAAGTCGGTGTTCGCGTAGACGTCGATAATGACAGTGAAACCCTCGGTAAACGGATCCGCAGCGCACAAAAAGAAAAAGTACCGTACATGCTCGTCGTCGGCAAAGAAGAGGTAGAAAATAAGACAGTTACAGTACGCGCACGCGACAACCAAGAGCAAATCAAACTCACCATCGATGAGTTTATAAGTAACTACTGCACAAACCTAATTTGACGTTAGCTTCAGTTTACGCGTAAAGTAAAGACACTGCCTCGTTGAGGTGATTACCAAGTGGAGTAACACATGAAACGCACAGTAGTAGCATTGATAGTAGCTTGTCTCTCATGCGCAAATGGCGCATTCGCGCAAAACTCAAACAATTACGACATACCAAAAAATTGGGATCCTAATCATATTCATCCCGAAGACCATAATCAACGCTGTCCACGCTATTGCACACATAACGCGCAAGAGATTGGCGGCTGCATGAATAGCGAACGGTTTGGCGACCATCAGGAATGGTGTCGCGTCTGTAAGCCGGTGATGTCTTAATTACTTGCAAAGTGCCTGTAGCTATATCTATAGGCGCTTTTTAAATAACAATTAGCTTAGGCTGCATAAAACACTATGAGCGTGATACAATAGAAAAAAATAAATTACATAATCACATCTCTATGCTTAAAAATTACCTCGCATCTTTTTTTGTAGTCTGTTTTATGTATGCACCAATCGCATTTGCAGCACCATCTGCACCAAGCTATATCATAAATGACACGACCAAACAGTGTTCTGACTTTTTTTGGGGTGATGAGTTTTTTAGCTGTGAACCTCCATCAGCTGAGTGGCGTGAAATCGACCCACCCTTTGTCTGCCCTACCGGTTACACCGCCATAGAAGCGGAAACAAATTGCACAGCATCTGACTGGTACTATCAAACAACTGGACAACCAAACCCACAAAGCGCAACAAGTGACGGTGTCTTTGCCATACCATCCGCACTTGAAACAGAAGAAGATCCTGCTAAAAATTATCATTGGATCGTTTTCGGTCTTTTTGTGACAGTACTCATCCTCGCAATACTCTTCACCCTCTTCAAGCATGTCCGCAATAGATAATTTAAAACCAAAATCTATATATGTGATCGGACCTACTGCCTCTGGTAAATCTGATCTCGCTATAACACTAGCCCATTCATTTAACGGCGAGGTCATCTCATGCGACAGTCGACAGATTTATCGCGGCATGGACATCGGCAGCGGCAAAGAGCCCGGCAAAATCACACGCTCCAAAAAACGCGGCTGCGCTACACGCAATGCATATATTTCTAGTGGGATACCACACTACCTCATCGACACGCACCACCCTAACACTATCTTTAGCGCTGATAAATTTGTTACCCGTGCACATAGAATCAAAAAGGAAATAATACAAAGAAAAAAGCTTCCGATCATCGCCGGAGGCACACTCTTTTGGGCTCAAGGACTCCTAGAAGGCTCCGTAGGCGCCTCCGTACCACCTAATGATGTCTTACGTAGAAAGCTGCAGAAAAAATCGACGGAGGGCCTTTTCGCGCTTCTCACGAAGAAAGATCCTGACCGCGCAGAATCCCTTATTAAGCGTAATGAAATCAATAACAAGATCAGGATAATCCGCTCACTAGAAATCATCGCCGCGCACGGCAAAGTCCCAGAACCACCAAAACCAGACTACACCTCACTCAATAAAAACAACCTCATCCTCGCCATTACACCACCACAAGAAGTCCTTTATGATCGCATAGAGAGGAGGCTTGACCGACGCCTAGATGATGGCATGCTCCAAGAGGTACATAATCTGCATTTTGACATGGGTGTGTCATGGACACGCCTGGAGAACTTTGGACTCGAGTATCGCTGGTGCACACGCTACCTCCGCGGTCAAATCACAGAGTCAGAAATGCATGAAAAACTACGTTATGACATCAAACATTATGCCAAGCGTCAGCTAACGTGGATCAAGCGGTGGGAAAAGCAAGGGGCTCACATCCACCGCATCCAAGATGAAAAAGAAGCCCTCACACTCGCCAGAGAGTTTCTCACACAGTAGCACCGACTTTAACGCTGGTCATAAAAATGTCGCGGACCTGCATAACTTATACACAACAATTGCAGGACAATCCTTAGGTATCACAATTTTCCTTTTATGCCGATCACAAATAACAACAATCATAACCCTTTGTGGTATATGTATTTTATTCTCCAATAAGCCCACAAATCTGATTAACCAACTCTGCCTGCGAAACATCTTCTCCGATAATCACCTCATCCTTAACACCTAAGACATCCTCAAACTGATACCAATTTTTCATTTCATTTTCGCCGAATTCGTGCGCATTTGGTTTGGTTGTATGACGTCTAAGCGTCTCTTCAAAGCTAGTATTTAAATAAAAGACATGAGATTTTTCTGAGGCAGGAACTAACCGCCTCAACATATCACCATACCAATCAGCACGCAAAATTCCTTCAACGATAACATCATACCCGCGTTCAAGCGCAAAAAGTGCTGCTAGCTTAATTAAGTCTATCGAATCATTATCTGCACCGTCTTTTTCTTTAAGTAATTAACGCCTCAAAAGATCTTGTTCAACAATGGCTATCTTATGACTTTGCAAAAGCCTCTTGCGCACTTCGTATGCTGTAGATGTTTTCCAGAACCAGAGTTCCCTCTAATAATCACCAAAGATCCCATAGCCATCACCTTCTTAGGGAAGACTCCCAGCGACCATACATACGCGTACCGCGCTCAGGCGGCAAACTATCATCAAGCGGGTTCTCACGATTTACATAATGAAGTATCGAGTGACGCGCACTTCCGCCGACGATCCGTGTACCGATCTTATCCGGCCCCAACGTTTCATATTTACGCGCACTCGCTGTTTTGCCATTCTTTTTGTAGTAATACTCTATACGCCCGCTTGACCCTCCTGGCTTACCTGTAACCATACTAAGATCGCTTTGGATCACCTCATAATCAGGGAAGTTTTCATCTGGCATGCCTGCGATTTCATTTTCGATAAACTGTCGCCATAACGGCGCTGCCACCTTGGATCCCAGCGCGCCCTCAGCCATAAAGCTGCCATCATTATTACCAGCCCATACACCCACAGCCAGTGACGGCGTATACCCAAGCGTCAAAGCATCACGAAAATTTTGGGTTGTACCCGTCTTCGCTGCGACAGTACGATTTGGGATGGAGAGCACATTAACACGCCCAAAGACATACTCGCGCGCCTCTTGATCGCTGAGTACACTATTAACTTTACGTGCAACCTGATTATCGATAACACGCTCCGGCTCTGGTGCCATCACCGTTTCTTTACCGCGTGCATCTACAATCTTGGTGATACTGTGCACAGGTGCACGCACACCATCATTGGCAAATACACTATATGCTCCGACTGCCTCAACAAGCTTTACCTCCCCACCACCAAGCACAAGCGATAAACCAAATCGATTACGATCTGTAAACGACGAAATTCCTAACTTCTCAGCAAAATCAATCGCATTATCAGTACCGACGAGATACTGTGCTTTTACCGCTGGAATATTAAGGGATCCCTGAATTGCCTTACGCATACTTACCAGTCCATATTTACGCCCATCAAAGTTGTCTGGGATGTATTCCTTGCCACGCCCATCCGGACCAAAACTCGTTTTTACATCGTAGAGAAGTGTCTCTGGTTGATAACCACGCTCAAATGCTGCAGCATAAATAATCGGCTTAAACGAGGAGCCTGGCTGCCGAAGTTCCTGTGAAACATTGACGTTTCCGTCATTTTCTTGATCAAAATAGTTCACACTCCCCACCATTGCCTGCACGCCACCTGTCTTAGGATTGATCGCCACAAGAGACGCGTTAGAAGCGCCATACTGTGGCAGACGTTCTGCGTAACTTGATACCATCTGCTCAGCTCGCTCTTGCATTTCAAAATCAAGCGTTGTATATACTTTAAATCCACCTTGTTCAAGCATTTCATCATCATAGAGCTTGCTCAGCTCTTCACGCACAAAAAAGACAAAGTGCGGCGCATCAATCTCCTCCGTAAATGGACGCACTTTTTTGAGCGTATCCTGTGCGAGTGCAGCGCGCACCTTATCTCCACTATGCATGCCGAGTTCTCCCATTTTACGCAAGATGGTCTGCTGACGTGCACGAAGCGCATCTTTGTTACCAGAATACGGTGAATAAGCTGTCGTCGCCTTAGGAATTGCAGCGATCATTGCTGCCTCATCGAGAGAAAGATCTTTGGCATTCTTTCCAAAATACGTCTGCGCTGCAACTTCCGCTCCATACGTATTTGATCCATACGGCACAAGATTAAGGTAGAGATCAAGAATCTGCTCTTTAGAGTAGGTACGCTCAATCTTAATCGCGAGAACTGCCTCATTGAACTTACGCGCCAGCGTCTTATCAAGTGACAAAAATGCATTACGCGCTACTTGCTGCGTGATCGTACTTCCACCCTGAACCATGGCTTGTACCTCTAAGTTCTTGCGAAAAGCGCGTAAAATACCGATAATGTCAATCCCTGTATGATCGTAAAAGCGCTCATCTTCGATGGCAATCGTCGCATGTCTCAAATAATCAGAAATATCATCATGACCTACAATCTTACGGTTCTCCTCTCCGTGTAATTTGTAGAGAACATGCTCACCGGTTGCGTCATAAATAATAGACGTTTGCGGCACCGGTCGCTTGGTCAGTTCATCCGCATCGATAGAGGTGTTATATACATACACAAAGATCACAAGTAAAGCAACAAATAAGATCACACCCATGTCAAAAAAGAACTTGATTAGCGCAAGCGAGGCAGATGCTAAAATATGTCTTTTTTTCCTGTGCTGTATCATACTTATACTAATAGTAAACCAAGTCTCTAAATAATTCTAGGTGACGGTCATGTAGACACCCTCAAGCCTCTCTCCTACACGCTCCCAACTAAAATGAAGCGCCTTTTCTCTAATGACATCCTCCTCTGTTTTCGTTAGTGACACACCCTGATATTTTTTTATTGCATCCGCTAGTAAAATAGGATCGGATGTATTTATATAAGACGCTGTCTCTCCTAAGTATTTACGATTTGTCGCGCGATCGAGACAGATCACCCGCTTGCGCGCTGCGATATAGCCTAGGATTTTTCCACTTGCTTGTCGTGAGCTCACTCCTTTAGGATCGACACATACGTCCATCATGATATTAACTGCTGGCAAATCAAAATAATTCAGCGGAGAAATCACAGTTACCATATCAGTAAGACCCTGCTGTGCGACAAATTCTTCCACCCATGCGCCGGGAAAGCCACCGATCACCACGTGTAGCCCAGCTACATCTCTGAGATGCATCAGCGATTCCAATAGCGTCGTCACACCCTTCCCTTTGACGAGACCGCCTGTATAACCCACTACGTATGCATCGGTAGGAATACCATATGACTCTCGAATACTTCCCTTACGATCATAGAGGGAATCATAAACTGCCACATCACAGCCATCGTAGATCACATAAGCTCTCTGGTCTGATCTAGCTTCACGAATGCCACTGACGTGATCATAGCTGCTGACAACAGCCGCGTCTCCCATAGCATTTATCCAGCGCTCAATTCTTTTAAAGACAAAAGCAATCACTGGAACTTTAAGATAGCCATGAGAACGCATCTCCCCCACGAGAGATCCATGGAAATCCACCACAAAACCCAACTTCCGCCAAAAAAAGAACCTCTTCATCATCCAGCCGATCACGCCACCCTCATGGAGGTGACCGTGGATCACATCGGGTTTCCACGTTCGCGTCAGATAAAAAGTCTTGCGTATCAGAAATAAATTGAGGATGATTTTTTGCCAGTTAGCACCAGCTTCTGTCTTGTGATACCAGAAAAGCCATCGCCGGATCCGCCTCACATCAATCTGTGAGTCCACATACTGATGGATATCATCACCGATATGGTAGGTTACGATCTTAATCTCGTGTCCACGCTTTTCCAGTGCACGCGCCTCCTCAAGGATGCGAATATGCGTCCCTCGATGGGAGAAAAACGGTGTCGGCGCTATCATCAAGATCTTCACGTCATCTAACTCTCAATCAAATAAAAAACAAATAGGAGACAGCAGACAATGCTCGTATTTGCTAACCTAAAAATACAATAATTTTGATAAAAAAGCAAATTTCAAAAATGATTCATAAGCTCAATTTTACAATCAAACTCATTTTATAGAAATAAAAGTTTAAAAAAACTGAGGGTTAATTATGACCCCCAGCAATCTCTTGCATACCTCATACTCTATACGCTGACAACTACAGGAAATACAAAGCCGTGAAAAGTATACTCTTTACTCGTAAGCTGTAGCAAATCTGCACATTCATCACCGGCGTCGATGCAATCAATTAAATTTTCAATATTACATTGAAGCAGTGACCCAGATGAAGATACTATATACCCAAAGCTAAAAAGTGAACCCTTTGAGAAAAGAATAACTGACTCTTGACGGCGACCACCTTCATAATCCTCATGATTCAGATCAAAAGTTAGCATAATGTCTTGAAATAAACTTTCTGCAATCTTATCAATATCTACTACCTCGCATTTTTTTAGTGTGAACTCGATACGGAAAACACTATCGCAAACCTCAAGAATTCGTGCTTGATCCTGAACCTCTCGAGATAATGCGAGGTCCCCAGGTGCACAGAACTCTTCCACACCTTCAGTTCCCAGAAATCTGTTTCTCGTTCAAAAACTAATTCTTGATCATATTTTTCTGGATTTTTCACAAAGTACTCCCATTATTAATGTGTGTCTAATTTAGTATAGACAGTGAACTTTGTCAAATCTAAAATGCAACTTTCACCTTTTTGAAAGTCTACGATTTCATAACCCAAGCAGATGCACCACTATAGCCCTCAGCTCTCACCCCTCCTTCTTAGCGAGAATCCAAATCCCCCACTTTAAAGAAAACATTTTCACCCCGATGAACCGTCCCTTCAATGATTTTTTTTGCAAGTGCATCTGCAACAGTAGAATCAATATAGCGCAGCAGTGATCGCGCACCAAATTTCTGCTCATAGCCTTGCGCTATGATTTCTAGCACCACATCTTCCGCAAAAGTCACGACGATATTCTGCTCCTCTTCGAGACGTGATGCAAATTTTCGCAGCATCAACTTGGTGACTTCATAGATATGCTCATCTACAATAGGTAAAAAGATTACCGTATCATCAAATCTGTTAAGAAACTCTGGTCTGAAAGTATGCGCCTTGACAACAATATTCTGAATCTTGTCCTTCAGCACATTTTGATCAGCGCTTTCCCCTAACAATAAAGCAATTTTATCTGAGCCAGCATTTGTCGTTGCGATCACAATCATGTTATGGAAGCGCAGTTTACGACCATACGCATTATGCACAAAACCCTCATCGAGGAGCTGTAAAAAAATATCCAATATACGTGTATCCGCCTTCTCAATCTCATCAAGCAACATGATCCCATGCGGATGCTCAGTAACGATCTCAGTAAGACGCCCCTTAGTACGTGTATCACGCGAACCAATCAACTTATCAAGCGCTTCGTCGCCTTGAAATTCACTCATATCAAGGCGCACAAATTTATCCACGGAGCCAAAATAATGCTTGGCGACCGTCTTAGCCATCTCTGTTTTACCGACACCGGTGGGGCCAAGAAAAAGGAAGCTTCCTACGGGTCGTCCCGGTCGTGTCATACCACTACGCATCCGCCGGATAGCCTGTGCGACTGCTCGCACTGCCTCATCTTGCCCGATGATGTCCTGATGAAATCGCTCTTCAAGGGTGAGTAACTTTTCCTTCTCGTCTTCGGTAACAGCACCCACCGCGATACCAGTTTTTTCAGACACATAACGGTGCACATCATTAGGCATAATCATACCTACTGCACCACCCCTCTCCCATTGCTGTTCTACTCCCGTGGCGAGAGTAATCGCACGCATCGGAAGCGGTGCCGTATTCATATATTGTGTCGATGATGCGACAATCTCACGTAAAGCCTGAAACGTAAAGACAGCACGGTCTGAATGGTAAAAAAGTGTAAACAGAGTATGCATCGTTTGCTCCTCCGTAAGTTCTCGCATATGAATCACCTCAAACTGCTCGACAATACTCACGTGCTCTGAAATATGCGCTTGAAATGCCGACTCCGTCGTGAGAGCGACAACGCGAAATGATGGCAATTTAAGATATTTTTCAAGAATCGACACATAGGAAAATTGACGACGCGCCACCATGTATTCCTCAAAGTTCTCTATAAAAAGGATGACATTTCCTGCGTAGGCTGCTTCATGAAAATAGTTATCCACAGCAAATTCCGGATCAATCCCGCGATCTACTGCATGCGCCACTGCCGCTGCAATATCAGCCTGTAAAACACGCATCGACATAAATACTGTGCCATTATAATAATCTGTCCGTATCCGCCTCGCCAACTCATGGACAATCATGTGGCGACCGATACCAGGCTCACCGATAATTAGAGCGTTGTTATGACTGCTACGCTCGAGTGCAGCCTCCAGGGCGCGGTATTCATCCTGATGACCATAAAAAGGTGCTCGTTCGTACTGACTATGATCTGACAATGTTAGATCCTTGGTGAATTGGTTGAGTGTCACCGTATAGCCATAGTGCCACCCTAGTGCCAAAGGCTGTAACTGTGCCAATCGGTCCACGCTAAAAGGGCGCAGTTTTTTCTCCTTTTCTATTTTTCGATCTCGCTCCCAGGCAATAATGTATTCAGCTTCTTCAATCGTCAAATCTTGTTGCCGCAAAAAATCCTTAAGCGACCCCGGATCATCCAATATGCGCGGTGTGATATCTTGTGACGCTATACCAAAACGATTCCACACCCGCTCAAACCATGGCTCGCGCGCCAAAGCAGCCAAATCCATTTTTTCGTACGGGATGATTGAGGTGTTGGTGTACGTATTTCGCGCCCAAGCACATACGATCACACTCAAGAACAAAAGCACCCCAGCAACGATGTATGACCCCGCCACAGCAAAAATCAGCGAGAGTACCACCACAGCAGGCAAAAGCAAATAAACAAAGAGCAGCGCAAAAGAAAGAATTAAAAAGCCAACTGTCGCGATCGATCCGGCTAGCAAAAAACTCACTCGAGCTATGGCTCCCACCACCCGAGAAAATACATTCCACAATACCAATCCGCTCAAACGTACGGGATCAAAACCGCTCCACGACTTGAGGGAGACATCGCGATGCCATGGTGCAAAGAGTGTTCGCACCAATAAGTGCATCGAAAAAAAATACGGAATAAAGCGCACTACACGAAGCAGTGTTTCAAAAAAGAGTCGCAACCCCTCCGTGTAATACCAGAATAAAAAGAATCTTTTATTTTTCATAGATAATATTATTTTACCACAAACACTGTATTGTTTGATGTATAATAGATCTATATAATAGAGTGTTACATTTAAGCAATCCCATGTCATCATCAGACACTACCCGCAATCACAATTTTCTCATTTTATGCAGCTCACTCATTCTTTCTTATGCGTGGTCCGCATACCTCCTAGCACTTCTAGGTACTTTTTACTGGTGGACACTGTGGCCTCTTACACTATGTCTATTTATTGGACTTCTTAAACTTTCTGTGACACCATTCACTTCAATTAAAATACCGCACAATACACTCTTTTCACTTTTAGTGGCAATCCTTGTAGGTACTTACATTTTTTCACACTTTCATCCTGGATCGTTTTTCACTGGACGCGATCAAGGAACACTTGCATACGCCGCCCACCTCCTTGCTGAGTCTGGCACACCTTACACCGAGTCACCCGCAATCAGCAGTTTTTTTGAAATTTATGGCGCGGGCGCAGCACTTAATTTTCCAGGATTCCACTACAGCGCTACTGGATCACTAATCGCCCAATTCCCTTTGCCGTACATCAGCTTTCTCGGAGGATTCAACCTCCTCTTTGGTATTCACGGTGCACCGATTGCCAATGCGATTCTTGTTGGATTTTTCCTACTCATTGCTGGCACACTTCTCAGATCTGCACTATCTAATAAGCACACTCTTTACTACGAATCTATTTTTTGTGCACTTATACTAAGTGCATTTCCCCTCTTGTGGTTTGCACGTTACACACTCAGCGAAAACCTCGCCCTCCTTTTACTGTTACTCTCATTTACACTATTTTTCTTTTTGCGCACCAAAGAAGAAAACCAAACATCCCTAATCGTTTTATCTATTCTCAGTACCAGTCTGCTTTTTTTCACACGGATTGAAGGTGTGTGGTTTTTTGGCATCTTTACACTTCTCGCGCTGTCCCTGCCTCATGTCCGGTCCTGGCTTGCGTCCGATGTCCCCGTCAGGATCCTACTACCAAGCTCGCTTTTTGTAAGCATTCTCTGCCTTGCACTTATCATTAGCTTTCCTTTCTACAAAACGATAGCATCACTATTGATCTCTACACCTAAAACAACCCAGACCGCCACACAAAATGCCGACAATGCTGCATTTTTTTACGATTTTCTCTTGCCTGTATATAGTGGTTACGGTTTGCATATTATTATACTAACCATCGTACTCGCACTCTTTCGCGTAATCGTACGAGATAGACATCATCGTCACATCACTGGCTTACTCCTGCTACTCACTGGACCACTTCTTTTTTACTTTTTTGATCCACAGATTAGCGCAGACCACCCTTGGATGCTCCGCAGGTTCTATTATTGGCTTCTCCCCATCGGATGCTTTGCATTCATTTATATCATCTACACACTCCACCAAAAGCGCTATCATCTCACTGGCATCACGCTTGCAATCGCTTTTGTAATATATAATCTCACCATCAGCAGTTCCTTTATGACAGTACGCGAGCACGCGGCGCTCCCCCTCCACGTTGAGCAAATACAATCACTGCTAGGCCCACATGATCTCGTCCTGATCGACCGCAACGCAAGCACAGATCCATGGTCACTTCTTCCAGGTATCTTTACGCATACAAATAACTTGGATGCGGTCTACTTCTTTAATCCTGAGGACTATGAAAAATTAAAAACAGATCGTTTTAAATATATCCACCTGATTACTACAGTTGATAGCAGTGAGCGCTACAAGGCTCTCACAGAAAACGCTGAAGACCCTATCACTTACACACTGACAACCGAATATCTTACGCGCGATCCTAAAGCGACCTTTACCGGCCTACCGCAACTCACAGAGCGCAGCAACGATCTGCTTATTTATAAAATCAAGTAATAGCATGTTGGACATCACACCCAAGCTCACCCTTACATCACAACAAAGAAAAATATATTCTCGCCTTAGATGGGCACTCGTTTTAGTCACTGTTTTTCTTGCTCTCGCATTTATCCACCATATTCTTTTTCCGACAGCAACACTTTATTATGGCTACAAAAATATCGATCCGATCTTTCGCCTCGCCCAACCTGCAACTACAGATACAGCAACTGTCTTTCATGGGTCCTCACGACGCACAACGAACGAGATCACTCTCACACTACGCTCTGACATCGACCTCTCTGGTATGTCAATTACGATCCAAAAAGGCCATTATGCCTACCTCAGCACTCCCTATGAGGAGACAATCATCAAAGATGCTTCTGATCTCCCCCTATCTCCAGGCAGCCTTATGATGGGCACTTCAGGACATGCACTAACAGCTCTTGGCGGCGTACGCCATCCATTTGATACGGTGATGACATTTGAAGCGCTTGGCTATGATTTTGCCGACTCACAAGTAGTTGATAGTGGTATCTGGAATCGCTATACCCGCGGCCACATCCTCAATCTTCAATCCGTCCACCCACCAGGAACACGTTTTGTAGAAATCGACAACAACAACACCGTCTACCAACTCTCTTCCACAAATACACTCACAAAGATCACACCAGATGATCTTCGATCTCTCGTAGCTGTCGAAGCACTCAGTCGCACAACCAACGACTCATGTCTTCTGACAAAGAAAGCCTTCCGGCAAGACACCTACTCATGCACAACCTCAATCAACACGATCACATCATTTAGTGGCAAGGATTATGTCTTTTCACTTGATCATAGCGACGCTAGCTCTATCGAATTAGAGCGCATCACCATCACGCTCAAACCAGCCTATTCTCGACAAAATGTTACTTCACGCTTGACCGCAATCCGCCAAGCACTCATCCCTTAAACCAACACTATGCTCTCTCACGATACGCACACAGCCCTCCATAAAGCATCTTATGACGCTTTAGCATTGCTACTTACAGCTGACCTTGCATTTATCTCTGCCAATGTGTTTTTACCGCCAATCTTAAGCATCACAACCATCCTCAATGGACTCATCTTAGCGACGATTGCCTGTGTATTTTTAATCGGATACCTGCAACAAAAGTGCCGTACACACTAAGCATCAGACGTTAGGATATCATATGTGGCTGCAGCAGACTGATTCCATGAAAATTGATCTACCTGCACACACCCCTTTTTTACCAAATTAGCTGAAAGCACATCATCCGAGAGAACGCGCAAAACGCCTTCTGCGAGCACGGTAGCCCCCATACCCTCCACATAATAAGCTGCTTCCCCCGCAACCTCAGGCAGCGACGAATTGCGCATTGTGACAACCGGCACACCCATCGCAAAAGCTTCCAAAATCGGAATGCCAAAACCCTCATACAGTGATGGATACACAAACACAGACGCACCTTCCATCAGTAGCGCTGCATCAGCTGTTTCGATGCGGCCCGTAAAAATAATATCTTCTGCACACGACGACACTTCCGCTCTTTGATGGATCTGCTCACTGTGCCACGCATCTCCGCCAGCGAGCACCAGCTGTAACTGTGGCTCATGAACTCTTAGTATTTCAAATGCCTCAATCAGAGACTCTAAGTTTTTACGCGGCTGAATCGCACCCATATACATGATGTACGGAGCTCTGACCTTATAGCGAGCCCTCACTACTGAGAGTGCGTGCCCATCCTGACGACGATACCACTGACTTTGATCAAATCCATGATAAACCACTTTTATCTTATCACCGTAGCGGGAACCATAAACGTCAATAATATCTTTTTTTGTCGATTCAGAGACAGCTATAATTGTGTCACTTGCTTTTACAGCATAATCAGTACAAAGATTGAGCATCCGCACATCCGCTGGCAAAAATGTCTCTGGGAAGTATTTGAATGCAAGATCATGGATTGTAACGACCGTCCGAAGTGAAGGGCGACGTATAAGAGGAAGGTTGTGAAAAGGCATCCAGAGAACATCAGGTTTATCTCGCCACAGGGCGCGTGCAAATTGTGTCTGTGTCCACATCGGCCGGTGTGGCACCACCTGCGCAAACTGCGCTAGCTGCTCAGGAACACAAAAAGAAGAATTAAAGTCATGGGCGTGATAGAGCGTAATCAGATCATCAGGAGAGCGAAGGTCTGCAAACTTTTTCAATAAGGCACTAATATAATTACGCGTCCCGTCAAAACGCTCATATTCCAACTCTCTAGCATGAATAGCTATGTTCATATTTTTTCTTCTTGTGTCGTACGGGTAAAAGCAAAATCATCAACAGAGTAAGCCTGCGACAGATCATAATCACCTACGCGTGTGCGCCGCAATCCACTGAGGTAACACCCCACACCAAGAGCAGCACCGATATCGCGCGCAAGCGAACGTATATAAACACCCTTCCCGCAGCACACCCTAATCTGCGCACTATCTGCTGTATGAGCGAGCACCTCAATCTCATGGACTACAACTTCTCGCGGCTGCATTTCTATAACTTGACCTTTACGTGTTCGCTTATATGCTTCCTGTCCATTAACCTTGATCGCACTATACACTGGCGGCACTTGCGTGATTACCCCCTCAAATGTCCCGCACACATTCTCCACATCAGCCCTGCGAACATTTGGATGATCTGTCACCACCTCCTTTTCTCCTTCAGCATCATCGGTAACGCTGTACGCACCAAATGTGAGATCTGCAATATATTCCTTTTCAGCACTTACTATATCATCAATCTCTCGCGTAAAAGATCGTCCTACTGCCACCACTAAAACCCCAGAAGCCAGCGGATCAAGTGTGCCTGCATGTCCCACCTTTATCTTTTTATCTCCAGAGTGATGGCGCGCCCAGTATTTCACAAATTGAACTGCACGCTGCGATGAAATACCCAGCGGCTTATCCACCACGTAAAAACCCTCTTGATATGTCGGCATATATTATTTTACGCACCACTAAGTGTCAGATATCCTATAATATCTGCTGACTCATACATTTCTTTACCCGCCTCATGATCGACAAGATATGGCACTTGCGCCTTACCGCCTTTTTCAATCAGCTCTTCTCGCAGCGCTGGCTCGTTAATATCTTTGAGCTCTAGCTTAATTCCTTGCTCCTCGGCAAAGTCAACAACGCGAATGCAGTATGGACAGGTTGGCTTGTAATAAAGTATATACATAGTAGTAAATTGTTAATTATTATTTCAACTGTACCACAAGAGCAGCCAACAAAAAAAGAGCTAACATTCACATTGGACGAAGATCTCCTCTAAAACAAAAAATTAGAAACTTTCGCCACGACGCACGCACCCATCAGCGATGCGACGACCTTCTACAATGAGCGTACTCTCCCCATCCTCCACAATCGTAAAGGTATCACGAGAACTCCGATACTGACGCCCCTCTGGTACGGGTATAATTTCTTCAAACTCAACAGTCGCAAAGTTATGCGGATCAAAGAAAACGAGGGCTGTTTTAAGCTCTGCGTTGATATTGATAATCACATCACGCTTACACCCAAATACCTCACTATTGTCCTGCACCTCTCCTATATCAAAAGCTTCATAAAATTGGTCAAAGTGAACGTTATGCACCTGCTGCTCGTACTGCTGCCCATTTGCAATCACATAAAAAAGACCCACAAATGCTCCAATGCCCAGTAGTGGTATAAGGATATATTTCAGCACTTTTTTTAATTACACATTAATGTCGACAGATTTTATCGCGGTGTAATCACAGTGGTCCCCGCTACCATAAATGGCTGCAGCGCAGTCGGTATGGTAATACTTCCGTCTTCGTTTTGATAATTCTCAATAATTGAGATGATTGCACGCGGTGATGGCAATACAGTATTATTGAGCATGTAGACCGGCTTTACCTCACCATCTTCATCGCGGTAACGCGCCTTAAGGCGTCGTGACTGCCAATCCATAAAATTTGACGCACTACCCAACTCACCCCAACGCTCAAGTCCTGGCATCCACACCTCGAGGTCAAACATGCGGTATTTTCCAGCGCTCATATCCCCCGTGCAAATCGCGAGCTTTCGGTACGGCAGACCGAGATCTACCAAAATCTCCTCAGAAATACTCACCATTTCTTCCTGCAGCTTCTCAGATGCATCGAGATCTGCCGCAGCAATCACCACTTGCTCCACCTTCATAAACTCGTGCACGCGATACAATCCCGTCGTATCCTTACCATGACTCCCTATCTCACTACGATAACACTGTGAAAACCCACACACCTTTTGCGGTAGTTCTGTATGATCCAGAATACGGTCACTGTAATACGCCAAAAGAGATGGCTCAGCTGTTCCCACTAAAAATTTCTTTTCTTTTGATTTTTCTCCTGACACCTCTTTATCGGAAGATGCAACCTGATAAATCTCATCAACGCTCTCATCATATTCCTGACCAGAGAAATACCCCGTGCCAAAGAGCGCCCTACCCTTCACAAGCGTCGGCGGGATCATAAACTCAAAACCTTTTGTAGCCATCTTAGCCAGAGCCATCTGCATTAACGCCATCTGCAGCTCTGCACCAGCGCCTTTAAGGTAATACCCTCGATAACCAGAGATATCTGCTCCTTTTTTAAAATCAATAATATCCAGCATCTCAGCAAGCTCTACATGTGAGCGCGGTGTAAATGAAAATTCTTTTCTGTCACCTTTTTCGTAGACAACAACATTTTCCTCCTCGCTTGCGCCCACTGGCACATCAGCCGCTGGCACTGTCGGGACACGCACCATGAGCGCATCAAATCGTTCTATCACGTCCTTCAATAGCGGCTCTTTTGTTTCAAGCTTAAGCTTCACATCTTTTCCCTTTTCAATAATTGCAGCACGCTCTTCATCACTGGCAGACTTGATCATGTCGTTGAGATCATTTTTGATCGATTTGAGCGACTCTACCTCCTGGATGAGCTCACGTCGCTCCTTATCTAGCGCAACCAGCGCATCAATATCAACGTCTATATTTTTATTCTTTGCCGCCTCCTTGATCGCTTCCGTATTTTCACGTATGTATTTAATATCCAGCATAAACTGTCCTTAGAGATTGAATTGGTTGTATTATAACACAGTAAAAAAGCTCTCTACCAAATTATCAATAATTACGATCGATCCAATCAACATAGCGATCTCGCAAGTCATCTCGGTCTAATGGCATATGACCCATATCACCATCAAAGACGAAAGTTGCTTTTGGGTGCGTGGCAGAAATCTTCTGCTTAAATTTATACAACTGTTGAATCGGCACATTTTTATCACGTTCTCCATGGAGTACGTAGAGTGGGATATCTCGAGAGACAGATTCAAACCATTCATTAGCAGATCTGCGACGAATATTTTCGTCTGTTAACGCAAAAGACTTTTCGCAGGTCTCTCGAAAACCTGATCTCTTATCAAAAACATCCCGCATATCAACCGGTCCTCCTACCACAATGCCTTGACCTACAACTTCTGGATAATCCCTCATAACTTGATACAGCATCATGCCACCACGGCTTTCACCGATAAATACTGGCTTTCCTGCGTTTTCATATGACTGAAAAGACCTATCGTTTTTGATTGCAGTAAATAATGTTGAGATTACAGCAACATCAGACCCGCCTGTCTGATCAACACCCTCACTCTTGCCAGAACCTGGGTATTGTGGCGATATAATACCATATCCTCTTTCCAGCAAATCACGCGTTGTTTTATGCGTGAAAAGATTGTAATCATCCATCTCGCAATTACCTGCAGCGCCACCTGTAAGGTAGACTGCCAAACGGTTATTAGAATCCTTTTTTGGATGAGCATGAAATACTTCAACCTTTTCGCCTTCATGACTATAAAAAAATCGATCTAAATAACAGCTTTCACCCATACGAGAAATAATCTCTTTTTTTTCGGGAAGATTTTCTTTTTCACCGACTAAAATTCTTCGCACCTTAGACCATCTTTCACGCATCTCATGTGATTCAAATTGTTTATAGTATTCCTCATACCTTACTAAATCACGCGCAACCCCCTCTTTCTGTTCCGCAATAAAACCATCAACAGAAAAATCATCACAAGCAATTCGCTCTATTTCAAGATCTCTCTCATTCTCAATATTGTGCTCAAATTTATGCATTGTATTTTTTATCCATTAGGTAAAGTGGAGCTGCTAAGAGACTTACAATCATCTGCAAAAACCGCGATAGCAAAACGACACTCACACACACAGCTGGATCTATAGCAAATAATCCAAAAAGTAGAATATAAACCCATTCTTTGACACCTATGTTTCCCACACTCAGAGGTAATGACGATAAAACACTAATGACAAAAATCACGCTAATATAAGATGTCGCTGCGATATCTACCCCAATCGCCTGAAACAGCATATAATTTGCAAGCGCCACACCAATGCCTGCAAACAAAACCCCCAAAGACGTCGCTCTCAAAACAAATGAAATCTGACGGAACTGGACCAGCTCAGCCACGAATAAGCCTGCTTTACCAGGAAAGCCAGCCAAAAAACGTGCACACACATCCAACTGTAATAGACCAAAAATAGCCACTGAACCTACCCCAACCACAAAGACTGATCCAAAAACAATAAAAAGTAGTCCATCTGGCATACCCTGCGTCACTACATAAAATACCACCGACACGCTCGCCAACAAAACAAGAGCAAACAGTCCTGTTAACCGGTCCGCGAGGACGATCTGCGCCGACTGAGATATCCTATCTGACCCACCAGATTCTTGGGCATGCCGCACGATACGATAGGCATCTCCACCTACAAAAGAGGGTAAAAAATTATTTATAAATGTACCTATTACATAGACACGCACATAAAACCACAGTGACAAGGAATCATGATGTACATGACCCGCAACCCAGCGCCACTTAAAAGACGAAAGTACGACGCCTAGCGTATACAGCACCACATAAACAGCCAAAAGATACTTATTCGCTTGGATGATATACTCCAGCACATCTGACCATGACACCTGCACCAACAAAAACCCTACCAAGATGACGACAAGTATGACTTGTGCTGCTCTTTTTGCTCTTTTGGTCCTCATCTCTGTACCTGGTTATACAAATCTATATACTGATCACTCGTTACTTTCCAGCTAAATGATTCTGCGAGCTGCCGACTCGCACCAGACATACGCTCCAATAAATCACGATCCCGATAAAGCTGCTCGACACGCTCCGCGATCGCAGCACCGGAGCGACTCGCAACCAAATAGCCATTAACCCCTTCCTGCACCAACTCCACCGCCCCACCAGTTGGCGTCATGATAATCGGGAGACCGCTTGCGAGCGCTTCTAGTGCATTGTTACTCATACCCTCATTGAGAGATGGCATCACGAAGACATCAGCCTGCTGGTAAATAGTAGCAGCTTCCTCGTGTGCGTAGCGCCCTGTAAAGGTAATGCGCTTGTGGATACTCAACGCTTGGGCGTGACCTTTAAGTTTGCGCATTACGCCACCATCACCTCCAGCGACAATCATCTCAATATCATCATGCTGCTCAAGTAGTTTTTCCAGAGCATCAATCGCATAAATAAAACCCTTACGATGTGTCAGCCGTGCCGCTAATAAAATCGTAAAAGGACGCTTTTTCCCTTCTGTTAGAGGGCTAAACTTTTTTACTGATACACCATTATATATCTCTTTAAATTCTTGCTCAGGAGCGGTCTGTTGGGCAAGTTCCGTTAATCCTCTGCTATTTGTGACGACATACGCAGCTCTTTGCCAAATCACGCGAATAAGTGGTGTGAAGAGCTTATAAATTAAAGGAAAACGCTCACTATATCCCGGCACATCTGCCCCGCGCAGCGATACAATGTATGGCAAGTTCCTAGCCAAGAGTAAATAAAGCGAAACAATTCCCGAAGGCACTGTAAAAAAACTATGTGTGAGGTCGTACTGATAGGTATCTGTTAGTGATCTCGCCTTAATAAGTGATCGCCAAAGATATACAAGAAGTTCTTTTTGTGACTGAAAATTAAGATTTTGACCATTCTTTCCAATCGGAATCCGGTAAATCGTAATCTGAGGCGAAAACGTCACCACCTCCCCCTGATCAGTGAGGGAACTCGTGATCAAATCAACAATCACATCATCACGTGCGGCAAACTCACGGAAAATCTTTTCTGTCGCATTTGCTGCTCCACCACCCAAAGGTGGAAATTCATAATTAAGAAAGAGGATGCGCTTTTTGCTCATATATAAGTATCTATACTTCTATCAGATAAGCTACTTCTTCTCTGTAACAGAGCGAATTGTGTAATTCATGCGCCCATGAGACTTGTAGAAATTGCGTATCACGATATCTGCGATGAGTCCAAAGATAAAAAACTGCACACCCAGCATCACCAAAAAAACACCAATCAGCGGCCAGATCCGATCACTAAGTGAAGCGCCGTAAAAAAGTTTGATCGCGAGCATCCACGCGAGTATCCCACCACCAGAGACGATGGAGACGATTCCACCTGCACCAAACAGGTGTGCTGGGCGGGAAGCGTATTTGCGCCAAAACCAAATAAAGACCATGTCGACAAATGATTTTACGCCTCGCTTCCAATTATACTTGGTAACACCTGATGTACGTGGATGATGTGACACTTTCACCTCGCCCACACGCCAGCCATCCACCTCCAAAAGAGCGGGGATAAAACGGTGCATCTCTCCGTAAAGATCGAGGCTTTTAACAGCCTCCGCGCGGTATGCCTTGAGTGAACAACCACTATCTTGGATGCTATCACGCAAAAGGACCTTGCGTAGGAGATTAGCGCTGCGTGAAGAGATCTTTTTAGTAAGCGGGTCTTTCCGTTTATGACGCCAACCAGATACTACATCGTAGCCCTCTTCCATCTTGGCAAGCAGCAAGGGAATATCCGCCGGATCATTTTGCAGATCCCCATCAAGAGTCACGACAATTTCCCCGCGCGCTTGCTTAAAACCAGCATCAAAAGCCGCTGTCTGGCCGAAGTTTTTACGAAATTGGATGAGCGTGAGTGGCGATAGTGAAGCAGCGATTGTAGCTGTCTGATCAGTAGATCCATCATCAACAAAAATAATCTCCCACGAATGTGGCATTTGCGCACACGCAGCCACAATCTGGCGGTGCAACTGCTCGACACTTCCCTCCTCATTGAGAAGAGGGACCACAATACTGATTTTTGGTGTCATGAACACATCATTAATCTAATAACTCCATAATAGAGTAAATCAAGCCCTATCGCAATCGATGTGTTATAATTTGATCATTAAGCTACCAAAATATATGTCAGAATCTAAAGAAAAAACAAAGCCGAAAGAACGTAAAAGCATCTTCCCTCTCTTGGCCTTTCTGAGTTTTATCGCCGTCGCACTTGCGATGATTGGCACAACTGAGCCGGCACCAGACACCATCACCCTCGAAGAAAGCAAGCCATTCCTCGGTGATAACTTAATAGCACCGCTGATTGAGCCAGATACCAACACCAAAAGCTCAGCCGCAGAATCACGCGCTCTCCAAGCACCAAACAATCTCGTCATCGACAATATTAGTCAAGATGAGACGCAAGAAGGCCGTCATGTCATCAAAACAGCGACAATGCATATCGATGTGGTTGAGATTGACGTCCTCGCACGTGACATAGAGCTGATGATTGCGGACTTTGATGCATCAATCGTCCATAGTGACATTTCCCAAGATCAGAACTTTAACACGAGCGGTATTATCTCTATCCGTGTACCGGTAAAGAATTTTGAGCGCGCCATGGCACATATCCGCGGTGAGGCAATTCAAGTCCATCATGAAACAATTAGCACAGAAGACGTTTCAGAAGTGTTTGTCGATCAAGAAGCTCGCCTTAAGAGTCTTAAGGCACAGGAAGAGCAAATCCTCGCAACGGTCCTCCCCCTTGCAACCTCGGTAGAGGAGATTATCCAGGTTCAAGAGTATCTCAGTGACATCAGAGCAGAAATCGAAATCATCGAAACCCGCCTCAGCAATCTCAAAGACAAAACGGAATACTCTACGATCACCATCTTTATCACAGAGGCATCTCGTGAAATCAAGGAAACGCACTGGGATCCGACAGGTGTCGCAATTGACTCTTTTAATACTCTCATCCAACGCTCTCAGACAATCATAGACCAACTCATCGCACTGTCCATCTCCAGTCTTCCGATTATCCTCGCGACCGTGATCGCGATTGGGGTGTGCTACACCATCATCAAAAAGACTTACCTAACGACACTACGCTGGCGCACCAAACGTAACAACCGAAAAAAATAATTATGAAAGTCCTCGTCACAGGCGGCGCAGGCTATATCGGCTCTCACACAACTGTCGCCCTCACTGAAAACGGCCACACACCGATCATCGTCGATAATCTCTCTAATTCACAACTCAGTGCTCTCCAAGGGATAGCCCGCATCACAGGCTCTGAGCCTCTTTTCTACAAAGGATCAGTTGGTGATACTGATGTATTGTCCCAAATCTTTGCTGAACATCCCAACATAGAAGGCGTCATCCACTTCGCTGCTTTTAAGGCTGTCGGTGAGTCTATTGAGAAGCCACTTACCTACTATCAAAACAACATCAGCAACCTTATCTCCCTACTTAGCCTTCTCCAGACCACGAAGGTGAAATCTTTTGTGTTTTCGTCCTCTGCGACGGTTTATGGCGATCAAGCACCGCCCCTCACAGAGAAGATGTCGCGTGGCGTACCAACCAACCCCTATGGTAATACCAAACTTATGGGCGAGATGATCATCGAAGACGTAAGTAAGCAGTCATCATGCGCATTTAGTGTTTTGCGCTACTTTAACCCTATTGGTGCACACGCTTCAGGATGTATTGGAGAACTCCCCCTCGGTCCACCTGCAAACCTCATTCCCTACCTCACACAAGCAGCTGCCACATTACGACCACCATTGACGATTCACGGCGATGATTATGATACACCAGATGGTACGGGCGTCCGCGATTACATCCACGTATGCGATCTCGCTGACGCGCACATCAAAGCACTCGAGCACTGCACGAAAAGCGCAGCACATTACAGTATTTTTAATGTCGGCACGGGACGCGGCACGAGCGTAAAAGAGGTAATCACTGGATTTAAGGAAATGACTGGTGTAAGTGTGCCCCACACAATCGGCCCGCGTCGCAGTGGTGATGTGGCCTCATCATGGGCATCGACAGATAAGATCACTTCAGAACTTCACTGGTCACCTCAACACAGCCTGTCTGAGTCTCTAGAAAGCGCGTGGAAATGGCAACAATCATTGAAGTAA
>JAHDCW010000029.1:8475-12509 GCA_020629675.1 Minisyncoccota bacterium | reverse complement strand
TGTTAAATATGAGGAGTATATTGCAGTGCTTCAAAAATACAGTATTCCATCAGATGAAGAATTGGCTCAGATAATGAGTGAAACAGATGGCTTTGACTCATTGAAAGACTTTACGCACCTATTTTTGCCGCCTGTGGAGCTTGCATTGTTAGGCACGGGGTCAATTGTTTCTACTGAGTTGAAGCAGAAAATGAGGGAGTCTTTAAGTGATGATGTGATAGAGCGATATTTTGGAGTTCCTTTTGAGAGATATAATTTGGTTACGCTCAAAATATTTTGGGTAAATATCAGTATTGGGAATATAACTCATGAGGATGAATTTTTCGTCATGCGCGATGGAGAAAAAATATTACTTTCTCCTGTGTGGGATGAATTAACGAGGTCTACGATGTTTGTCTGGAAGCAAGACAATCCATAGTTATGTCTATGATGATCAGCTCATAATGTGTGAGCTGATTTTTTATTTGGTTGGTGATATTTAGTGTGAATTGAGGTAGTATTACTGGATGAAAATAATACTTATTTATAAGTGTTGATTTTAGAAAATGAAAAAGCACTAAACATTTGTCAGTGCTTTACTTGGTGAGCTAGCAGCGCAGGTGTTCCGCTCTGGAACTATTCTAGGTGTAATACCTATTGAATCTCCTGCGCTACTAGTCTCTTGCGTGAGATGACATTTTTGTCATCTCGAATAGGGTGGGCCTACAGTAAGTTCATTCTATATGCGTTGGGAGCAGCGTTCCTCGTCCAGTGATAGTATGTTGTAGGCCCATGCGTACAAGAAAATATCTCAGTGGCATGTGACATGCTTGATGATATTATCTCAACTGAGCGTCCTACGACGCTTGTTTTTGTGGTGGCTCTAAAATAGCCTATTTTTTTAATGTGATGATAAAAATAAATATTATCATCGGTTACTTCACTTTGTAGTGAAGTATCAGTAATTTAGCATATATTAAATATTTTGTCAACACGGAGATATGGCTTGGTGATCGTACCGCTAAAGAGAGTGGAATAGTTTGACATTTTAATTTAAGTGTGATTTATTATATTTACTAAACATTTCGTTTAGCATTCTTCAAAGGAGAAGAAATTGAAAAAAAAGTACTTTTTAATTTTGGCTGCAGTTATTTTTTCGTCAAGCTCATATGCGGATGATAGTCTGCTGTTGCCTTCCGGTCTGACGGCAAGTGATATTTCCCTTAGTGGGGTCAGAGCTCTGGTGCGTGAGCGTGTTTCTTTTGGAGTCGACATAGTCGATGATGGGAGTCCATCTCGCATGTCTTATGTTATGCCTTCTGGTGATGATACTGAAATTAAGGTTGTTTCTGAGGGGTCGGGATCATTTGTTGGTCTAGCTAAAAATCGCCCAGTGATCAATGCCTTTGATTTTGCTGACAGTATGACGGTTTCTGGTGGTATCGGATTGACGTCTCTGCAAGATGTTTACGGTAACGCTGGTGTCTCACTTACAAAAGACGACGGCGAAGCGACCTACTTCGGTGGGATTGACATAACGTGGGGCAGTCGCGTGCTTGGCGGTGAGAGATTCGCACTAGCTGGTATGGCTGGTGCGAACTACAGTATTAGCCAGCGGCTAGCTGTTAACGTCTCTGCGAATGTTGATTTATCTGGTGACGTAACATCACTTGACTTGTCATCGAATGCGACATATCTCATGAAAAAAAGCACCGCAGTGCAGCTGGGTCTTTCTGCTGGTCTGACAGATGATGCAGAGGATGCTGCTATTTCAATTGGGGTTGTTTACTTTATTGAGTAGGCCTCCCAGCACCCTCACGGATGAGGGTGTTTTTTTTATTCTAAAATAGTATATTATAACTATCGCTAAAATAACTTTTCAGATGCGCGTTTTTGCTTTAATTGTTTGTTATAAACATTAAGTATGTGGAATGGTGCTATGCGTAAGGTGTGACTCAAGTGGGTTGCGATATGACTGTGCATGAGTTAATGTGTATATGTTGTTCTTTTGGAGTTTTTTTATGAATACATTTTTCAAGCGATTTTTTAGAAAGCTAAAACTACACTATAGTGTGTACAAATTCAATAAGAGAGTTAGAGCACTCAATAAAACTCTTCCTGAGAATGCTCCGGTTAGTGAGGATAGTCCGCGTATCAGGAGAATTATCGAAAAGTTAGCAAGTGAGTATAAAGAATAATTACGGAATGACTAATCAGTTCCACATAGCTTATCGCCTGTGTGGAACTTTTTTATTTTCTGAATTGTGCGGTGGTTTGTTGAGATGCTGGTGAGAGCCTTTTCTTTGGTTTGATTATCTATTTTGTGAAGGGTGTTTGGGGGCTATGATCGCTCCTTTTTATGAATCTCAGTTCTTTATTGGGTTGTTTTTTAATGCATCTTTTTTCTTTTAAGGTATTTTTAAGAGGAGTTATAAAAATAAGAGAGCTGCTTTTGGTGATTATAAAGATTGACAATATAGCAAAAAAATGATATATTGATATGTTATTTTATAATTTAATTTCATATGATAACAGTAATGGAGTTCGCAAAGGGGGGATTTGTTCTTGGAGGGGAAATTATAAATAAGGCAAAGGCTAAGCAGAGATTGCTCGTGCTTGGTGCAGTAGTAGCTATGGCAGCTGCGGTAACACCGATGCATGATGCTTTTGCGGGTGATATCACAATTGATCGTGATCAGTTGACGCAGCGGATGGTGTTTCAGCGTGATATCAATGATGAGTATCAGATGCTGATCGCGGGTGTGTATGAGGGTGAGCGTTGTGGCACGTTAATGGCTAATTTTGCTAGTGGTGATTTTATGCCAGTAGCTACTGATGTGGAGACGGGACCGTTTGAGGGTACGATTACAGCAACAGTCGGTCAGGGTAATGTGGTGACATACTGCACTGAGGATTACCAGGCGTATGATTTTGTTGATAATATCGCCGTCGGTGATGTCTATGTCATCGCTGGACAGTCAAATGCTGAGGGCTATGGACAAAACCGTCAGCAGTACACGACAATTGCTGAAAACGCACCATACATCCCAATGGTCTACAAAGAGAATGATCGATGGGAGGTTGCAAACGATAATGTAGATCCTGGTAATGGTGGTGCTGGATCAGTGTGGCCGATTGTGGCAGGTTATATCCTAGAGGAGGCGGATGTGCCAGTAGGATTTATTACGACAGCATCTTCTGGTATGGCGTTGGTTTCACCAAATCATTGGTCAAAAGATGGTGTTAATTGCCCGTCGTCGAACGTAGACACAAGTGTGAGTTGTTATGCGAGTATGGTGGGGCAGGTAGAGAAATCTGGTGTGAATGCTGTTAAGGCTGTGCTGTGGTTTCAGGGAGAGTCAGATGCAAACGCTCAGGTTTCAACGGAAAGTTACAAAGGTGCGCTTATCAACTTGGTTGATAATATACATCAAGATCTTCCTGGTCAACCTCCGGTTGTGGCTGGTGTGATCGGTGCGTGGTCAGCACAAGATGGTAGTGGTGCTACAGCAATTCGTGCAGCCATCATGGAAGCATGGAATGAGGATGATCGTATCCTGAGTGGTCCACAGACATATGATCTTGATATTATTAGTGATGGTTTAGGTGATCGTGAGCACTTTTATACAGATGCACAATTGCAGACCGTAGGATTTAGATGGTGGAAATCACTCGAAGAACATTTTTATGATGGTTCTGAAGGGCGTGGTCCACATGTAGAATCAGCGGTGTTAAGCGCTGATCGCACAACAGTTGCGGTAACATTTGCAGATGATACGGTACTTGTTTCTGATGACGCAGTTTCAACAACACTGTGGCAGATTACATCTGAGAGTGGCAGCTTGACGATTGCATCTGCGGTAGTCATAGAAGATCGTACTGTAGAACTAACATTGGCTGCGGTAGCGCCAGTTGGAGAGTTGGAGCTCGACTATGCGACAGCTAATCGTGGTGAAAATGTCACTGTAATTCGTGGAATGGGTAGTGGTAATCAAGGGCTTGGTGAGAGTCATCTCCCAGCAGATCCATTTATCGGTTTGAATGTGGAGCAGCCT
>JAHDCW010000029.1:0-8375 GCA_020629675.1 Minisyncoccota bacterium | reverse complement strand
AGCCTACTGACCCAGTAGACCCAGAACCAGAAGCGCAATGTGTCGATGAAGGAAATGGTGATGCATGGGGTGTAAATACTGAAACATGGAGTGGATGTTGGCGCACTGACGGAGATTTTGATGGAACGCCAGACTTTACTATCTGTAACCTCAGTGAAAATGGTTACTACTATTGTCCTGATGGACAGGCGTATTTGGCGCAGTAGTAAGTACCAGAGCTACAAAACCCCTTCTTTCAAGAAGGGGTTTTGTTTTGTATTTAGGTCAAAAAGGCATTGAAAATTATTGACATTTTTTAATTTTTATGATAATAATATTGTAGTTATTTTATATTTTGAATCATAGGAGTAACAGCTCATGAGATTGAGTACCATTAAACATGTTATACCGTGGGGTACATGCGTCTTTCTTATTTTATTCGCTTTGGTTTTGCCGCAGTTTTTTGTGGAAGTGGGAAGTCCTATAAAAGAGGGTGTGCGTGATCCTAGTAATCGTGCAGTGATTGATCGTCAGTGGGTTGAGGAAAATCTCAACATTACTGTTGGACGAGATAATGCATATTTGATTTACAAGATTTTTGACTTCGGTGACGATGTGGAGTCAGATAAGGAGCGCATCACGCGCTTTATCGAGCAAGTTGCTGATCCTGCAAAAACGCATTTCGAGAACCATGGCATGTCTACGGAGTCAGTGCTCTCAGTTGCAAACTTTACGCACCCTGATGGTCTTCGTTCGTATCTCGAGCATGATGATGTGGATGAGATTGATGATAGTATGACGTGGGCAAGAGAATTACTTGGTTATAATGTTGTTGATCGTAATTTAGCGGGATTTTCGGGAGATGATTTTTATTTTGTCATTACAATCTTGCCGCCATCCCATTTCTCTGAGATGGATGTCCATGCGAGTATTCAGGAATTTCTGACTGGTAAGCCTTTTGCATGGTGGCAGCGTTTTTTCGCTTCATCAGAGCAACAGTTTAAGTCGTATGATGAGAAAGAGAAAGAAAAAAAGGGGTTCACCTTAGAGGGTGTAGAGCTATTATCAGCTGGTTGGCTAGACGGAAGAGCATTTTTGATGCGCTCGACGTTTAATGATGTGTTGATTCCACTCACGATTGCGATTTGTTTTCTTGGTATCGTGTATAGCTGGCTAGCACTAGGCTCGTTTGTGCAGGCGTTACTGATATTGATACCGCTTTTGGTGTCGATGTTGAGTGTGCGTGCAGCAATGTTTTACCTTGGTTTTTGGGAGTCAGTTTTCTCGATTCTTGATTACGTGGTCTGCATTATCCCATCTTTTTCATATGGACTTCGAATGTTTGAGGAGTTCAACGCAATTAAAGAAGGTGCATTAGTTGAAAAATGGCAAAGAGTTCGACAGCAGCCTAGTATTTTTTGGGGCATCGTCATTGTATGGATCGTAAGTGTAGCTGAATTTTTTGTGCTTGCACTTACGAACTATCACGGTGTTGAGCCGCTTTGGCAAATTGGTGTGTTGTGCATGGTGGGTGCTACGGTATCTGCAGCTACTGCTTATTGGGGGTTACCAGTTTTACATAGCTCTCTATCTGGATCTGCTGCTAAGCCTGCACGGGAGTCGGTGCTGATGCCACTATTTGATGTGTTATACCGTGGTGTTGTATCTTTTGTGCGGCATAAGTGGGCGTCAGCGATGAGTGTAAGTATCATCGTCGCAACAGTCTGCATGGCTACTTACTTGTTTGTATCTGGTCATGTCGCTACGGATAGTTCGCCGCAGCGATTGTTGCGAGGAACACCGATGGAGACAGCATTTGCTGAAGCAGAGACTTACGAAGGGTCGGTGGGAAATTATATGGTACATCTGGCTATTCGCTGTGATGAGCTGATATATGATCCTGAATCATCCTTTGCGTGTCCTCAGCAGCTTGTTGAGCTTCATCGCGAGGTGCGTGCGCTAGAGCGGACGCGCTCCGTAGCTGGTTATGCGGATGCATTTGAGCAGATCGTTGCTGATTTTGATGCTGCTAAATATGCTCAATACGATGGTAACATCGAGCGATTTATGCAGGCATTTGACCCAAGTCTTAAGGCGCAGGGGATTTGGTCTACCATTAATCTGGAGCTAGAAAATAATGAGCTTGCGCGACGACACTTCTTTTCTTACGAGGAGGAGGATGCTGATGGCGTGAAGTATGACGCTGAAAACATCGTGATAGTGGTCGCATCAACTGCAGCAAAGACAACTGGTGACATGCGAGACTTCCGCGATGCTGTATTAGATATTGCGGATCAAAAAAGTGCATTTCAAGAAGTTCGCCTCGTCAATGATACAGCTGGTTATCCAGATATGGACTTTCTTGTCCGTGATGGATATGGTATCAACCTGGTACTATCAATTATATCCGTTATAACTATTGGTGGTGCCTTGATCATGTTTGCGTTAGGACAGACGTTTAATGTCTTAAAAGCGTTTAAGTATGGTTTGCTGTTGGCGATTCCGTTTGTGATGGTGCCTTCTGTTGCAATTATTGCGATGGCGTGGCTGGGGATCCCACTTGATGTGGCGACATCTGCCCAGGGAAGTGTGATTATTACGGCTGCGCTTGATTTGCCGTTGTTTTTATTGCTCTGTGTCGGTGTTGTCGCACTTAGCGCCTTAGCGACGAGTGATCGCTTTGCTCTTGAGATTAGGAAATTCTTTAATGACTTTGTGGTCAATACGTCAGGATTTGTGCCGCTGGCTGTGCTGGATTCATATGTCATTGTTGAGGATCTGGGATTGCTGCTTGTAATCTCGATGTGTGTGGCGATGATCTCATCGCTTCTCATTCTTCCACTTAAATATCGGTGGATTGATGGTAGATCTGAAGGGTAGAGTGTGATAAGAAGCTGTGTCTCTCAGAGGCACAGCTTTTCATTTTTTGAATCGTTGATTATTTAGAACTGTACATACTTGTATTTACTAATATTTGTGGTATTATCAAAATGCAAAAGTATTTTAGTTACTTGGAGAAAATAATGAACATTAATCTGAAGTCCGATGCAGCTCGTAGTGTTGAGACAGCTCGTAGGGTTTTAATTGCCAGATTAACTAGAAACTCTGGTGATGTAGGTGGCATCCTTTTGGGAAAACCGGAAGGCTCTCAGGGTAAAAATGGAGAGAAGAAATAAGCACATGTCCTTTCTTTCGCATTGTAAAAGCGTTACTGCAAAGTGGCGCTTTTTTATTTATGCTCATATTGACAAATTATTAGTGTTGTAATAGGTTTAGATTTGAGTTCATTATGGAGAATTAGCGGTGAAAAACATACTTCTTTTAAGTGCAGTTTTTTGGTTGGTGGGATGTGGTATTAATCCAACAATCGATGTTGATGATGTGAATAATCGTGTCTGGAAGTTAAATCAGATTAGTCAAAACGAAGACTTGGAGGAGCGTTATTCACTTGTGAGAAATTTCTTATTGCCAGCAATGTCATCGCCGAAGAGTTATGGTGATCCTGAGTGTGTCATAAAAAAAATTCTCAAGTGGGAAGAAGGTCATCCTAGGAATGGGAAATTTTATGATGTGTATGGTGATGTGTGTAGCATCACAAAAAAAGCGATATTTTATTTGGTAAGTGAGAAGGATAAACGTTTTGAGTCAAATTTGCTCTCGTTAATGGATGATCCTTATCCGCACAATGTAAAATCATCTGCTTGTTACGTACGTCATGTGCAAGAAAGTAGTGGTATAAGTTGGGAAGTTATTCGCTCTATTCCCAAGAAATGTCTGCCTTATTACAGTTAGGTTTCAAGGATATCACCCATGATTCATGGGTGATTTTTTCATACATCTTTAGTGATCTTTAAATAATGTGTATAAAATCATGGGGTGGGCTATAATACATACATAGATTAAACTTTTTTGGTTATGTATGTAAAGTATTTGATGACCAAGGATGACTTGCTGACTGTGTCGCCGACGTCACCAGTCCTTGACGCCGTAGAGATTCTTGTGCAGAAACGCTTTAATGGCGTGCCAGTCATCGATAAAAAAGGTGTTCTCAAGGGCATGATTACGCAACACGACATGATGTTGCGTGGTACTGACTTGCATTTGCCGACGATCATTCGTCTTTTTGAAGACGTGGGAACTTATAACAAGGATAGAAAATTTTTGAGTGAGCAGATGCGGGGTGTTGCAGATATAAGAGTTAAGGCTATCATGAACAGTGATCCTATGACACTATTGCCTGATGTGCCTGTCGAGGAAGCGCTTAAAATCTTTGCTGAAAATCATGATGTCAATCCTATAGCTGTAACGGATGATGCGGGGGTGTTGTTGGGAGTCTTGAGTCGCTATGACATGATTAAGCTTTTTGGTGGGCGTGGTGTGCATATTGAAAAAGAAAATATTTCTGCGCCTGAGCGGCTGATTGACAAAGAGCTGCGGCAGACACTTCCTAAGTTTGAGGAGAAGTTTTTGTTTGTTAGTCGAATGCGTGTAACGTTATGGCTTCTGATTAGTGCGTGTTGTGGCTTGGTGGGTTTTGCTTCGGCGTTTCTATTGATGCTTCGTTTTGTGGGTAATTAGCTCGGGGGTAAATCATGAGTGGTATAATAAATAGACAAATCAATTACTTTGTATTAGTGTTGGGAAAGTTTAAGGACTTATAATTTTATGTCGACAATTAAAATTGCACCACAGATCCAGCAGATGCGAGCGTCTGTTTTAGAGCGCATTTCCATGAAGGACGCACTTCGACCCCAGGAGGGAGAGGATGTGATTACAGTGGATCGAATTGCTAGCAAGTTGGCTTATCTGTATGAAAAGCTTCGCTATAGTGTTGATAATAAGGAGGAGCACCTCCTTAGGCGCAGCGCGATTGATCGCATCTTAGCACGTCGGCTCTCAGAGACTTTTCGTCGTGGATCAGTATCGCGTTTTTTGGTGACTGAGTTAGTACGCGCGGGTTATCTGCCTAATAATGAGTTGCCAGAAAGAATTCTTGGTGATGTTGAGGATGTCGTTCAGAAAATTGTTAGCCTTATTGAGCAAACATCATCACATCCTGAAGGAGTAGAGGCTCGTGGATTTTTGACGACGCTTGCGGCGATGGAAATTGAGGAGATTCTTTTTCCCTCAGTGGCAATGCGCCCAACGCTTGATGCTTATTATCTTACTGTGCGTGACCTGGTCGAAATTAAGGATCAAGACATTGCAGATGATGTGCGTCATACACAGATTTACATTGCATGTGCGAGGAGTCTTTTTGGTTATGATGAGAAGGGGCTTTTTTGGGTCTTGTGGAATTTGCATACATCATCATGGCGTGGTGCGCAGACAGAGGAGGAGCTTTCTCTGATTTCACATCGATTCATCCAGACGATGCAGACTATTAGGTCACAGATTGATCACCCTCTTAACTGGCGACTGATGCCAAAGCTGCGAGATTTTGGCATTTTCTTTCAAATCATCCAGGAATCAATCACCAAAAAACCGGATCTATGGACAAAAGAGCAGCTTAGCATCACTGACGTAAAGCGTCATATGTCAGATGTGCTTGCAGAAAAATATGACCTTGAGAAGAGTCTTATCAAGAGGAGAGTCAATCGGACTATTATTTATATTCTCATCACTAAGACCGTGTTAGCTTTTCTTGTTGAGTTGCCTTATGATCGGTGGCGATATGGGGAAGTGCATCGCGTGCCACTGCTTATAAATATCTTCTTTCATCCATTTTTGCTTTTTGTGATGACGCGTATCGTCAAGTTGCCGAAATCGGATAGTCGCACATTTACACTTGAGCGGATCGAAGCAATCATTACCAATCAAGAGTTGCCTCAGATCGTTGTTCGTATTCATAGACGTAAGAGTCTGTTTGGGGCTGTCCTTGCGGTTACATATCTTTTCTTCTTTGGGCTTGTGTTTGCGGGTATTGTTTGGACGCTCGATAGGCTTCAGTTTAATATTGTAAGTGGTGGATTATTTATATTTTTCTTGACGCTTGTAAGTTATTTTGGTCTCAGAATCCGAGCGCGGGCTCGTCGTTGGCGCGTAGCACCAAAGTCAGACTCCATGACTAGTTTTTTGATTGATTTGATCACGTTGCCAATTGTACAGGCGGGACAGTGGTTTAGTAAAAAGTTTGATTCATTAAACGTGTTTGTGTTTGTGCTTGACTTTATCGTCGAGACGCCTTTTAAGGTGATTGTGGAGATTGTAGAAGGATTTACTCAATACCTGCGGGAAAAGAAAGAGAGTTTAGAGTAGGTGTAAAAAGGTATTAAAACAGCAGAGAGATGATTGGTTGACACTCTCAGAGGGGGGTGTTATACTTTTCTTCATATTAATCCCTCGTGGGGTTTTTTGCACAAATCGTGCACATGCATGGGGTGTGTAAAATCAAAGAGATAATAAAAAAGATATGACTAGACTTCTCACACAGGAAGGACTTGAAAAACTTCAAAACGAGCTCGATGAGCGCACAACAGCTATTCGTCAAGAGATTGCTACTGCAATCAAAGAGGCGAAAGAGCAGGGTGATCTCAGTGAAAATGCTGAGTACTCAGCTGCTAAAGAGCGTCAAACAGAAAACGAGCAGCGCGTTGCAGAGCTTGAGGTGATGCTCAAAGAGGCGGAAGTTGTCGAGCGTGATGATTCTGATGGTTCTGTGCAAATTGGTTCACAGGTAGACGTAAAAGTCCGCGGGAAGGGTATGACTTTTGAGATTGTTGGATCAAACGAAGCTGATCCTGCAGCAAAAAAGATCTCTAACGAATCGCCAATCGGTAAAGCACTCATTGGAGCAAATGCTGGTGATAAAGTCCAGGTGGCGACACCAGCAGGAAACGTTAGCTATGAAATCGTTTCTGTTGACTAGATCCTGATATGCTTTTAAAAAAACCAGCTGAGACAGCTGGTTTTTTTGTGCCTTATAAGGCATGGATTTTTTACTGGATTTTTTTGGTTAAAACAGGTACTATAAGCACATGATAAAAACATCTTTTTATGAATGAAGATCAACAAAAACCAGGGTCAGAGCGTGAAGAGCGTCTCGCAAAAATTGCTTTATTGCACGAAAAAGGGATTGTGCCATTTCCGTCTGTAACTAATAAGACGCATGATATTGGACATGTCTTAGATGCTTTTGAGGATCTCCAAAAAGACGAACAAGAAGTGATTATTGCTGGTCGGATACGATCCAAGCGTACTCATGGCAATCTTTCATTCATTGATGTGGAAGATTTCTCAGGGCGCATGCAGGTCGTTCTCTCTAAAAAAGAATGTAGTGATCCAGAGCAATATAAACCGTTTGTAAAACTGGTTGATGCGGGTGATTTTATTCAGGTGCGTGGGAAGGTTTTTGTGACGCAGGCCGGACAGAGGAGTGTGATGACAGCTGACTGGACGCTCTTAACCAAGGCGCTGCGAGGAATGCCGACTGATCATTTTGGCCTCAAGGATGAAGATGAGCGTTATCGTCGTCGCTATGTAGATATGGCAGTTAACTCGGAGGTGCGTGAGCGATTTGTGCGACGTGCAAAATTCTGGCGGGTGATGCGACAGTTTATGGAATCTAAGGGATTTCTCCATATTGAAACGCCAACACTTGAGACGACGACAGGCGGTGCGGAGGCGCGACCTTTTATTACGCATCATAATGATTTTGATCTAGAGGTATATTTGCGCATCTCGATCGGTGAGCTCTGGCAAAAGAGAGCGATCGCTGGCGGCCTCGAAAAAACCTATGAAATTGGCCGCGCGTTTCGCAATGAGGGATCAAGTCCTAATCATCTGCAAGAGTTTACTAATATGGAGTTTTATTGGGCGTATGCCAACTACCGTGATGGGATGCAGCTCGTGCAGGAGATGTACCGTACACTTGCGCAGGAAGTTTACGGTAAGACGACATTTGAAGCGCATGGACATCAGTTTGATTTAGCTGATGAATGGCGTGAGATAGACTACTGTGGCGAGATAATGGAGCGTACAGGGATTGATGTGATGAGCGCCTCTGAAGAGGAGATTAAGAATAAGCTTAAAGAGCTCGGTGTCGAGCACGACGCTGCGAGTAAGGAGCGCCTCATCGATAATCTATGGAAATATTGTCGCAAAGATATTGCTGGTCCAGGTTTCCTCGTCGGACATCCAGCGTTTCTCTCGCCGCTAGCTAAGCGTATGCATGATGATCCGGCTAAGGTGGAGAAATTTCAGGTCATCCTCGCAGGTGCTGAGGTGGGCAATGGCTATAGCGAGCTTAATGATCCTATTGATCAAGCGGAGCGTTTTAGTGAGCAGCAGAAACTTCTCGAGAGTGGTGATGACGAAGCGATGATGCCTGATTGGGATTTCGTGGAGATGCTTGAGTATGGGATGCCGCCAACGTGTGGGTTTGGAGCGGGTGAGCG
>JAHDCW010000028.1 GCA_020629675.1 Minisyncoccota bacterium | reverse complement strand
GATGAGCGAGTGAGCGGAATCGAACCGCCATTTCTACCTTGGCAAGGTGGTGTAATAACCATTATACGACACCCGCATGTGTCTGTGTTCTGTGGGACCGGCTGGGTTCGAACCAGCGACCAAGGGATTATGAGTCCCCTGCTCTAACCACTGAGCTACGGTCCCATGTGCTTCATCACCAGCAACGGTACTATGTATACTACAAAATAATTACCCGTAAGTCAATGATAGTATAATAAAATCCCCCACTAAGGGACTTTCTTATGTGCCGGAGGAGAATATCTCACGTCGCTGCGTTCGCATAGAAACAACGGCTTCATGAACTTCCTCTCACGGTAAACTATTACTCCCCAACCCTTTTCTTAGTTCAATTCTCGCAGCAATAAAAAATCCCCTATGTGGGGATTTTTTTATGTGCCGGAGGAGAGAATTGAACTCTCGACACAAGGATTTTCAGTCCTTTGCTCTACCACTGAGCTACTCCGGCACGTCCATAGATCCATCGAAATAAATAATGGATTGCTGGACCACGGGACACTTCATACATACAAAATATCTCGTCACTCAACAATCCATTTTTACTGTGCACGCTGAGAGATTCGAACTCCCGACCCTCTCGGTGTAAACGAGATGCTCTGACCAGCTGAGCTAAGCGTGCATAAATTTGATTATACTCCACATTACAAAAAATGAGAATAACCTGTGCTCAGGGCGGGACTTTCACGTCGTCCCTGAGGGGACTCCCATGAAACCCACGGTTTCATGAACTTCCTCTCACGGGAAACTATTGTTTCCCGACCCCTTCCATTTCAAGCCCCTTCTTCGCGGGGACTGTGTGCTCAGGGCGGGACTTGAACCCGCACGCTATATAATAGCCTAGGCCCTCAACCTAGTGTGTATACCAATTCCACCACCTGAGCTAACTGTAAATAAACTTGACTGTCCCTCCAGATGCTCTGTGTCAGTTACTCACAGAGTTCAGTGACAAATCTCAAATCATGGACCTATTATGTCACATGTTTTGAGATGTGTACACCAGGGAGAGGTTAGTCTTTCTTTTCTACTTCCTCCTTATCCTCTTCTACCTCTGCCTCTTCTGCTTTTTCTGGAGCAACCTCTTCTTTCTCATCTGCGATATAACCACGTCCTACCACCTCACTAAACTTAAAACGAAGGGCTTTAGCAGCTTTGTCGCGTACGAAGTAGAGCTTTGAGCGACGTACTTTGGCATGTTTCACAATTTCTACTTTTTCAATTGCTGGTGAAATCACTGGCACAACAATCTCAACACCATAACCTCCTTGAGAGATTTTGCGTACAGTAATCATCGGAGAGCTACTCTGACCACCTTTCACTGCGATAATCATCCCCTCAAAAATCTGGATACGCTCCTTGTTACCCTCTTTGATCTTACGGTGTACACGTACCACATCACCAGCACGGTAGTCTATTGTTGCGCTTCGCTGCTCTTTGTTGAAAGCTATAACCTTGTTATGCATATGTCCTATCCACTAAAATAAAATAAAGATGAGACGGAAACTGAAAGCCAGCTGCCTGTCTCTCAACACGTTCCACTATAATAAGGCCTTTTTGATATTTCGTCAATACCCATCTCCGGTATATAATATGAAACACAAAATACTATGAAAAAATGGTCTTTCTTTTTAGTTGTCGTATCTTTGGCGGGTTTTCTGTGGCCGCTAGGTTTGGGTGTATATTATCAAAATACTCAATATGCTGTAGATCCACGCGATGGCCTTGAGATCCAATCTCCTGCAGCAAGAGAGTCTTTTTGGAGCGCTGCATCACTTGATCTCTCACGCATCAAATCAGAGGGCTGCGTTGCTGATGGGCTGCTAAGTGGCTATGACGAAGAGGAGGTTAATATAGAAGTCGCCAAAAACAGTAGTTGTCACTATTTTCACCGCGCTCTCGAGACATGGCTCGAACCACCCGACTTTCCCCAAGCCCGACGCATCCTCACGGAGATCAATCGTCCAGATGCTGTCTACGGCATGTTTATCGCTGAAGCAATCGATCGTAAGGCAGATTATTTTTACCGCGCTGAAAATCGCTATTTCGATTTTGGTGAGATGTGCAAAAAGCACAGCAAACACTTCTGGGGTGAACACAGCTGCAAACCGTCACTAGAGGAAGAAGAGTATCGCGCCTACCTCAAGCAAATCACAGAAGATGCGATGGACCTCGGTATACGTGTCTTTGTCTTTGGACAACTCAAACACCAAGAAGAAAGCTACAATTTCCCCAAGGTAGACAATGTCATTCGTGAGATGCGTGCCTATGCTCAAGCACACAACATAGATATTCTCATCGGCGGTCAAACAGGTGAAGTGACTAAAAAATCCTATCTCCGGCATTTTGACTTTATCGAAGGCGGTATCGGCGTTAGCAAAAGCGGCACGATCGAGCCTGGACCGTGTTTTAGTCGATACTGGAAACAGCCGGGGGATTGGTGCTGGCCACTTATGTGGCATGCGGAGTTTCGCGACCGCGCTGACCACGTCTTTCTCTATCTCGACTGGAACGGACAGCTTGATGATGACATGCACACATTTGCGAGCATGCCCACTAACGTCAGACACCGCACGCTACGCAACCTTCATGAGCGCTTTACCAGTGATGATATAGGATTCTTCCTCCCTCTTCTCACGCCACTTCCCCGTGACAAATCAGCGTGTCGCGGCCCTGACCAAGACTTTTACTCACCAAGCATGGACTTTGGCTGTCCTGATGAGGATGCAATCAACCAAATTCTTCGTCAAAACTAAAATGTATGCTAGACTTTACATATCTAAATATGTAAATCCTACATCACTAACTATTAAACGTAGAATTTTATGGAAAAAAAGTACCTCTTTCTTGGTGCCGGTCTCTTTGTAGCTTTTATCGTGGGTATGTTTTACCTCGCACATGTTGATCAGACGACACCAACCGGATCTGATGCACGATTTAATGACTATGCAGAGGATCTCGGTCTCGATATGGAACAATTTAGCGCTGACATCATCTCCTCAGACGTAGAAAGCCGTATCGACCGATCAATTGCTGATGGTGATGGACGCAGCGTCACTTCAACACCGACTTTTTTTGCAAATGGCACCCAAACACGTTTCACAGCTTCTCTTGAGGAAAACCAGCGCGTTATCGACAACCTCATTGCACAGGCTGATGGTGAAACACAACCACTACCCGAAGATGCACCATCCAAAGGTGCGACAGAACCGGTCGTGATCATAGAGAAGTTTAGTGACTTCCAATGCCCAGCATGTCAGCGTATGGCTGCGCCGATGGCAGAGCTCGTAGCGGCAAATCCAGAAACGGTAGCGTTTGTCTATCGCCACTTCCCACTTCCGATGCACGCGCACGCACGCTCAGCTGCCAAAGCAGCGGAGGCAGCAGGCAACCAAGGTAAATTCTGGGAAATGCACGACCTGATCTTTGAAAAACAGAGTGAGTGGCGACGCTAACCATAAGGCACAATCTAAAAAAGCTTGACACATACTGTCGAGCTTTTTTTATTTTGGGACCTATATTTTACCTAACTAGCATACGCTGAGAAAATATATAAAATACAACCACCTCTCGCAACTTTTATCTAGAATAAGATATACTGTGTTATATTTAATATGTTAAGTAAAGTAGACATATTTTATGCGTCACACACCCACTATTTTTGTGATTTTTGGTGTCACGGGCCATCTCTCGCGCACCAAGATTCTCCCCGCTCTGATCGAGCTCAAAAAAAATGATCACCTCCCAGATCAATATCACATTATTGGCGTAGCGCACACTGATCACACAAATGACTCTTTTAAAGGATTACTGCAAGACAATATATCGGCAATTGATGCTGATTTTTTGGAGCATGTGAGCTATGTCAAAGGCGGGTTTGAAGAAGTGGAAACCTACACCGCCCTCGCCCATGCAATCGATGAGGTAGAAAAATCATTCGGACAGTGTACCAATAAACTTTTCCACCTCTCTGTGTCGCCACGTTTTTATGGTCCCCTCCTCGAAAACATCGCTGTCTCCGGCGTCGGTAAGGCATGCGAGACACCAGATAATTGGGCGCGCATCCTTATCGAGAAACCTTTTGGTAACGACCTCCAGAGTGCGCGTGAACTCGACGCGCGACTTGGCACTCTCTTTGATGAGGATCACATCTTTCGGATTGATCACTACCTCGGTAAAGAAACAATTCAAAATTTGATCGCCTTTCGGTTTTCCAATGCTCTCTTTACACCTGCTTGGAATGACGAACATATCGAAAAAATGGAATTTGAACTTCACGAATCAGTCGATGCCTCTGATCGAGGTACGTTTTATGATGCAATTGGCGCGCTCAGGGACGTGGGTCAAAACCACCTCCTCCAGATGTTTGCACTCATGACCATGGGTAGACCAGAGGATTTCAGCGCACATCACATCCGTGAAAAGCGCGCAGATATTCTCGATTCGTTCAGCTTTGATACCAACAAAGAAATCATCCGTGGTCAGTATACAAACTACCTAACCACAAAAGGTGTCCAACCAGACTCACAGACCGAAACTTTCTTTCAGGCACATGGTAAAAGCACTGATCCAGATTGGCAAAATACTGCGTTTATCTTCAGTGCTGGTAAAGCTATGGATCAAAAAATAACCCGCATCACCGTCACGTTCCGTGAACCGAACATTTGCCTTTGTGATCGCGAACATGGAGACACGCAAAATAATCAGATCATTTTTGACATTGCACCAGAAGAAAAGATCACCGTGCGCTTTTTTGCAAAAAAACACGGACTTTCATCAGCAATCATACCCAAGGATCTCACTTTTTCTTACCATGATCAGGAGACGCAGGCTCGGGACAATAGCGCCTATGAGAAAATTATCTACGATGCAATTCTTGGCGACCACACTCTCTTTACCAGCACCCGTGAAGTGATGGCCGCGTGGTCATCGATCACAGATCTTTGTACCTCGTGGGATGATCAGTCATTAAAAATCTATCCCCAAGGAGCATCCCATAACCAAATCATTAAGTAGAAAAATATGAAAATAGGATACGTCGGCCTCGGAAAGATGGGAGAAGGCATGACCCGCCACCTCAAAGACCAAGGACATGAAGTTATCGCGACAGATGTCAGTGATGCAGCACGAGCGAGCGCCCAAGAGTACGGCATTACCACCACTTTCAATCTGCGTGAGCTGGTAGACGCACTCGAAACGCCACGTGTCATATGGACCATGGTTCCTTCGGGTGACATCACACAGAGCGTTCTCACAGAACTATCAGAGATGATGGATGCTGGTGATACTATCATCAACGGCGCCAACGAATACTACAAAAAAACACTTGAGCATGGCGCAATGCTTAGTGACAAAGGCATCAATCTCATAGACGTCGGTGTCTCTGGTGGGCAAGAAGGTGCGCGCGGAGGCGCTTGCCTGATGATCGGTGGCAACCTCGCCATCGCACAAACATATGACCAGCTCTTCAGCGACCTCGCTGCACCCAGTGCATATGGATATTTCGGCAGTGTTGGCGCTGGGCACTACGTCAAAATGGTGCACAATGGTATCGAGTATGGCATGATGCAGGCAATCGCTGAGGGCTTCGACATTCTCAAGGACGCTCCCTTTACTGTAGACCTCAACGAAGTATCACGAGTCTACAGCAGCCACAGCATCATCACATCTCGACTTATGTCGTGGACGCAGGAAGGACTCACGCAGTATGGTGCAGATCTAGATGAGATTTCTGGCAGTGCCGGCTCTGGTGGCGCCCAAGGTCTCAGCCAAAGTGAGGCATACTGGACCCATCTCGCGGCTCAGGAACAGGGTAAATCAACACCGGTTCTTGAGAGCTCCTTGGATGTACGTAAAAAATCACAAGAAGACCCAAGCTTCCAAGGAAAAATGATTAATATGATGCGTAACATGTTCGGTGGTCACAAGATAAAATAATTACCATGCATACACAGATCACCAAGACTCCAGCGCATGATGCCTACACCTTACTTGAAGGAAAGATCCTAAAAAATCATAGTAAAGTAATCCTCTTTATATCAGGAGGATCAGCTCTCGACATTCTCGACCACATGAGCGATCAGTGCGCTGCACACATCGACACGATTACTGTAATTGATGAGCGGCTCCATGTCGACAGCCCTGACCAGAACATCGTCAAACTATACGAGAAAGAAGATCTAATCAGTAAGCTCTCGACCGCAAGGGTAGATATTATTCCCAGGGACTTCTTTGAAGGACTCACACCTATTGAGGCGGAGAAAAAGTATAGAGAGTACCTAAAAAAACTCCTTAAAAAAGACCTCCACATTCATGCAACACTAGGTGTCGGTGAGGATGGCCATACTGCCGGCATCCTCCCGCAGAGTGGTGACATGACGTACAGAGAGCTATTTTGTACGTCAGAGCTCATACGTGCCTATACAAGCCCGCAAGCAGCCTTTCCAGAGCGCATCACTGTGACTCCCACCTTTCTCGCAGAGCATGTTGATCATGCTGTCGTCTATGCCGCTAATGAGAGCAAAAAAGAAGTCCTTAACGCACTCCTAAAAGGTGATAATGCGCAGCACATAATGCCAGCAAACGTACTCCATAACATGCGGTCCGTCACGCTCATCACTGACCAGCGTCTCTGCGTACCTACACATAAAAATGCAATTGTCCTTGATTTTGATCACACCCTTTTTAACACCACTCTTTACGTGGCCAAACTAAAAGAAAACCTTAATAATGTGGGCATTGCACCAGAAATCTTTGATAAGCATCGCCAAGCGCTCAAGAGCTGCTGCGCCCTCGTCGATATCGACCGCTTTGTCCAAGTTCTGCCTCATGAAGACAAAGACCTCCTCAAACAGACAATTCACGGCACAATTAGACACTCTGCTCAAGAGTTTATCTTTGCAGACGCACAGGATTTTATCACCCGCCACAAAGATCATTTCGACATCATCGTCATGACCCAAGGAGATCAAAAGCTCCAAAGTGAAAAGATAACACATAGCAAACTGCACCACATCGACCATATCTTTATCTCACACGACTCCAAGGATACTGTTTTTGCTGACATTGCCGATCGCTATGATCAGATCCATTACGTCGATGATAAAGCCAAGCATATCGATGAAGTTAAACAAGCCTATCCTAAGGTGACTTCTTATTTTATTAAACGACCCGAGGATCAGCCCTACGGAGACAAGCCCTCCTCTTGCAACTGCGCTGACCACATCATCACAGATCTCTCTCTCACACTTACATAACCCATACAAAAAAGGCGACATTAATCATGTCGCCTTTTGAATGCCAAATTTTTACTTGGCTTTCCTGCCAGATTTTCTTGCGCTCATTTTTTTAGAGCGCTTTTTCTTATCCTTATTTTTTGATTTCTTTTCTTTTTTCCTCTTGACGACCCTGCCGTTCACAAGTTCATATGAATCCCACTTCCAACGTTGTGAGTAAATAATGGTATCCAGAATACTTAAGGTTTGTTCCCCGATGTTTTTAATATTTCCAATTTTCTTCCTATCACACTGCAATAAATCGCTCCATTTTTTAATACCTTCATGCTCAAGTGCAGAAAATAATTGATATGGAACAGCTGGATGATCGCGAATTTCATCTGAAAAGCGGACTTTAACCACAGATTTAAAAGACATTCTCCACTCCGTTTTTTTAAGGTATACGCAGATTAATACTTTTCCCCTCTTTAGTCAAGTCAACAAAAAAACACCTCGATTTAAGCGAGGTGCTTTAGAACTATTGTTTCTACGTGGCGAAAATGAGATTGTAGTAATCAAGAATTACTTCACGCGCGCCAGCACTCACCAACTCCTCTCGCGTACACGATTTAAGACCAGCGCTCACATCATACTCCTGAGAATCTAAATGTTTTTCTGCTTGCAGCCGCTCATCATCAGATATTTCTACGGCAAATACGCGTGTCAGGTCATGTCTGCCGTTATTCTGTTCTGGCTCGGCCCTATATGACCACTGACTTTCGATAATTGTTAAAAACTGTAATCTATCCTCATCCACACTAAGGCCAGTCTCCGCCTGCAATCTACGCATGGCAGTTTGCTCAGCACGTTCACCTCTCTTGGTCTGACCGCCTATCACCCATAAACCTTCTGCAGGTTTATGAATGCGTGTCGCTAGATATACTACCTTTTTTGTCTTGTTATAAAGAATGACATCACTGCAGACGACAACCCGCGCATCCAAAAATTCACTAAGCGCACTATCAGACATCCTCTTGGACTCTAAAGAAAGGTCTGGTGAATCCTTATATGTTTTATACATTGACATAGAAATGCTCCTCTAAAAAACTGAGTTTAATCTACTATAGCTGATCGATGTCGTCAAAAATTGTATCGATTTCCTCAAGAAGAGCGTCATTATCCACTACATCTATATCATCACTCAGAGCAGGGTCTGCAGCTGCGATTTCATCCTGGATTGCCTGTTGATCTGAGATGTTTTCAGCTACCACCTTCTTAGGCATACTCTCAGCTGGTGGCATCGGGACGATGTTACTTCCTTCTGCCGACTGATCACTACCTGCCCCACACCCTGCTAGGATCATAACTGCACATACTGCTACAATTTCTTTTTTCATATGTTAGCTATTACGTAATTCACTGATAATGCTCTTTGCTTCTTCTCGGACAGTTGTTTTGTAATACTCACGCATATCTGAGCGCGCTGCACGCACTGCTTCACGCGCACCATCTACCTGTTCACGCTCTCCAGAAGCAATCGCGTCGTCCAAAGCATCAAAAGCAGCACTTACTGCATCAACCTTTTCCTCAAGCGTATCGATATACCCCTCGAGCGTTGCAGTGTCTGCACCAGCCTCCTGTAAACGCTCGAGAACTGCAGCGATTCGCTCTTGCGCACGTGCATAACGCGTCTCAAATTTTTCTTTGTAGTTTTCTGCACGGTTTTCAGCGCGATCTTGCATGCCTTCTTTGCGCTCCCCCTGGCGCTCAGCTCGCGCTCCTTCACGGCCCTCCTTTACTTCCTCACGGTTTTCTTGCCTTTGTGTGCGTGCTTCATCACGGTTTTCTTGCCGCTCAGCCCTAAGTGCGTCGCGTTCTTCTTTAGTTGGCGCCTGCGCAAACGAACTCATAGGTGATGTACCCACAAGGATTGCTAAAGCACCGATCACTACTGGTTTTTTCATATGTCTATTATTAATAACAATTACATTTTAACACACCCATATATATCGTAGTACGCAACCAAAGCAGAAGTTATTTCACCACTTTTGACAGGTTTTTAAAAGCAGCTAAAGCTCGTTCACGTGACTCTTTAACATCGACTAGTGGATATGGATAATCCTCACCGAGAGATACACCAGCCTCATCCAATACTTCTTGTGGTGCCTCCCAAGGTTTGAAGAGGTATTTTTTAGGAAGCCGTCTTAGCTCAGGCACATATTTTTTCATATAAACCCCATTAGGGTCGAACTTTTCTCCTTGTGTGATTGGGTTAAAAATACGAAAATAAGGCGCAGCATCCATCCCGCATCCCGCAATCCACTGCCAACTAGCAGAATTACTTGCCAGATCAGCATCTACCAGTGTATCCCAAAACCATTTTTCACCGTCACGCCAATCGAGAAGAAGGTTTTTAACGAGAAAAGATCCCACGATCATACGTACCCGGTTGTGCATGTAACCCGTTTGCCACAGCTCACGCATACCAGCATCCACAATCGGATAGCCAGTCAAACCTTTTTGCCAGCGTGCGAGATGTCGCTTATTTTCTTCCCACGGGAATCCATCAAACTTGGACTGCAGGTTTTGCGTGGGCACCTCTGGATTGAAGTAAAGTAGCGAGTAAGAAAACTCACGCCATCCCAACTCACTTTTAAAGGTATCCGCATTATCGTCTTGTGGCACCTGATTAATGAGATCCCACACCGTATGAACCGAAATTTCACCGAAATGTAAGTGTGGCGATAAGCGTGATACCGATGTTTGCGCAGGGAGGTTGCGCCCTTCCTGGTAGTTAGCAAGACCCTTATTCATAAAGCTCTCAAGACGCTCGTGTGCACCACCCTCTCCTGGCTGCCATTCACTCTCCATATCTTTGTACCACTTTTTCTTAGGCATTAAATCAAGATTATCGAGAGAAACACCCCCCTTAGACGTCACTATCTGTCCTTTTGTAATCTTGACGGTCTCAGGTAACCGAGGTGCTGGCGCTTCGAGGCAGCCACGTCGATAAAATGGGGTAAAAACACGATATGGAGTCTTATCCGCCTTCAGAATTTCCCACGGCTCCCACAGCAGAGACCCGTTAGCACTCTCTACTTTGATGTTTTTTTGAGTCAGCACCTCTTTCAAGCTTTTGTCCCGTGAGATTCTCCATGGTTCGTAACATCGATTCCAATAAACTGCCTCGATCTCATACTCAGCAGCAATGCGCTCAAATACCTCCTCTGGCTGTCCCTTATAAAAACTAATATCACAACTCTGACTAAGACTTTTGAGTGACTGATGGAGCCACCACCTGCTGGCAGCTCCCATCTGCCACTGCGCTGCGCTTTCATCGTCCAAAATATAAACCGGCAGCACATGATCGTGCCCAAGAGCACTGTTAAGCGCAGGGTTGTCCTCGAGGCGCAGATCTTGCCGCATCCACCATATAGCTATTTTTTTCATAGTAGTATTATGGCATTTCTACCCAAAAAGAAAAAGCCTGACATTTATCAGGCTTTTAATAACAATCTCAGAAAACTAATTCCCTATCTTCAAAAAGTCTTCCAGGGGTATCTCTACCTCGTATGACTTTATAAGCTCACGCGCATACTGACCCATAGTCAGGGAACTAGCAACCAAACCATTTCTATGCAGATGACCGATATCCCTTTCAAAAAGACCATCACCCTGCTCAGCCACATTTAACAATGAAAAGAAATTACCGGTTCTCCTGTTAGGCGGATCCATTAACCCAAAGAGGAGGTATGATGGGTTCTTACCCCTTAAGACATGAACCGCTTCTGACAAAATAACACTCTGAGTCTTCTCCTCATTACAAAGCAACGCTACTGGTATTTTATCCGCAATAATACTCGTTCTATCTCTGCTTGGTAAAAGTCCCAGACTCTCGAAAAGAAATGTATTAGATGAATAATCAACTTGAAAGAAAGCTGAAAGCAGGTCATATCCCGCAATCACATCATTTAAGGTTTCTGCGTTTGTAAAGAATTTTTTTGTAACGAGAGCATTCGCCTCAAGTTGCGCCAGCTCATCATCTGCAAAAAACATTTCACCCCCTTTTTTTTGGTAAAAAACTAAGCCCAGAATAGTTTAAATTAACACCTTTGTCAAAAACTTAGAATGGATTTCCTGCACCACGCACCTCAAAGTGAAGGTGCGGCCCTGTCGAGCGGCCGGTATTACCAGAGAGTGCGATCTCCTCCCCCTTATTAACCTTATCACCCTTACTAACGAGAGAGCGTGACAAGTGAGCGTACAGCGTAATAACGCCATCATCATGTGTGACAACGACGTGATTACCGTAACCGCCACCCCATCCACCAGCAAAAACCTTGGTCACACGACCACTGTCTGCTGCGTACACCGGGCTACCGGACGGTTTAGCTAGATCAACTGCGTTCGTTGGGTGCAAGCCTTGTGTGCGTATAGAACCGGGAAAGGGGTGGGCAAACCGACCTCGCGTCTCGCCTGACGTTGTGTACGTGCGCCGCGGGATGAAGCTATTGGAAGCGACAGTGCGTGGTTGTGGCTTTGGTGCAATTTTTCCTTCTGGGACGATAATCTCATCACCTACACGCAGCTCACCATTCGCCGGGAGGCTATTAAAAGCGATAATTGCCTGCTCATCAGCTTTGTACTCTTTGGCGATCGATGACAACGTGTCCGCATTAGCCACTTTATGCTTGACGCCCGTAATCGGCAGAATGAAAAGAGAGTCTCCTTCCTCAATATCACTCGCTTTGGCGAGATCGTTTGCCCAGAGAAGTGTCTCGACTGAGATACTCTTGTCACGCGCGATGCTGACGGCTGTATCACCAGGCTGCACCGCATAGATCTCAACCTCGTTTGTGAGCTCGCCATCAACAAATGTAAGTCCTGGCTGGATCAAATCAGCACTGTCTGTAACCAAATCATCCTCATTACCACGGATTGCACCACTTTGCTCAGCTGATTTTTTGCGATTCTCCACATCTGTACCAATTGCGAGCTGCATCATTGCATCATCATCAATTGTATCTGTCAGTGATTCTTCCTCTTTTTGCTTTTCGGCTGCGGTGATGATTTTCTGCTTATTCTCCTCTTTTTCGTAGTAGCCCACGAGACGATCTTCCTGCGCACGTGCCGACAAATTGGTAAAGCTCACAAAAAAGATCAAAACAAGCAGTGAACACAAACCACCATGAGAACGTACAAAACGCCCCACCATAAAGAAAACGCGACCACGTATGAGGGTTAGGAAGAGCTCCTCAGCAGATCGAAAGAAAGATGCCAGGCGTTGCCACCCTTCCTTGAAGATCGTTAAAAGACTTTTTGGTTTATGTATACAGGCTTATTTCTATAAGATGTAAACGTAAGACGCTCTTTATAAATGAGCACCATCTGCTTGCACCATAAAAAATTACGTATCCCATATAATACCCTAAAACATGAATTTTTTCAATAAGATTACTAAATAATCATGGTAAACTATGAGATATCATCTATTATACGACGTTATGCACGACTTACGCGAACTTCTCCGCGAATATACTGAACACCTCGAAATTGAGAAAAACCGCTCACTCCTGACTGTAGAAAATTACGAGCGCTACATCAATCGCTTTTTAGAGTTTCTTACCCTATCAGAAATACAAAGCCCGACCCCATCAGATATCACCCTAGAACTCGTCCGCAAATATCGCCTTTACCTCAATCGCCTCCAAACGCCTGGAAAACGAGATAAACAGCTTAGTCAAAGCACACAAAACTATCATATTATCGCCCTCCGTGGTTTTCTCACCTATCTCATCAAGCGGGATTTCAAAACCCTTGCTCCCGAAAAACTTGATGTCGGTAAAAATCCTGATCGGCAGGTAGATTTCCTGGATCCCGACGAAGTAGATCGCCTTCTCAGCGAAGCAACCGGCTCAGATCTCGCAACACTGCGCGATCGAGCTTTTTTGGAACTCCTCTTTAGTGCAGGTCTGCGCGTCAGCGAGCTAGTAAGCCTGGATCGTGACCAAGTAAATCTCGAGCGCCAAGAGTTTAGTATTCGCGGTAAGGGTGGCAAGCTTCGCATCGTCTTTATTTCTGATACCGCCAAACACGCTATAGAGCGCTACCTCGCCAAACGCACCGATATAGACCCTGCACTATTTGTGCGGATCAAAACCGGCACCAACAAGGAAGCGGATGCGATAGGACTACGACTCACTGCCCGCAGCATCCAACGCATCGTCAAAAAATACGCAGTTCGCGCCGGCATCACCAAAGACGTCCACCCGCACACCTTGCGACATTCCTTTGCAACAGGACTCCTCCAAAACGGCGCCGACATCAGAAGTGTTCAAGCAATGCTTGGGCACGCCAATATCACCACAACACAGATTTATACCCACGTTACTAACCAGGGCCTTAAGGATATCCACACGAAATACCACAAGAGATAGTCACATACCTGTGCACAACCTCTGTATAACTCCCATTTCATAATAAAGAACATTTCTTTT
>JAHDCW010000027.1:1926-13955 GCA_020629675.1 Minisyncoccota bacterium | reverse complement strand
GTGTAGGGAGTAGAGCTTCCATCGAAACAAAAGAACACTCTGAGGAGTGTTTTTTGTTTGATTGTAGTCAAGTTGGTATAATAGGAAAGTAATAATGTGTAGTTTTTTTACTACTAAAAAAATGTCATGAAATTGGTAAACTTCAATACTTATTTTTTCTTTTTTGTTCTGATTGCAGTTACAGTAGGAGCCTTCTTGCTTTTCGAGCCTTTTCTTAGCGCGATCTTTGTTGCTATGTTACTTGCTGGTATGTTTCACCGTATGCATGTGCGCCTGACGGATTTTCTCAAAGGCCATGATGCGTGGAGTGCTTTTCTGGTGTGTATTGTTGTTGTTTTTTTGATAGTACTACCAGTATTTGGTCTTGTGCGGATGGTGAGTGGTGAGGTGGTGTCGATTGTTTCTGGGTTGACCACAGAAGGTTCGCCAATTCAACAGTCTATATTTTCTATCAGTCAGACATTAGTAGATTCTCGTGTTGGGATTATGTTTGCGGATATGACAGGGATTGATCTCAATCAGGATATTGGCGGCATCGCACAGAGCATAGGGGAGCGTCTCAGTGCTTTTGTGCAGACAGCAGATCGTAGTAGTGGCGCACAAGCCGCACAAACAATTGTCGCTAAAACATACAGTAGTATCACAGGGGGTTTGATTTGGATTTTTGTGATGTTTTTTACGCTCTTTTATTTCTTGATTGATGGTAAGCGTTTTTTAAGTAAGATGATGCAACTTAGTCCGCTACGAGACCATCATGAGAAAGTTCTCTTTGAGAGATTTTCTTCTATGGCTCGCGCTACATTACGCGGTACATTGATTATAGGTACGATTCAAGGCGTAATCGGAGGTGTAGCACTTGTGATTGCTGATGTTGCATCTCCTGGATTATGGACGGTGGTGATGATTTTCCTTGCGATTATCCCTGCGGTTGGTGCGGGGCTTGTGCTTTTTCCAATTGCGATTACGATGTTTTTCTTGGGGTCACTATGGCAGGCAGTATTTCTGCTTGGTGTAGGTGTTGTCGTGTCGTCTATTGATAATATTTTGCGGCCTAAGCTCGTCGGAGAAGATACACAAATGCACAGTCTCTTAGTATTTTTTGGAACAATTGGAGGTATGAGTATGTTTGGCTTAATTGGATTTGTGATTGGGCCGATCATTCTAGCGCTTGCACTTGCCTTATGGGAGATTTATGAGCTAGAGTTTGGAGATCAGTTAAGTGAATATAATCGCTAATAAGGACGATGATTTGGCGAAATTAATATCTAAACTAAACCAAAAAAATGAAACATTATTCTTTTTTGACTCTGGCTGTAATAATTGTAAGTGCTAGTTTATGTATTAGTGTTTTTGAGGTCGGTGCTAAAGGCAACGGTAGAAGCTCGCAGGCAATTTTTGATTATGCGGGTCATGAGAAGCCAGCTGACTGGGGTGTGTGGGAACAAGAGCAAAAACACGCTTACTACAGAAGTCTTGGTCTTTATCCTGCTTCTGGAAATAAGTACCAGGGAGAGTTTGATGTTGATCGTTACTTTGGGATGCTCGGTGTCAATCAACCGGACAACTGGGATGCGCTCTCTCTGCCAGAGCGACAGGAATTTGTGAGGCAGGTGAGTCTGGGAGAAGTAGAGAATGATCGCCAGATCGCAGAAGATAATATAGTTGATGGGGAGGGGGATAGGAATGAAAATCGAGAGGGTGGTGGTGAGCGTGAAAATGATGTAATTGAGAATGAGGTGCAACCTCTGCAGGATGACAGTGTGTCATTTCCTCTGTGGTTACAGCTCCTCCTATTTGGTGCGGTGGGTGCTGCAATTATCGGAGCTAAATCTTTAATTGTTCGTAAGTAGTATGCAACAAGTAATAATTCTTAGCCTCAAAAAATATTTAGAATGGACAGCGTATGTGATCGTGCCATTTGTATTGGCTGTTCTCAGTAGTGTCGTAGTAGAGCGAGAGCTTTATACTTTTTATGGGACGCTTGCTGAGATTGGCTTGATCTTTATTTTGCTTCTTAAGCCGATTAGTCAAATCAGCGGATGGATTTCACTGCGACAGTTGGTAGGACTGCGTCGCCCGATGGGTGTGACAGTGTTTTGGTTGGCACTTTTCCACGGTGCGATGCTTATATATGAGCGCAACCTTTTGTGGTCAGATATGATGGGTCTCGATAATTATCTCTTTTATGGGGTGGTAGCGCTGCTTGGTATGATCATTCTCGGTATTACCTCAAACAACTTTTCACTTCGCACCCTAAAAAAGAACTGGAAAAGGGTGCAGTATTTAGCTTATCCGGTGCTTTTTTTGACGCTCCTGCATAGTGCCATGGCAGAGGGAGAGATGATCAAGTTTTACGTCGTTAGTACACTTTTTGTGGCACTTAAGGTATGGGCACATCAAAAAACAAGGAAAAGGTAAGTTGGAGTAATTATTTGACATATTTAATAAAATATGTTAATTTTGATAAAAATAGTAGCTTGATAGGAGATTTTAATGATCGAATTGATCATTTTTGTACACTGGGTAGTTGTATTATTCTTGTTAGGTGGCACAGCAGCTTATCTCATAACACGAAAGCATGCATTATGGCATGTGCCTTTCTTCACTATCTCTGCATTTGTACAGAAGGTGTTGTATAAAGGGGATTGCCCGCTGACTCTCTGGGAGCAGGACTTACGCACAGTATGTGGTTGTGGCGAGTACACAGGATCATTCATTGTTCATTATTTAGATTTGTGGTTTGAAGTTACTGTGTCAGAAAGTTTTGTTACACATCTTTTCACCATTGCATTTGTGATAACTGTGCTTGTAACTGTTTACAAGGCATGTAAATGGTGGGAAAGTAAAAAAAATCGCGCTTATAACTAGGCGCGATTTTTCAATTCTTGAAAGAGGATCATGCTAGCCAATGGAGCCTTCCATTTCCATGTTGACGAGACGGTACAGTTCGAGGGAATACTCAAGAGGAATTTCTTTGGTGACTTCTTCCATGAAACCGTTGACGAGCATGCCTCGCGCTGCTCCTTCTGATAGCCCGAGGCGCATAAGCGCAAAGAGTTTTTCATCACCAATTTTCTCGACTGTTGCTTCGTGCTCTGTTTGTGTACCGGGCTCAAGGACGGTAATTGTCGGGCAGGTATCAGACCGAGATACATCATCCAGTAAGAGCGCATCACACTGCACAAAACTTTTAGCGCCAGTAGCACCTTTGTTCACGTGAACCAATCCCCGGTAGGTGCTGGTGCCGCCATCTTTGGCGATTGATTTAGACACAACACGTGAAGTCGTATCAGGCGCGAGATGCACCATTTTGGCTCCAGCGTCTTGAGTTTGGCCTTTGCCTGCCATCGCGATCGAGAGAACCTCACCGCGTGCGCCTTTGCCGACAAGGTGCACAGCAGGGTATTTCATGGTCACGCCTGAGCCGATATTGCAATCGATCCATTCCATGGTGGCGCCTTCCTCGGCACGGGCACGTTTGGTCACGAGGTTGTAGATGTTGTTGCTCCAATTTTGGACTGTAGTATAGCGGACGTGTGCATTTTTAAGTGCAAAGACTTCGACGACTGCACTGTGGAGGGAGTCTGTTGAATAGATGGGTGCAGTGCAGCCTTCCATGTAGTGTACACGTGATCCTTCATCAGCGATTATGAGTGTCCGTTCAAACTGACCAAATTGCTCAGTGTTGATACGGAAGTACGCCTGCAGCGGCATGGTGACATGGACGCCTTTGGGTACATAAACAAAAGATCCACCGCTCCACACAGCGCTGTTAAGCGCGGCAAACTTATTGTCACTCGCAGGGATCAAAGTAGAAAAGTATTTTTTTACGAGGTCGGGGTATTTTTTGACCGCGGTATCCATATCACAAAAGATGACACCTTGTTTGGTGAGCTCCTTTTGAACACTCTCGTAGACGACTTCACTTTCGTATTGAGCGCTCACACCAGCGAGCCAATTTTTTTCATGCTCTGGGATGCCAAGTCGATCATATGTTTCCTTGATTTCTTCAGGGAGGTCGTCCCATGATTTTTCTTGCCGCTTAGTGGCACGCAAAAAATAGATGATGTCATCAAAATTGAGATTGGAGAGGTCAGCACCCCATGATGGCATTTTTTTAGCGCAAAAAATATCATAACTCTTGAGGCGAAAGTTGCGCATCCATGCTGGTTCTTTTTTGTAGCGTGAAATCGCCTCTACTGTTTCTGGGTCGATGCCTTTGTCTGTTTTGATATCAGATACCTCCGGCATTTTAAAGCCTTGCTTGTAGTCAAAATCGAGATTTTTCTTTTGTTGTTTTTTGCTCATGCGTGAGGATTAAATACTGTCAAAGCCTTTTTTCTCGATCATCTTGGCGAGCTCTGCATCGCCTCGTTTGACGATCGCACCGTCTTTGATGATGAGAGTAACGTCGGGCGTGAGGTATTTGAGAATACGATTATAATGCGTGATCATCACAAGAGTTTTGTCTGTTTCTTTGAGGTGCTTTTTGAGGAATTGAGCAATTGTTTTAAGTGCATCAACATCAACGCCAGTATCGATTTCATCTAAGAAAATATACTGTGGATTTAGGACTGCCATTTGAAGCACTTCCATTTTTTTGCGCTCACCACCGCTGAATCCATCATTGAGGGAGCGCGTCAGGAGCTCCGCGGGAATTTTGAGATCACTCGCGTACTGATCCATCTTTGTTTTGAGTTCTTTGGCAGTGATACCTGTTTCTTGCGTTGCGGCGCGCAAAAGCGAAAAGACGGTGACGCCCGGAATTGCGAGAGGAGACTGCATGGATAAAAAGATTCCCAAATGCGCTCGCTCGTCAGCATCTTTGTTTTTGATGCTTTTACCAGAAAGTTTTAGTTCTGATGTTCGCGTGAGACTAAAAGTAGGATCACCCATGACGATACGTGCGAGGGTGCTTTTGCCTGAGCCATTTGGGCCCATAATGGCGTAAATTTTCTTTTTACGAAATGTTTGTGTGACGCCATCGAGGATGATTTTGCGGTCGATTTTGGCGGTTAGATTGCGAAGTGTGAGCATGAGATGTCTTTTAAGAATGCAGAAAGTATAGCATATTCTAGCAAAGAAAGAAAACGATCACACTCGCTGCTTTTTAGATAAAAAAATGATCCTATTGTATGAAATAGGATCATTCGAGGTGAGCATTTCGATTATTTGCTTAATTCAGCAAGAATGCTCTGCGTTTCCTTGGAGGCACTTCTCTTCTTTAAAGTATCTCTTATGTATGCATGCTCCTGGCCATGAGTAATGCACAGGCATTGTAGAGTGTCAATGCTGAATTCATGTCCGTAAAGCTCATCCTCTGGAAAGAGTCTAGGTACATATTTAGAGAAATTTTCTGCAAAGGGAATCTTATCAAACTGTAGACTTCCTAAATCTATGAGGTCCTGAAGCGCTGCATCTGCAGCACGAGTCCGTAGGTTTGATGAAATAAGTCGTGATAACGAGATGTGATAAAGACACCGCGTGCGTGCCGTGGTAGCTTCGCTTTCTGCCAGTCCTTCCCAATCAAAATTTTCATCTGATGGAATTGTTAAGAGCTCATCTGATAAAGCAATTTTTGCTAACTTATTTGCAACTTTTGTCGCTATGGGCATTAATGCGGCGGTAAATTCTAGGGAGGTAAAATTGGCAATATCTATATAGCTTATCTCTAAATCATCCTGCGCCACCTTTCTATTTAAGGTGTTAAGGGCTTTTTTTTGTAACCCTTCGATCATTTTCCGATATTGATCTTTGCAATTGTTAAAATCTGCGCCGTAAAGAGATACATGCCCTGTAAATGACAGATTTTCAAGTGAGAGGTGTTCTTCCCAGTTATCAAGATCGGGCACATGAGCTTCAATTTCTCTAATAAGGATTAATACTTGATTATCCGGTTGAGAGAGCATGCTTAGGGCAACTTCATGTCTTAAGTCATTTGTCATTGCATCATTGGCAAGCACGGAAGGATCGATGATTGGACGGTTTCTCCTTAGCCTTTTGAAGTATTTCCATGTTGTGAGAAGGATTTCTCCATCGGAACAGTGTCGAAGTGAGGGATTGATCCACCATTTTGATTTTGGTTTTACTTCTAATAGCTTAGCGGTAATTTTATTGGGATCAAGAAATAAGAGGGAGTTTCCTGCAGACCATCCCGGAAACCAAAAATCTTCATCTTCGCACAACTTTTTTATATCAGGATGCGAGAGTATCTTTTTGAGGGCTGCATCTCGAATTTTACCATCTGATCCCTGTCTCGCCAGTAGCGATAAATCGCTTGGGTCATTTACGTATAGATGACTTGTCATGTTAAGGTTCTCCTGTAGATAGGTTTTTTGCAACTCATTTAACGCGACGAAAGAATATCATTTTAGAAGTGCTAAGTCAATTTTTACATGTATCCCACAATTTATTTTTTAAAATTATCTATCAAAAATAAATTGCTATTTTTGAGCTGATTTTCAATTTGGTATTCATATATATTTTTAAAATAATGATATACTATATAAAAAGTAATCGTAGGAACTGGATATGAAAATCATTACAGAAGAAATCACAATTGATTCGACAACGCAAGTGGAATTTATTGATGTGACAGGCCGTGTCGAAGATGTGCTGGAGAAGTCTGGCATCAAAAACGGCCACGTCACTATATTTGCACCGCACACGACGATGGGCGTTGTTATCAATCACAATGAGCCGATGCTTATGCAGGACTTTATGCGGATGCTCTATCGTCTCGTGCCTGTAGAGGATCAGTATTCACATGATCTGTTTGAGCTACGGCGTGATACGCGCTCTGATGGTCGCAGTAATGGCCACTCACATCTAAAATCTGTGATTCTAGGCGTGAGTGAGACAGTGCCAGTCACAAAAGGTCAATTGCTACTCTCTGATATACAAAGCATTTTTGTGGTAGACTTGGATGGCGCTCGAACGCGTAATTTCTTTGTGCAGGTGTCAGGCGTATAAGATATTTATTTGTTGATATTATATATGATAAAGGTATTGGGGTTGTTTTTAGTTGTTTTAGTGGGACTCTTTTTTGTGATTGATTTCGTAGCGCGGTCAGAAAAGACGGTAAATGTACAAGAGGTCACATTTGAAATTCGTGGAGTGGAAAGCGCACAGGGACGTGATAATGTGATTTCGCTGGGAGAGCGACTTGAAGAAGAGGGCGTCATTAGTTCCCGTTATGTTTTTTATTACTATATGCTTCGTCATGGGCTTGCGAGTTCTTTTTTGGCAGGTGACTATGTGGTTGCGCCTAAGACGCCATACAGCATGCTCGGCATACAATTTGCGGAGGGAGACGTGGAAATTGTTGAGCGTGAGGAGGTGAGGATCACCTTCGCAGAGGGGCTACGGATTGATCAGATGGTGCCAGTTGTGGAGGATGCTGGTTTTTCGGGGGAAAAGTTTATGGAAATCGCAGATAATCCACCACAGTCATTGTATGACCAGTTTTCATTTCTGCCTGAGGGGTTATCGCTTGAGGGCTACCTTTATCCGGAGACATATGACTTTTTTGTGACCGCAGATGAGATCGATATTGTCACGCGCATGCTTGAAGAGTTTGATAAACAGATTAATGATGATGTTCGCGCACAAGCCATAAAGGACGATCGCACGCTACATGAGGTCATCACGATGGCAAGTATCGTAGAAGGGGAAGTGTATAAATCTTCAGAGCGACCGACTGTGGCTGGTATTTTTTGGAAGCGACTAGAGATCGGTATGCCGCTAGGAAGTGATGAGACGATCGATTACATCAACCGTCTCTCCAAGGTAAAGCACACACTGGAAGATATTGCTGTGGAGAGTCCATATAACACGTATAAAAATGCGGGATTGCCTCCAGGGCCTGTTAATAGCCCATCGCTTGATGCAATCATGGCAACGATTAATGCTGAAGAAACAGAATTCCTCTTCTTTCTGAATAATGCGATCGAGGGAAGTCCAGATGAGGGAAAGACAGTTTTTTCCAAGACATACGAAGAACACCTTTTGAATAAAGCGAAAAATGGGCTATAATAGAGGTAATATTAATTAGTTATAGATTAAATATGGATGCAGAAATGTTTCTCGAGCCGGTCACAGTAATGTGGGCGCAAACAGCAAGTGTACTACCGACGATTCTTGGGGCTATTGTAATATTTGTTGTTGGTATGATCGCAGCGTCGGTGTTTTCATCGATTGCACGTCGTGTTGTAAACACTCTTAAAATTGATAGTTTTGCAGAGCGGTTCAGTTTTTTTCGTAATGCACAGGATTCAGGCTGGAAGATTCGTCCATCACACGTTATTGGGACTTTTGTAAAGTGGTTTTTTATTATCGTGACATTGATCGCTGTGTCTGACACGCTCAATGCAGAGACGATTTCTGGGCTACTAGAAAACCTCGTTAACTTTATCCCAGTGCTTATCGTAGCGGTGATATTGCTTGGTGCTGGATTTATGGTTGGACAGTTCGTACACGACATCGTCAAGCAGTCCATGAAAACCATGGAGCTTAATGAGCAGACTCGCAAAGTGGTTCCACTTTTTGCAAAATACAGTATCATTGTTTTTGCATCGATGGCTGCAGCGTCCCATGTTGGTATCGGGCAAGACTTGATTCAGACATTTTTCACAGCGGTTATGTTTGCACTTGCTCTCGGACTTGGGCTTGCATTTGGTCTTGGAGGTAAAGAGCATGCAACACGTGCACTTGATAAGATTACAAATCATAAGTAATCCTTCAACTTTCGCAGTATTTAAAAGAGATGGCTTGCCCATCTCTTTTTGTATTTAATTAGACAAACAAGCGCTAATTCTATAGAATGCATACATTAACAGAAAAATTTATTCCTCATTTATGCAGCATAAAATTCACACTCTTCGCAATGGTGTTCGCATCATCTTTGTTCCTGTTAAAGATATGACAACTGCTACTATGATTACCGTAGTAGGGACAGGTTCACGTTTTGAGGATGAGCACGAGAACGGTATAGCGCATTTCCTTGAGCATCTCTTTTTTAAGGGCACAGAACAACGTCCTGGTCCGGAGTTTATCTCTCGTGAGTTGGACGCACTCGGTGCGTCCTATAATGCCTACACCGGTAAAGAACGCACAGGGTACTGGGCTAAAGTTGCATCGCCTAAAATCATGGATGCGGTTGATGTAGTACAGGATCTTTTTCTGAACTCGATCATTAAACCTAAGGATATCACCAAAGAAGCTGAAGCGATCGTCCAGGAAATCAGCATGTATAATGATCGTCCTTCACGACTGGTATACGACCTCTTTGAGGAGGTGCTCTATGGCAAAGACCATCCGCTTGGTCGCGCGATCTTGGGTTCACCGGAAAACGTGCGCTCCTTCCGCAAAAAAGACTTTGAAAAATACAAACGTGAGCGTTACACGGGTGCAAATACAGTTGTATGTGTCGCCGGCAACTTCCCACAAGGAAAAGTGCTTGCGAGACTTCGTAAAGTATATAGTGTTTTGAAGGCTGGTGAGAAAAATACCTTTGCGCCGTACGAGGATATGCAGACAGAGCCGCAATTGCGGATACAACACAAAGAAACCGATCAGTCACATCTCATGATGGGGGTTAAAGCCTGCCATGCGACACATGAAGATCGTTATGCACTGTCTGTGCTTGCGCAAATTCTCGGCGGTGGGATGAGTAGCCGGCTTTTTACAGAGATTCGCGAAAAGAGGGGGTTAGCGTACAGTGTGGGTGCGATGATGGATTTTCTTCACGACACAGGCGCGCTTATTATTTATGCGGGTATCGAGCATGACAATGTCACCAAAGCGATGAGTCTCGCACTTAAGGAGATGAAGAGTCTGGCTAAAAAGGGTCCATCTGCCGAAGAGCTTATGCGCGCAAAATCTGGATTTGAAGGGCGTACAGCTTTTGGGTACGAAACATCTGATGATATAGCAGAGCACCTCGCGGAGCAACTTGTGATGCGTGATCAGATCATTTTGCCAAAGGAGACACTTAAGCGTGTTGAAAAAGTAACTGCGGAGGATATAAAGCGTGTAGCTCAGAAATATTTCATAGATCAAGGGTTAAACTGTGCGATTATTGGTCCTCACAAAAAGAATATCAAAAAGATAAAGGAGGTCCTTAGTTTCTAGTTTGGACAAGATCTGTTTGCCAGAGTGTGTGTGCAGTGGTATGCTGGGGGCAATGGAAAATCCGCATATTACATCTCTACATGAAAAAACTGATTTCGCGATGCATGTCATCACGCGGGTTTTTATCGTGATTGCGGCACTGTGGTTTTTGTATGTGATTCGAGATGTGATCGCGCTTTTTTTGATAGCCATTATTATCACAGCTGCGCTAAATCCAATTATTACGAAAGTAGACTCTCATATACCACTGCACCGTACAGTTGCAGTGGCTTTAGTCTATGTCGCATTTTTAGCAGGTCTGGGAGGGCTCATTTCTTTTATTGTGCCGACGATTACCAAGGAGTTGGAAGTTTTTCTCGCTGATATCACGCAGATTGTGCAGAACTCTCCGATGATCTCACAATTTTTTTCTGTAGAGGATGTGACAGAGCAAGTGTTAGGCTCACTTAGCAGCCTCGCTTCTACGACGGCGGGATTTCTCTCAGGAGTTGTCTCTACTGTAGCTGTGCTCTCGATGTCTTTTTATATGTCACTGTCCAAAGATGGTCTCAAGCACTCACTTCTTTTGATCACACCGGAGGCACAACAGATTTATGTCGCATCACTCATTGATCGGATTCAGGAGAGCTTTGGTCGATGGGTGGCTGGACAATTGGTGACGATGATCTTTGTGGGGGTGCTGTATTATATCGTGCTACTTATTTTTGGTGTGCCATATGCACCACTCCTGGCAATTCTCGGGGGTATTCTTGAGATTATTCCATACTTTGGTCCAGTGCTCGCTGCGGTGCCTGCTGTTATTTTTTCTGTGGCGATCAGTCCTGTCATCGCAGGTAGTGTGGCAATCGGCTACGCACTGATCAATGTTATCGAAAACCAGCTCCTCATCCCCAAGATTATGAACAAGGCTGTAGGGCTCAATCCTGTCCTCGTAATCCTTGCTCTCCTCATAGGAGGGAAGGTGGCTGGAGTTGTGGGATTGCTGCTGGCTGTGCCAATCGCTGGAGCGTTGGGGCTATTTGTCAAGGATGTTTTGGAAAAGAAAATAAATTAGTCATTTATATGACGTAGTCGTCAATTGTTTTGGCGACTATTATGTTACCATTTCTTTATATGGAAAATTTAAAAGCCAAATTATTCATGGTAGCGACGCCTATAGGCAATATGGGGGATATGACCTATCGTGGTGTAGAGACACTTAAATCTGTCGACCTCATCGCCTGTGAAGATACACGCGTGACAAAAAAGCTATTGATGCACTATGGGATTGATACGCAGACCGTATCACTTAATCAGCACGCATCACCGGAAAAAATCCAGCATCTGATCTCGCAGCTTCAGTCAGGCAAGTCGATTGCTTATGTGACAGATGCGGGGACGCCGGGGATTAGTGACCCAGGAAATCAGTTGGTCGCAGCATGCGTTGAGGAGGGTGTTGATGTTGTGGCGGTGCCGGGCGCGAGTGCGATCAGTGCGATCATCTCAATTGCTGGTGTTGATATGCAGAAGTTTCTTTTTATGGCGTATCCACCACATAAAAAAGGCCGACATACTTTTTTTGAAAAACTTGCGAGTTCTGAAAATCCTGTGATCTACTATGATAGCGTGCATCGTGTATTGAAAAACTTGGATCTTTTGGAGGAGAAAAAACCAGGTGCTCAGGTTATCTTAGGGAGGGAATTGACGAAAATGTTTGAGCAAGTAGCGCGCGGGACAGCGGGGGAAGTAAGAGAACATTTCATCGAAAATCCCAGTCAGGTCAAAGGAGAATTTGTGATTATCGTGATCTAAGAAAGGCTGCAAAGTGAAAATGTGCAGAATATTGAGTCATTAGGGGGGGGGTATTTACAAAAAAGTATTTATGTGTTATATTAAATACTCCATTCACAAAGAAGGAA
>JAHDCW010000027.1:0-1826 GCA_020629675.1 Minisyncoccota bacterium | reverse complement strand
GGTGAAGCGGCGCACGTGCTCAATATGACCACGTCACGCGATGACGATGGCTACAGAACTATGCAGAGCTAGTTCTGTACAGCACCCCAAGATTTAGGATGATCTTGGGGTTTTTATTTTTCTTAAGCTTGTTGACTTCTTGCGTTAGTGTGATAGGTTGAGTCTAATGTAGTACCTTTAAGGGATGGTGAGCTTTTTGCCATGAGATATATACAAGGGATCTAGACGATCAAGGCTTTTTCAATAGGAGTTTTTTATGACTGTGTCAACAAAACGATTTTGCGAGAGAGATTTCTCTCTCTGGGTAGAGGCTCTTGTGCTTAGTGTGATGTATTTTATCTGGCAGAAAGATCCTCTTGTGACAGTTATTCTTTATGGTATTTATTCATATTTTTCGATGAAGTGGTACTTCAGAAATGACACGCGTAAAGATGGAACGATTATACGGCTGAGGGAAAGATTGTTTTTGGTAAAGGCTTTTATCGTAGTCTGTTTAATCTTACTGTTTATGGAATTATATGTTTTTTGACTTTTTTGTCCGGTATCAATGCAAAAAAAACTGACTTTGCCGTGCACAGTCAGTTTTTTGTTTGCTGGAAAGCTTTAAAAATGCTATAATGCTGCTATTAAAAGACATCTCCAAAGCGCTCATGTCACACAAACCATTCTATATCACAACAGCAATTGACTATGTAAATGGCGACCCTCATGTCGGCCATGGTTTTGAGAAAATCCTCACCGACACATTTGCACGGTACCAGCGATCTCTCGGACGAGATGCTTATTTTTTGACAGGTACAGATGAGAATAGCATCAAAAACGTCCAAGCAGCCGAAAAACAGGGAATTCCGACGGAGGAGCTCGTCGCGCAAAATGCTGCTGTATTTGAGGGGCTTGTCGACCTGCTCAACCTCTCCAATGATAGTTTTATCCATACAGCCTCTACGCAGCACTTTGCAGGCGCGCAAAAACTCTGGAGCGTGATGAATCCCGATGATCTCTACCAGAAAAACTATATCGGCAACTACTGCGATGGCTGCGAAGAATTTAAAACAGCGGATGATCTCGATGATAATGGGAACTGTCCAGAGCATCTCAAATTGCCAGTAGAGATCCAAGAGGAGAACTGGTTTTTTCGTCTCAGTAATTATCAGCAGCAGTTGATCGATCTGATCGAGTCAGATGAGCTACATATCTATCCTGAATTTCGCAAAAACGAAGTGCTTAGCTTTATCAAGGGAGGACTAGAGGACTTCAGTATCTCACGTAGCAATGAACGCGCCAAAAACTGGGGTGTGCCCGTACCTGGTGATGACACGCAGATGATGTATGTCTGGGTCGATGCACTCAGTAACTACATCACCGCTCTCGACTACGCTGATAACGGCGAGCTGTATAAAAAATACTGGGGCAATGGAGAGTGTGTTCATGTGATCGGTAAAGGAATTCTCCGGTTTCACGCAGTGTACTGGCCAGCGATGCTTCTCTCAGCAGGTTTGCCGCTACCAGAAAAGATCTACGTACATGAGTATTTCACGGTTGAGGGTGATAAGATGAGTAAATCGCTAGGTAATGTGCTCGCCCCCAAGGATCTTATTGGGCGTTATGGTGTCGATGCGACGCGCTACCTCCTCATGAGTAGTATGCCTTACACTAAAGATGGTGATATCAGCTTAGCGCGTATGGATGAGAAGTACAACGCTGACCTCGCCAATGGACTGGGTAACCTCACCTCACGTGTGATCACGCTTGCGGGTGATGTGCAGACTGATATGCCGACAGTAGATCTCCGCGCGCTTGAGGCTGAGATGAGCGTCTTTAATGCA
>JAHDCW010000001.1:49985-67325 GCA_020629675.1 Minisyncoccota bacterium | reverse complement strand
TCAAGAAAGAAACTGCGTGAAGAATTTGATATTTATCTAGAGCATGATCAGATAGTTAAAGAAGCTGAAGGGAAGATAGGTGTACATAAAGAAGGTTGGGATGGTGAAGTCTTTGATGAGCGAGAAGTGCGACAAATACTTTATGAAGATTATTAATTTTTATATATGAAAAAAATATCATCTTATTCTCTCGCTTTTTTGTTTGTCGCAATTGGTTGCGGGATTGTATATTATAATACGTATTTTCTTTTTACTTATGAGCGAGTAAAAGGTGTCGTCGTTGATATGAAAATTTCTAGGGGTAGCGAAGGTGAAACGATGTATGCCCCGGTTGTGGGGTATCGAGGTGTGGACGGAGAAGAGCAACGGATGACGCCACACAGTAGCACGAGCTGGCGACCAAAAATTGGCAGTGAGAAGTTTGTGTATATTAGAGAGGGTGCTGAGCCAAGACTTTTTGGTGTTCTTTTTCCGGTGATTGGAGTATTTTTTGCAGGTGTTGGCCTCATCTTTTTACCTTTTTGGACACGTGTTTTTGATGCGCGTCGTAGGCGTAAGATGCAGCAACTAAGACGGTCTGGTGATATCCTGGATACAGATTTTGTCTCCGTGGAGAAACAAATACACTCAAAAAATAATACAACGCTTGGGTTTATCGTACATACACAGTATCATGACGTCAGCTCGGGTCTTATGCGCACTTTTGCAAGTCACCGTCTGCAGTACGACCCGACAGACCTGATCGCGCAGGACAAGATTAAAGTTTATACTAAAAGAGGAGATCGGACAGATTATGTAATGGATCTGACTTTCTTACCAAAACATTCTAATAGAAAATAAAATAGTCACTCATTGATTAATGAGTGACTATGTTGGCTAGATCTTAGCAGTCTACAAAATTTGGATGTTGAGCTTCAATTTGTTCCCTTGTAGACATTTGGAGGCTGTCTTCGTCCGGTGCGACGACACCACCGCAACAATTGTAGAAGCCGAAGCTTGCGCCAAAATAATTGCTGAGTACCCTTCTTGGAATGTCAGGTCCAAGCAGTCTCGCATATTGCTTGCCTTCATCTGAATTAGGGTCAAGGCTTATCATGGCACGATTACCATCGACGGTTTTTAGTTTCTTAACTAGATTTTCAACTTGTGAAAAGCCAAGTGGTAAATCGTCTTTGAATGCCCTCAGTAAGGCTGTTCTCGATTGCTCTTCCGTTGCGTTCTCGAGCGTGACGCCCATATCTTCAAGGTGTCTATTAACCGACGGATATGACATTTTTTCTCCTAAGTGCAAGTCTTTTGTTAAGGTGATGAGCGAATTCTCACTACCATTGGGAGCACATTATGCGCCCTAGGTAGTGAAAATTATTAGCTTGAGAATGCTCTATTTCTTTTAAATTTTTTTGTTGTTCTCTCTAGTCGATCGTTTTTGTTGAGAAACTTTGCTTTGTGAATAATGCTTTTAAATTCATCGTGCCACTCATTCACTGCTTTAAAAGGGTTTCTTTGTACATTTTTGCTTTCAAGAAGAAATGCTGCTGGTTCTTCTCCTAGTTGCTCTGTGATAAATTTCTCATCTTCATTAGATGTAATTTTATTGCCTATAAATAGATAAGGCGTTTCATAAAAATCCATCAATTCTGCGATTTGTTTGGCTGTCTTTATGCTATGGAGAGCTGGCTCACAGACAATGATGCCCACATCTATGCCTGTGATAATCCCTGTGGAGACACCATCGGCCCCAGCTTTTTCATCTACAAGCACAGCCTCCTCTTTATTTAAGTCGAGTATGGGCAGGATAACCTTCAAAGGAGCTGATAGAGAATGGCTGCATGATTTCCCATAAGGCACATTATCGTTTTGTGGGCCTGCGCACATTATGCGGATTCCACTCGCGAGAATTGCAGAGTATTTTTCTACCAAGGGCGATAAAGGGTTGATGTGCAGCTTCTTTTTTTGCTCACTGAGGAATGCGTTTCCAAATTTTGTATGATCCTACAGGGACAGCTCTTTAGCAATGTCTGGTAAACTCTCGCTGTAGTGGTTTAACTTTGGTATTTCTCCACCAGATATATTATAAGCAAGGTCCATATTATGATCTGCATCCACAGCTAAAACCGTTGCCTTTTCTTGATTGAGATAAAGTGCCATCTGACTGGAAACAGAAGATTTGCCACTACCACCTTTTGCGAGAAATCCGAGTATCATAAAAATAGTTTAATATTCCTGCAACTGAGTTGCAATAGATACTCTACCGTAATTAATAGATATGTGCAAGAGCTGCAGGATTCTTCTTTACATTTCAGGCTATCCGGTTTATAGTAATAACCTGTACTTTTTTAGGAGAATAAAATGAGTGTTCGTGTGTTAGTCATAGCGATGGCGATAACCATCTTGCTTTCAAATTATTTATTGAAGTTTCTTGTTGGTCCATATCTGACGGCAGCAGCTTTTACCTTTCCGGTAGTCTATCTCATTATAGATTGTGCTAATCGATTTTATGGCAAAATTAAAGCGTATAAAGTGATGTTGTGGGGTGTTGCTTTAGGCATTGCAGGGTCCTTTTTGGTGGCTATTGGTGATCAAATATATGGTACGCAAATTATTTCCACGCGCATTGCCATTGCTTCGCTCGTAGCTTTCACTGTTTCGCAGGTACTGAATGTTGCGATATTTGATAAGTTACGCGATCTTACAATGTGGAAAACACCTGTTATTTCTTCGGGGATGGGATCAATCATTGATACTTTTATTTTTTTCTTTATTGCATTTTCAGCTTTAACATTCAGTTTGGTTCCTGATGGTAATGACTGGGCGTTGGCTCCTGTGACGCACCTAGGAATAGAGATGCCGACGTGGGCGGTTATGGCAGCTGCTGATCTTCTTGTGAAGTTTTGTATGATTGTAGTTTTGCTACCTCCATACCTCGGTATCGTAAGATTAGTTTATCAAGCACGGTAAGAAAATAGCTACCGCTAAAAGCCTGCACAATATCTGTGCAGGCTTTATTTATTGCACCGTAGCTTGCCAGATATTAAACTGTGTATTTGATGCAATGATTTTGTGTGATATGAAATGTTTTGTGAGAAGTGAGTCTAGAGATAAACGAGACTGAACGACCATGATCAGTGAACCTCCAGCGTGTAAGTGTGTCGGACTTTCAGAGATGAGATGGTTGATAACGTCAGTGTGCGTGGGAGGGTTAGAAGTGATGTGGTTGTACTTTTTACCTGTCGGCAATTTATGAATATCGTTGTGTTTAATCAGTTAAGAGGGCTAACGTGGTGGAAGACGCCGCTCATATCTTCGACAATTGGATCAGTAATTGATCGCCGATTTTTTTCTGGATCGCTTTTTCTGCGACCACGTATCATTTCATAGATCAAGATGTGAACAGTTGGGCTCTGGATGATAAGATGATGCTTGGTTATAACATGCCTACATGGGTGGTGCTGGCTGTAGCTGATTTGCTGATAAAGTTGCTCATGGTCGGGGTGCTGTTGCCGGTTTATCGGCGATATGCAGTAAAATAAAACCTCTACTGCTCAGGTGGTATAAATCAAAAGCTCATACATGGAGGTATGAGCTTTTATTGCTTAGTGTTAACATTTCAAGTCAAAAAGCGCGGGATAAAATGATAAGGACCTCTGATTTAATAATCAAGAGGTCCAGATTTGATTTAGGTTTGTCGATATACAGATTTATAGCATTGAGAGATTTCTGAGGATGCTGAAATTTTTTTATCAGTCTCAATTACTCGTATCCACAGTCGCCAACCATCTTTTGTGGCTGGTGTTGCAGCGTGTATGGTTTGCCCATCGTAATGAATGATACTACCTGCGGGATGATTCTTTAGGTGGGGTTTATTTCGTCTTACAATATTGTCAAACTCATTAAAGTTCGGAATCAACTCTGGCACTATCAATTGAATAGGTTTCGAAACAAAACAAGTGGGACAGTGGTCGGAAGATTGGTAGGCAAAGTACTGTGGTGGAATAGATTCTCGATTAAAGCGTGCGCGCATATCATGCACGATTGGATATCCCAATCTTTCTGCGTAGCTGCCTCTTACTACAACTGTTCCATCGATGTGGAAATGGTTACTGTCTACAGCTAGGTCGCCTTTCTCAAAATATTGCGTCTTTACATCTACGTAACAATATAATTTTTTTTGTTGCAGGTAAGGCTTGATAGCAGATAGAACTTCCTGAGTTATTGGTCCAGATTCCAGCTGAGCTTGAGAGAAGGCCTTCCAAGCAAAGTTGGTATTCTCTACAGATAGATCTGATTGTGACGGTATTTGCAATTGAGATACTTCTTCATACTTTCTTGAAAATAGTCCGCTGAAGCTTTCAGGTTGAGACCTTTTGCTAATACACCTTCGTACCGTCGAGGGTTCTGTTTCGGAAACACCCCAAGGATTTAAATCTATTTGTGGTTTAGAATTTGTTGATCCGTGATATGCGCCTTCGCCTGTATAGTTAGATACAAATTGCTTCATCTTATCTTCCTCTCTGAATTGTTTGATTTTTCGTGAAATGAAAGCATGCTTGAAAGTACTGAAGCTTAGCCTGAGAGCTTTGTGCTAGTCTCTTCACATGCCCAACCCTCTTTAAAAGGTGGACAGATGGATCAACTCTGGAAAAGTCATTTATCGAATACCTTGAAGTAAGTCCGTATTTTTCATTGTAGGATACGTTTTCAACTTTTTCGCCGAAATGATAAATTGGATCTAAGGGCGCCCATTCATTATCGATAAAGAAACTTTCTGCTCCTGCGCGAAGCCAAAATCCCAATTTTTCCATTTTAGTTAACCATGGAGGATCTCCTATTTGCCAAAGACCTTTACCGCACAAGAGGTGCTGAGAGTGACAGGGATCTATCCCATATTTTAATAAGTGGTCCCTGGAATAATTCTGCACGATACCATGGAGTAACTTTTGAGAATGCCTTTTCCCTCGATGCTCCTTTGTGACAACAAAGTTGGCAATATGGTGATATCTTTCTGGTTTAAATAATTCCAGGCTTGGAAAGGAGAAGCGCTCAAACCATCCATGGGAAGGGTTGGACGGATCTGGAATATTCAGATCAATATCTTCTGACATGGATGAATGCCTCAGATTGTTATACATTCCGGTAAAGAAAAATATTGAATCTTTACTTCTTGCCACAAGGATGGAGGCAACAATTTCCCGCATACCTCCTCCAGCTGGGGCTGTTAATACGAAACGATGACCAACTTCTCCCCAAATATAAGCTACCCCATATGGTGAGATCACCTCTTTTTGAACTCTTTCTACGACTCGATCTGGTATATATCCTCCGTTGCTATTCTTTGTGTCCTCTAGTGACCTTGTCAGAATCGATGAAACTCCCAGGGCGATTTGAGGTGTTTTACTGGATACAATACCCAGCTCCAAATCGCCTGGTAATGTGATATAGGGTGGAGCACTTTTGTTTTGCGATTTTTCATATGCTACATAAGATTGTCGCAAAATCGACTCCTTGATGAACATATTGCTTGTGCTCAGATTAATTTGTTTTTCAAGTTTAATCACTTATTTTTCCTCGGTTTTTAAATGAACATATCGTTAGTATATAGAAGAATCTTGATTTTTGGTGTTTGTGTGGTAAAGTGTAAAAAAATGTTACAAATATATTTTAATCTCATATATTAAGCGCTTTCTTCTTACCTGCAATGAATATTAATAGAAACATCTTGAGAACTTCCGGCTTAGACCATCGCGATGCAGCTGTATGGCTGCATTTATATAAAAAGAGTGGTTCTAATGTAACTCAAATTTCGAAAACGATTGACCTTAATAGGCCAGCTGTATATAAGTCACTTAGGAGTCTTGCTGAAAAAGGTCTGGTCACAGAAACATCGAGAGAGCGACGAAAAACATACATGACTACGGGTGTGGATAAGTTGGTGTTGTGGAGAAAAAATAACGTAGATGGATGGAACCATAAAATAAAGACTAGTAAAGCGGGAAAAAATCTATTATGTGAGGATATTATAGTCCTTTATGGGGATGAGATTAAGAATATTTGGGAGGAGATTTCCCAGTTAAAAAAAGGATCTGTTGTGTACAGATATGATGGGTACGAGAGTCTTGAGGATGTCCAGAAGTTTATCCCTTCGAATTGGTATGAGTTTGTCGATGATAGAAATATAGATCGTTTTGTAATTACCAATGAGGTTCTAAGGAGTCAAGAGTATAAAAATAAAATTGAGTGTGAATCTACATTTCTTGAGAATGGATTTAATTCTTTCGAGCAAGGTGTGGTTATTTGGATTTATGGCCCAAAAGTGGCTTATATAGATGTTTATTCAGAGAAGGCGTACATCGTTAAGAATCGAGCAATAGCTGAATATCACAAACAATTGTTTCTTTATACCTACAAAAAATTGTTTAAGCATAATGCTCATTCTTAGAGGTTTTCAGGTAAAAAAATATGATTGGAATATTTTTGACCCTCCTTTTTTGAATGTGCCTTCTTTATAAATTAGCCTTAGCTATTTGTAAGCTTGGATGGATTTAAAATTATTGTTGTCTGCTATTGTCTTTGTAGAGCTAAAATTCTTTTCCAACAACTTATCTATTTTCAATCGAGACTGAACGACCATGATCAGTGAACCCCCAGCGTGTAAGTGTGTCGGACTTTCAGAGATGAGATGGTTGATAACGTCAGTGTGCTCTTCTTTTTCAGTGTGCATGGGAGGGTTGGAGATGATGTGGTTGTACTTTTTACCCACTGGTAATTGATGATCTAAAATAAAATTATCGACAGAAATGTCAGAGCAGTTGATGCGTGCTGCCTCGAGAGAAAGGGTGTCGATATCAAGGAGGTCCCAAGTGAGAGATGGGTTTATGCTATTCGTGTGTCTCGCGATGATGCCACTGCCGCAACCATAATCGAGAATATGGCCAGATTCGGAAAAGACGGGTGGGTGTGTAAGTAGAAAATTAGTGCCTTTGTCGAGTTGGCTTTGAGCAAACATGCCAGGGTAGTAGACAGTGGGGTATGAAGAGTTGTCGACAATGAGGTCTACGTTTTCACTAAAGTTATTAAGTTTAGGTGCAGTAATGTGAGACTTTTTAGATTTATAACTCACGCTAAAAACACGACATCTTTTTTTGTAGCCAATTATTTCTGATGGCATACCAAAAAAATCGGCACATTTTTTTTGTGCGCCTTTTATGCCTTCATCATTGTAGCCATAAACAAAAATAGCAGCATCATGATCTGCATATGCTCGGACTACATGAAGGAAAAAGTCAAAAAGCTTGTGTGATTTTGGTAGGCGTACGATGATGGAGTGATATTTTTTAGTTTGCGTCGGCAGCGGGGAGGCTGGTGAAGACGTTTTGTAAAAGGTATGCCACTGATCATAAGCAGCAAAGAGATCACTGCGACTACCGATGACGAGTGCGTCCGTAAGATTCTCTTGTAGCAGTGATAAGCAGATCTGATCTGCTAGTTGCTCGCGATCTGTTAACTTAGATGCCATGTTGCGCTCGATAAGCATTCCACTCCTTTTTTGACCAGTCTTTTGGCTTGCTGGTAAATACTGGTTCTTGTGCCGTTGTCGCTGAAGCACGACCAATGCTCGTGTCTGTTACTTTTGGATATGCCTTTGGTGATTTGTAGTTACTGTAGAATGTGTCATCGATGACGACATTTCCATCTTTATCTTTCACGGTTTGTGTAAAATACGTCTTTGCAGAACCGTCATTGCCGCGGTAGGTGACAACTGGACCGTTCATCTCAGTTGTGCGACCATCATCAGTGCCGTAGTAGCGAAAGACGAGCTCTGTGCCTTCCATCCATGTATCAAGGAGGATGTAGTGGTCTGTGTTGTTTACGAATTTCATATCTGGTGCAGGGAGGTAGATCGTTGCGTCAAAGCCCATAGGCGCATAGTATTTTACGGCGTAGGAATGATTACGACGCTCAGATATTTTCATGCCGGTGTGTACTGCGCCGCGAAAAATTGTCGTAGAGACCTGGCAGACACCTCCGCCGTACTCTGGCACAGTTTTGTTGTCTCGGATGACAAACTCTTTAACATAACCAGTGGTGCCATTTACAGCGCCGAGATTGGTTACAAATGAAAATGTATCCCCAGGCGCGATTAACATGTTATCAAATTTAGATGCTGCTGTTTTTATGTTGTGAATTCGCTTAGAGCTCGATCCAGCAAAGTCTGAGCGACCCTCCCCGAGGATATCATTAAGTCCTAATTCATCAATATTGTCAGAACGCACATCGGCGAGTATGATCTCAACTTCTAGTGGGATCGATGTTTTTTTAGCGGTGAGCGCATCATAGACGAGTGCGCTGTTTTTTGGTACGTCGAGTATGATCCCATTTTGATGTGGTGTAACCACGGAGATCGTGCTCTCCGTCATCGCGAGGCGAGCGTTAGTTGGTGTAGCGCTGAACTGCTCAGAAAAAGTAGCTATATATTCCTCGATTGCAGGTAAGGTGTAGATGGAAACGGTTTCTTTGTGCGCAGTCCAGGCTTGGCGTGTGCTGAGCGTGAGTGCGCATGGCTGCAGGTAGAGAAGGCAGTGTGTTGGGTTTGCAATCGTTGTGTGCTTCTTGCTGTGTGTGAGATAGGGCACATCAAAAAACCATGTCTCATGTACATCTGTGGGCACTGGATAATCCTGCTCTTCTACTGCAAGTATTACAGGAGAGAGGCTGCTTTTTTTTGTTTCTGTTATTGCTGCGTGAGCATTTGGGCTCACAAAAAAACAGCTCACAAAGAGCAGGGGTAAGATGTGGTTGTGTAATGTGTATTTCATAGCGCTGCATCAAACATTACATGATAATATATTTTATCTTAATTGTCAATATATGAAACAAAGAAAGCGGCAACCATGCCGCTTTCGTTCTATCTGCACAAATAAGCACGTCTTAGAAGCCGCGAACTTGGATTTTCTTTGTTTTGGTAATGTCAGCTTTAGGTAGTTTGATCGTCAAGATGCCGTTTTTCAGAGAGGCGTCAATTTTGTCTGTGAGGACATCTGTGGGCAGTACTACGCTTCGTGAAAAAGATCCCCAGTAACACTCTTGGTAATAATAATTTTCATCAGCTACTTCTTCTTCGAGGATGCGATCACCCCTAATTGTGATCATATCGTTGCTGATTGATACGTCTAGATTTTCTGGCTTAACGCCTGCGATTGTAGATTTAATAATGATATCATTTTCTGTTTGGTAGACATCGATTGTCAGCTGACCTTCCACATCCTCCGCTGGCTGCTGCTCTGCCGGCTCAGGATTTGGATTCCATGAAGGCTCTTGTGGTGAGAGAGGTTGTGAGTACGGTGTGTGGTTATTGATGTGCATATTTGTTTGTTCTTGGTTATCGCTTGATGATAGTGATACTTTTTGTGATGTGTTTTGATTTTCTTTGTCGCTTTCTCCCGACCGTGTTCCAGTGAACCGATTGAGGAAGGACCCTTTTTCTTTTGACATAAGCGTGATAAAAATCGCTTGTTAGCGGGTCTGTAGTCACCCAAAAAATCTACAGCTTTTTGTATTTCTATTTTAAAACAATTTTATATTATCGGCAATACAAAGTTATACAGAAAAAGGCATGAAAAGCGGCACAACATAAAGCATCAAAAGATTGAAGGTGCTGTGAAAAATGATCAAGAAAAGAAGTGTCAGAAAAAAAGGAAAACGCTCGAAATAAGGCAGGGCACGCGTCGCAAAAATACTCAGAAGTATATGAACAAAAAAGGCGCTCGCCAGAAGAACGAGACTTGTTCTTGAGAGATCGTTGAAGCTATTTTTAAGAAGCAGCTCGACACCACCAAATCCAACACCAAACACTGCACCAGAAATCCACCACTGATCCGGTATGCCGCGCCTGAGAGCATGCTGAGCGATCAGTGTGAGGCGGATTAGCTCTTCGCAGGCAGCTGCAACGATTACGATGATAATGATAAAAAGCTCAGGGACTGTGGAAGCTGTAGTGCTGAGTGTTTCAATCGCAGATTGCGGTATGACAAAAATCTGCAGAATCAGTGCAAGTAGTGCGCCGCACGCTCCCAAAATAAATGACTCTGCATATCTCATAGTCTATTGCCACGGATGAACTATGAGAAGATTCTTGTCAGCTAGAGGGAAGTCTTTCCAGATTTCTTCAGTGATAAACGGCATAAATGGATGAAGCATTACGAGACTGTCTCTTAGGAGTGCTAAGAGGAGATATTGCTTGCGTGCTTTGGCTGTGTCATCATCTCCGCTTAGGTCGTCTTTACATGCCTCCAGGATAGAGCTGGCTAGCGTGTCCCAGACGTAGTGATACACTTTTTCTGAAGCGAGGTGGATGCGATAGTTTTCGATGTCACTTCCAATCTGCGCTTTGAGCTCTTGTGATTTTTCGATGAGCTCTGCCTCTGTTTTCGTGAGAAGATTTTTGTCATAAGCAGCATAATCAAAGTCTTCTGTGTTGCTCAAAATAAAACGGGTGATATTCCACAATTTATTTGCAAATTTTTTGTATGCACGCACTTTGTCTTCAGAGAGCGACATATCTGCGCCTGGAGGATTGGCAACGACAAAAGCCATGCGCGTCGCATCAGTGCCAAAGTTTTGCGCGAGGTCGATTGGTGACATGACATTGCCTTTTGATTTTGACATCTTGACACCCCTGGCATCAAGGACCATCCCATGAAAATAAATATCTTTAAATGGTACTTCCTTTCTGAGATAAAGGCCAAACATGATCATGCGCGGGACCCACTTAAAGACGAGATCGGCACCCGTTTCCATAACGCTCGTTGGATAATACTCCATATCTTTACTGTCAGGGTAGCCGAGGGTCATCAGTGGCCACTGCCCGGATGAGAACCAGGTATCGAATGTGTCTGGGTCTCTGGTCCACCCTTCACCTGGGGATTCTTTGCTTACAGTGATGTCACCACCTTTAAACCAGGCTGGAATCTGGATACCCCACACGATCTGACGGGAGATGTTCCAGTCAATTGGGTTTTCCATCCAGTGACGGAAAATCTTTTCATGTTGCTTGGTGATAAAGCGGTAGTCACCATTATCAAGGGACTTAAGTGTCATCTCAGCCAGGGGGCCCATTTTGACATACCACTGGTCCTTGATCTGCGGTTCGACGACGACGCCAGTACGCTCGCACAGCCTAACAGCATGCTCATAGTCATGGTCAATCTCAACGACAAGGCCTTTTTCTTGTAATTTTTCGACGATTTGCGGTCGAGCGATGTGGATTTTGGTCCCAGCAAATTCACCTGCGATCGGGAGAAGCTTGCCATCCCAATCAATGATTTGTTCCATGGGGAGGTCATATTTTTCAGCGAGCTCAAAATCTACCTGTGAGTGCCATGGTGTGATCGTCATCGCACCAGAGCCCATTTCCATATCAGCCACTTCATCTTTGATGAGTGTGGCTTTGATTTTGCCGTTGATCCACTCCACTTCAAATTCCTGCATGTGCTTATACTGTGCGTAGCGTTTGTCATCTGGATGAACGACGATATACTTATCTGCAAACTTTGTCTCAGGGCGTGCGGTACCGATCACAAATGGCCCGTACTGGAAATAATAAAAAGGATCTTTACGCTGCTCAAATTTGGTCTCAATATCAGAGAGTGACGTCTGAAATTTAGGATTCCAGTGGATTGAGCGTTTGCCACGGTACACGAGTCCATCCTCGTGCATTTTGATAAAAGTATCCTGGACGCGTGAGACTACATCAGGTTGGAGTGTAAAAGTGTTGCGTGACCAGTCGCATGAAATGCCGAGCTGTTTGAGGTCTGACTCCATCGCATGCTTGTTCTCCATGACAAAATCATAGATCTCTTGATAGAGGTCGTCGCGGTCCATGCCAAAGCGGGAGCGACCTTCTTTTTGAAGCTTCTTTTCAAATACGCCTTGCGTTTCAAAGCCAGCGTGATCTGCGCCAGGGAGAAAAAGAGCTTTTTTGCCTGCCATGCGATGATAGCGCACCATAATGTCTTTGAGTGTCATGTCAGTCCCGTGGCCAGCATGGAGTCGCCCGTTGGCATTTGGTGGGGGCATGATGATGCTGTAGTTTTCGGCACGTTCTCCGGTAGCGTTCTCTGGGAGATTATCAGGGTTGAAATAGCCTGATTTTTCCCACATAGTATAAATGTCTGACTCTACGGTGGTTGCGTCGTAGGGTTTCTGGTATTTTTCGTTCATAAAAGTAGCTTCACGTATCTTTGTTGTGGCTTTAGTGTAGCTGATCTCAAGCGTTTTGTCGATTGTCTTTAGTTAAGGTAGGGGTTGGTAATGAGTGGATGTGAGGTGGGATAAGAGAGTAGTTTTTTATTGACACAAATTATTTTATGTTTTATTTTGGTCTTACATTAATTGACAACTGAAGAGTTGGGAGTAAGAGATGACTAAATCACTATTGTTAGAAAGTCCTAGTGAGAAATTTGACATCCTCGGGTTAATTGCAATAGCTGTTTTTATATTTGTTGTTTTGGCAGTTTTTGGAGGGTTAACTGGAACATTTACAGATCTTGTATCATTTCTAGGCATTGCAACCTTTTATTTTGTGAATAAAAGAGGTGAGATCGTAGGTGTCAAAAAAGCGCGTGAGGAGGTTTGTGATCATATTTACTTGCAAAGCCGAGATGATCATGTCATTCCAGAGCTAAATCCTAATGAAAAGTATTTAACCATTAAAGTTATCTACGATTCAGAGAAGTGTAGCTACAAAATAGCATAGTTATATTAACACCGGTGGAGAAATTGGTAGTAACAAAGGATGTGAAATTTTTCCGTAAAGACCCTCTGGGATTTTTAAAGTGACTATCTCAATGAATGTATTGACCTGCGACTAAATAGTTGCGGGTTTTTTATGTTATAATCAACCACAATTAAATTAAACGTCATGACTAAGCAACGCGTTCGTCACCACGTCAATCCCCTCAGTGATCTCACTGAGATCGCGTTTAGTGGTTTTGGTAATGACAAGCCGATCATTGTCGATGTGGGGGCTGACCGTGGGGAGTTTAGTCAGGGCATTCTAGATCGCTACGGAGATCGGTACAATCTTATCGTCAGCGAGATTCGCAAGCCGCTCGCAGTAAAACTTGAAGACAAATTTGCACCGTATCCATATGTGAAAGTTGTAGCAGGAGATTTTGTACGTAATGTGCGTGCGCTACTTGAGCCTGCCATAAAAAACGACGGGGTACATATCGAGAAAGTATTTATCAATTTTCCTGATCCATGGTTTAAAGATCGCCATCACAAAAGGCGTGTGGTGGGGGAGCGACTGATAGAAAATATTTCTGGTTGGATGGGACCTGAAACATGGTGGTATTTTCAGACTGATCAGGCGGAGCTTTTTCGTGATACGAGAGAGTTTTTGCTTGGGTGTGAGTTGGTAGAAGTGGAGTTTGAGTTTGACGAGGATTTGTATGAGATTGAGACGAAGTGGGGTGCTGCCAAGCGAGCGGCTGGGTATGAGATTAATCGGTTGCGATTTCGACTCAGCGCGTAGAGGTGGTCGGAGATACTGTTCGTTTTCGCTGAATTTGACTATACTGGGAATAGGAGGAATTAATTTGTCACATCTTTATTATGAAAACACTCCTTATTCTCAAAAATGCAGTTAACCTCATCGGGTCCAGTGTAGGTGTGATTTTGCTGGCGGTGGGTTCTGTGATGCTGCTCAATGCCGTGCTCAAGGGGTATGTTTTCGGACTTGAAAAAGACTCTTATTATAGTCAGTATGAGTGTGACCATATCTTATACCCGCTAGATTATGACGATCGGTTGATGGCTTTTGAGGAGGTGGATCTGGTCACCGAGAGTGATGAAGTGGCATCTGACGGAATGACAGATGAGGAGCGACAAGAAAAATATAAAGCATGTCAGGACCGCATGGAAGAGCGTGCGCAGGAGCAATTTCATAATCGCACGATGCACAGCATGATTGATGGCTTGACGGCGGTAATTGTCGGTGGGGCGCTTCTCTGGTATTATTCACGGCGACCTAAAAAACATTTATTAGAAGAATAAATAGTCTATGCGAAATACAATTCTCGCGACCATTGCAGCTGCTTTTACTAAAAAGTATGGCGCACGCCTCGGGAAGCGTTTTGGTCTTACGCCACAACAGATTACAACAATCGTAACGATTGGTCTTCCGCTTCTGGTTTCATTTATTAGGAAGCGTGCGGCGCGTAAAAAAACTACTCTTAAATAATCGTTAACCGTTACTCTGTGGATACAAAAGCTTTGGTTAAATCACCAGAAGAAATCGACATCATGCGTGCAGCATGTCAAAAACTCGCGCGCGTTTTTGAGGCACTTGAAGAAAAAGTCGTACCTGGTGCGAATGCAATGGATGTGGATCGCTATGCAGAAGAGATGATTCATTCATTGGGATCTGTACCGGCCTTTAAGGGGTATGATTCAGGAGGGCACACACCGTTTCCGGCGACGATTTGTTTCTCACGTAATGACGCAATCGTTCATGGTATTCCAACAGAGGATGATGTGATTACGGCGACAGATGTCGCCAGCATCGATATGGGTCTGATTTATCGCGGTCACTACGCTGACATGGCACGCACATTTGTGATGCCTGAAGCGACAGAAGTGGCAAAGCAGCTGGCGCTGCACACACAAAAGACATTTGAGGTTGGTGTGGCGCAGATCAAAGACGGTGCTCTGCTGAGTGATTATGCGTGCGCAGCACAAGATTATGCAGAGGGAAAAGGTTATAAAGTAATTCGCAACTTGGTGGGTCATGGGATCGGTAAGGAATTACATATGCCGCCACAGATCCCTAATTATCATTCGCGTGAGTTTGTAGATTTTACCTTCCGAGCAGGTATGACGGTCGCGATAGAGCCGATGGTAACGATTGGTTCTGAAGTAGCGGAGACGGGTCCTGATGGCTGGACGCTTGTCACTGATGATGGCAGTCTCGCAGCACACTATGAAAACACACTTTTAGTTACGGATGATGGTTGTGAGATTTTGACGCGTGCATAATGGCTGAGAATTATATCGGTATTGATTGGGGTCAGAGGAAGGTGGGTGTTGCTTATGGTGAGGTAGAGACAGGGATTGCTTTTGCGCTTACAACACTAGAACAGGCTGATCAGATTTATGATGCGCTGGCAATGCTTGCGCGTGAGTACGATGCAGATGCTTTTGTCGTTGGATTGAGTGCGGCGGAGGGTCACTCTGATAATGTGGATGCAATCACAAGCTTTAGTGAAATGCTTAAAGAGAAGACTGGTTTTGCAGTGCATTTTGCACATGAGCTCATGAGTACGCGTGAGGCTCAGCAAAACCTTAAGCAAGCAGAGTATAAGCACGTCGCTACCAAGGATGATGCAGAGGCAGCGCGGGTCATCCTGCAAACATGGATGGACCACAGAGACATTTAATTACCTCTACATCATACTTTTTGTTATACTGAAAATAATTAAGAACTTCTCATGTCAGAGGTGGATATTTCTATTGTTATACCTGCATACAATGAGCGAGAGCGCATTGAGGAAAATCTGATGCATATCTATGAGCATATGCAGTCTTTGTCGCGCTCGTATGAAGTAATCATTGTCATCGATGGTTCCAAGGATGAAACGGCAGTGCTTGCTCGTACTTTCGCAGATCGTATAGAAAATCTACGTATTATAGAAAATGAGATAAATCGAGGGAAGGGTGCTGTCGTGCGCCAGGGTTTGCTAAATGCTAAGGGTCAGATACAGTGTTTTCTCGATGCGGATGGTTCGACATCGATCACGCATATCGATCAGGCACTTACACTCATCGGAGGAGGTGCTGATTTTGTAGTTGGATCTCGAGATATACCAGGAGCAGAGATCGCAGTGTCGCAACCTTTTTTGCGGGAGTTAATGGGAACAATGGGGAACTGGATGATTCGTTGCGTTCTTGGTTTGTGGCGATTTCCGGACACGCAATGCGGATTTAAGGTGATGACACGAGAAGTGTCTAAGAAAGTGGTACCACTGATGGTTGTGGATCGGTTTGGATATGATTTTGAGATGATTGTGCTCGCAAAAAAGTGTGGATTTCAGATTGAGCAGATGCCGGTGCGCTGGCTTAATGAGGAAGGGTCCAAGGTGGGTGGGTTGTTTGGACCTAATGGATTTGTGCAAGTATTGATCGATCTGTATAAAACGCGGTGGCGCCTCTGGACAAATGCGTATGGTTTGAGAAAATAGAAAGAGACAAAAAACAAAGAACTAAAATTAAAACACATTATGGAACTCGAACAACACCAAAGCGTGCCATCACCGCACCCTGACATGCATGATGCTGAGCTTCGTTATGATCTCTTTCGTGGGAAGTGGGTGTTGGTTTCACGTTTGCGTGATCGACTTCCGCATGACTTTGTAAAACGATCAGAAGATCAAAGTTATGATCCTGATCATGACCCTTTTAATGATCCGGTAGAGTACGGTGATTATCATGACACATTGATCTACCGCAATGAGCAGGGAGAGTGGACGACACGTGTCTTCCCGCACAAGTTTCCAAAGGTAGAAGATTCAGATCAAGCAGATCTTTCTGATGGTCCCTATCCTGGTATGGTCGCTACTGGTGACCATGAGATCGTCGTCAAAAAAGGCGGTCGACGTAATTTTGCACTTCTCGAGACTGTAGAGCTCGCGGAGGTGATCGATGCTTATCAGGAGCGTTATCTGGCGCTCATGAAGCGACGTGATGTTCGCAGTATCACTATTTTTCACAATCATGGCCCGGGAACCGGTGGGTCAATAATCCATCCACATTCTCAAATTATTTCGTTGCCAGTTATTTTTCATGTAGTACTACATGAAGTTATGATGTGTGAGCGTTACCGCGAGCAGGCAGCGCTCAATCTTTTTGAGGTGATCGGTCAATATGAGGTAGAGGTGGGGAGGCGTATGGTGTATGAAAATGAGGCTTTTATTGTGTATTGTCCATATGCGTCGAGTCGTGCGTTTGAGATGCGTATCCTACCCAAGAAGCCACAACCATATTTTGAGCGAATTACTGATCAGGAAAAAATGCATCTTGCAGATGCTCTCAAAACAGCATTGAGCGCTCTCTATCACGGATTGGGAAACCCGGATGTAAATTACTACATTAGAACAGCGCCTTGTACGGGACAAGATTATCCAGACTTTAGTTATTACGTAGAGGTATTCCCACGAACGCATGTGTACGCAGGGTTTGAGTCAGCTACCGACATCGACATCGTGGCGATGCCACCTGAGGATGCTGCTCTTTTCCTTCGCGGGGCACTCAAAGATTAGATGTAAATACTATGCAGAAATTTGTCGT
>JAHDCW010000001.1:0-49885 GCA_020629675.1 Minisyncoccota bacterium | reverse complement strand
TGGAGCTTTATGCGATCTATAAAAAAATCAATAATCTCGACTAAATTTCTAAAACAAAAAACTATGGTCAAAACACGTGTCGCAATCAATGGATTTGGACGAATTGGACGAGCTGCCTTTAGGATCATCTCCGCTCGAGATGATATGCAGGTGGTTGCCATTAATGACCTTGCAGACACCAAGACGCTCGGCCATATGCTTAAGTATGATAGTGTTTTTAGGACGTACGACAAGGACATTCAAGTGATGGATCATGCGTTGGTGGTAGGCGGAGAGAAAATACCAGTATTCGCGGAGCCAAAGCCGCTCGAGCTGCCGTGGCAAGAACATGATATTGATGTGGTTCTCGAATGCACGGGGAGGTTTGTAAAAGATGGCGCAGCATACGCGCACGTAGATGCTGGGGCAAAACGTGTAATCATCAGTGCACCAGCCAAGGGTGATGATGAAAACATCTCGACCCATGTGGTCGGTGTGAGTGAGCCGACGCCTGAGTCGCATCACGTGGTATCAAATGGCTCATGTACCACCAATTGCGCAGCGCCTGTAGTGCAAACCATGCATGAAGTATTTGGTGTAGAAAAAGCGATGCTGACTACGATTCACTCCTACACCTCAACTCAAAATCTCCAAGATGGTCCTGCTAAAGATCTTCGCAAAGGGCGCGCAGCTGCACAAAATATGATCCCGACGACGACCGGTGCAGCAATTGCGACGACCAAGGTAATTCCTGACCTCAAGGGAAAATTTGATGGAATGGCGGTACGCGTCCCGACAATTAATGTATCTCTCACAGATACAGTTTTTGTCCTCAAGCAAGATGTCACGGTTGAACAGGTTAATGATGCACTTCGTGAGGCAGCAGCTACGACATACAAAGGCATCCTCGGTGTGAGTGATGAGCCGCTGGTATCATCAGACTTTATCGGATCAGCTTTTTCGAGTGTAGTAGATCTCCCATTTACCAAAGTAGTAGGTGGTAATCTCGTCAAAGTGCTCGCATGGTATGACAACGAATGGGGCTATGCTAATCGACTCGTCGATATGGTCGCATCAGTACGCACGACAATCTCTGCTTAAAAGACAAGTTGCTAAAAGAAAATCGCTACCATAGTTTTATGGTGGCGATTTTTTGCTGCATGATCTTATTATAAAAGCCTCTTTGCTTCCAAAAGATCAATAATTGCTTTTGCTGTTATGTTTCCAATACCATGAAATTTACCTGATTTAAGAGTCTTAAAAGGATCATTTTTTTCATTTAGTAATGTGACAAGGTCCACAACTGGCAAATTATATTTCTCAGGAAATTCATTTGCTATGCTTTTTAGTGCTCTTTTGTATAAGACTGCACGGCTGGCGTATTGTTCACCCAGCTCAGACAATGACTCTTCACTGAATAGAGTTGCGATTGTTGTTATTTTTTTAGCTACGGTAAACTCAGATTTACCTTGGCGATCAATAGTGAGGATTACTGTCGATTCTTTGAGTTTTGAAGCTTCTGTATCTTTTAAAAAGTTGGAAAATTGACTTAAGAGCTTTCTTTTAAGTTTCTTTGACTTCATGCGATCACTATCCTTTTTGATTTTTAAATTAGGGGTAAACTTTCAAAAAATTATCATTTAAGTAATATTTTGTCAATATGTCAAATAGATGGTTGACACATATATTGAATTGTGTTACATTATCTAGTCAACTAATTATCAACTGAATTGGTAGTTGGCAGTTAATTTTGTTTTAACTACTAAATAATATATATGAGAAAGATATTTGCAGTTGCTGCTTTTGTTTTTATCGCTGTTGCCGCTGGGGCTCCCTCAGTGCACGCTTCGGGTTCAGTATGTCATTTGAGCCCAGGTCAAGGTGATATCGTAATTAATTTTGGTGGATCACTTCGGATCTACTCTGATCGTGACCCAAATGCTGTGGAGCGCGCAGTGTCAATTCCACGTGGAAACTATGAGATCATGCTGCAAAGCAATGATCAATATGGTTCACGCGTAAATACTAATCAGCCAAATGAGCAGTATTTTGTTAAATTTTTTAATGGTGGCTCACTCGTAGGTACATCAAATAGTTCAGATGACCTTGAGGATTACGTAGCAAATGCGACGTGGAGCGGTGTGGTCAATAATAATTTGGCACTAAATCAAAACATCAATAAGATCGCTATCACGCATACGATCCCAAAACAAGGTGGTATCAGTGCTAATAGTTTGAATCCCGTGTGTATGATGCTTCGTCCTGTTGCTGTCTGTGGAAATGGACACGTCGACCAAGGTGAGCAATGTGATGATGGCAACTCTGCAAGCGGTGATGGTTGTAGCAATCAGTGTGTTGTTGAAGAAGCTGGTATTAACATCATCAAACGTGACGCATCTGACAGGGATGATGTCCAAAATATCAAAAAAGGTGAGGATGCAGTATTTGAAATCGTCGTACGCAACACAGGACAGGTTACTCTTAATGATGTTGTTGTAACAGATGAAAAGACGCCTGCATGTAACAAAAACATTGGTACGCTAAGAGGTGGAGAGACTGAAACATATACCTGTACTGCAACAAACGTAGATGACAGTTTTACAAACGTAGCACGTGTTGTCAGTGAACCTGCAAATGGTGGTAGTCATGTTACAGATGAGGATCCAACGGAGATTATTGTAGCTCCAAAAGATCCTGTTTGCGGTGATGGTGAACTCGACCAAGGTGAGCAATGTGATGATGGCAACTCTGCAAGCGGTGATGGTTGTAGCAATCAGTGTGTTGTTGAAGAAGCTGGTATTAACATCATCAAACGTGACGCATCTGACAGGGATGATGTCCAAAATATCAAAAAAGGTGAGGATGCAGTATTTGAAATCGTCGTACGCAACACAGGACAGGTTACTCTTAATGATGTTGTTGTAACAGATGAAAAGACGCCTGCATGTAACAAAAACATTGGTACGCTAAGAGGTGGAGAGACTGAAACATATACCTGTACTGCAACAAACGTAGATGACAGTTTTACAAACGTAGCACGTGTTGTCAGTGAACCTGCAAATGGTGGTAGTCATGTTACAGATGAGGATCCAACGGAGATTATTGTGACGATCCCAGGCGCGCCAAGCGTGATGATTGAGATTCGTGACGCAATCGACAAAGATGATCAGCAAACTGTAGAAGACGGTGGGACGGCTACATTTGAGGTTGTTGTTAAAAATAACGGTGAAGTAGATCTCACAGATGTTCGTATTACAGTAGACAACGCTAAGAATTGTAAAAAAACGATTGCAAGTCTCGTTGTTGGTGAAGAAGTTGTGTATACGTGTACTGCAGAAAATATAACAGATGCATTTGATGTTGTTGCGAGCGTTACAGCGACACCAGTTGACGGTCAGGATGATGTGATTGATGATGATCCGACATCAGTAGATGTAAAGTCAGAGCCACAAGCGCCTATCTGTGGAAATGGAAAAATTGAAACAGGGGAGCAGTGTGATGATGGTAACACGATCAATGGTGATGGTTGTAGCAATCAGTGTAGTGTGGAACGTCGTATCGTAGATCCTGTCTGCGGTAACGGTATCAAGGAAGGAAACGAGCAATGTGATGATGGTAATCGTAATGACGGTGATTCATGTTCAAATCAGTGTCGCATCGTGACTCCAGAGGAGGACGACGATAATGATGACGATGATGACAAATGTGATGGTGAGATCGGTAACCGCGTATGGAACGATCTTAACCGTAATGGTGTCCGTGACGCTGGTGAGCCAGGCTTGGACAACGTAAAGCTCAAGCTTCAATACGGTGACAACGTGGATAAGACACGTACAAGCAGTAGCGGTAAATATGATTTTGATGATCTTTGTGAAGATACATATCGTGTGATCGTAGCTGTGGAAACTCTCGATAAGGGGTGTTACCAGACGTATGATCGTGATGGAAAATTAGATCATATGAACAAAGTTCGCCTTGATGAAGGCGAAGAAGAAGATCGTGCTGACTTCGGATATTACTGTCCAGCACATCAGTCTACGCATCGTCCTGTATCGCCAAAAACTGGTGCAGGACCACTCGCAGGAGGTGCAGCAGTTATGATTGCCTCTGGTGCAGCGTGGATGTACCAACGTCGTCAGATGAAAGGTGGTCAAGAAAGATCTGTGATTCGATTTGATCACTAATCATCTACGAATGTTCGATGTAGTAGAAACCCGTGCTTTAGGCGCGGGTTTTTGTTGACAAAAACATTTTATTGTGATAAATTGTATTGTTGGAGTAATAAACAGAAAAAACCTATGAAATCATTTTTTTCTATCGTTATCGTTTTTGTGGTCGTGTTTTTTGTGGCTTTTGTGATTTTTACAGGTCGTTTTGGTTTACTTGTAGATACAATTTTACCGCGTGAAAAAACATCGCAAGAATTAATGGAGATGCTTGATGAAAAACATCATGGAATTTCGCCTTTTTGGCTTGATCGTTATCAGATTAGTGTTTCATCAGAGGAGGATGCGCAGGTGGACGCAGATGAGGATGGACTTAGTCTGATAGAGGAGTATATTCACAACACACATCCGATAGTGGCAGATACAGATGGCGACGGATATCTAGATGGTACTGAGGTAAATAATGGGTACTCACCAACTGGTAAAGGTCGGCTCGACGCAAATAACAATGGTCTCTCAGACAACTGGGAGCAAGAGTATCAGCTTGGTGCAGAGACGACGACTGATGGTGATTTAGATGGTGACGGCCTCACAAATAAAGAGGAATTTTTATTTGGGACACACCCTCTGGTTGCAGATACAGATGGCGATGGTTACGATGATGAAAAAGAGGTACGTGATGGATATGATCCGACTGCATCTGGTGATGCGCGACTCACCTATAAAATCATGATTGATAAGATTGGTGTCGATGCACCTGTCATTTTATCTGATACAGTTGACGAAAGTCAGATTCAAAAAGATCTCGAGCGAGGAGTAATTCTCTATCCTGGGCAGGGGACAGTGATGCCAGGTGAAATCGGAAACTCATATATTGCTGGTCATAGCAGTAATTATGCGTGGGCGGGAGGTAACTTTAATACGATCTTTAAAGACCTTATCGATGTCGTGCCTGGCGACAAAATTATCGTAGCAGCACGTACTGCAAAAGGTCAGGAGGTGCGCTATACCTATGCGGTAGATGTGCAGCGTGAGGTGGAGCCTGATGAGCCTGATATTTTCGCGAGTTCCAATGACGAAGTTCTCACACTTACGACGTGTTGGCCGCTAGGTACAGCTCTGCGCCGTATCATGGTAAAGGCAATGCTTATCGATCAAGATGAGGCTATAGCCTTTGAAGCACCTGAGGCGCTAATGCTCTAATTATTATTTTAGTAGTTGATTTGATGACACAATGTTGACATTTAGAAATATTTTTGTTATCCTACTCACACAACAATTTTTTGAACTTCATTATGAAAAAAACCTTTGATCACATTTGTGCAGAAGCACTTTCGCAACTATCAGAGCGAGCACGAGATTGTGTAGAGCGCCGCTTTGGCATTGGGTATGATGCACCATATACTCTCGATGCGATTGGTAAGCAGCATGACATTACAAGAGAGCGTGTTCGTCAGATTGTGCGTACAAGCCTTCAGCAGGTTCATGAGAAAAAAGATGCTGATTATCATGCAGCACAAGATGCTGTTGAGCAACACATTCGCTCTAAGGGAGGTATTATTCGAGCTGATCGACTCTTCAAAAAATTCTATGATATGCATGGTGCAAGTATAGGTACAATGCGTTTTCTTGTGTCTGCTTCTGATTCTGTAATGCTCATCGATCGTCATAAGGAGCATCCACTAGAGCAGTCTGTGCATGTGCATGATTTTGATTTTAAGCAGTGGTCTAATGTGCATGCTGATGCGCATGCTTATCTTTCAGATAAAAATGAAATCGTCGAAGAGGATGATCTGTATGCGGTTCTTGCAAAAAAACATCCCGCAGTTGATGGTTTGCATATGAAAGAGCACCTTCATGCATCTCAGGAAATTTCACAAAATATTTATGACAAGTGGGGTAAGACTGAATGGAGCACCGTAAAGCCGCGCAGCATTCGTGATAAAGTGTACTTGATCTTACTTCATACAGAGTCACCACTTCACTTTCGTGAAATCGCATCTGCAATTGATGATCGAAAGCTTGGAAAAGGTGGTCGCAAGACACATCCGCAGACAGTTCACAACGAGCTTATCAAAGACGAGGCTTTCGTGCTCGTCGGACGAGGGACATATGGACTAGCATCACGTGGGTATACTCATGGCAAGGTACGTGATCTCGTGATCCATGTACTCAAAGAATCTAACCAGCCGCTTACAGCATCTGAGGTTGTGGATAAGGTATGCGCACTGCGCGAGGTAAAGCCAGCAACAGTCAAGATAAATCTCAATACAGTTGCACAAAAAAATGGAGGTACGTATACTTTAGAGTAGAGTACGCTACTTTATTGTAATTTTTATCCGAGCGTCATTCTGAGGAATGTTTTATGCTTGAGGATCTTTTATTGGTGGTAACAGGTTTTTCGACCGCATTTCTGGCATCATGGTTTATCGTGTTGCCGATTTTGTTGTATTACGCTTTTCGTGTCTTGTGGGATGGTCACGCAGTCGGGCAGCATTTCATGAAGCAAAATGATATTTTGTTGGAAATTGTACCGCCGCGTAACATCGAGGCGAGCCCTAAGAATATGGAGATCTTTTTTAATACTCTTACAGCCGTTGATTCAAACCCTAATGTGATCGACAAGTATGCAGATGGAAAAATGAATGCACTGTTTTCGTTTGAGATTGAATCTCGTGGGGGTGAGGTGCATTTTTATGTGCGAATGCCGGGCGGATTTCGCGATTTTGTGGAGTCAGCACTGTATGCAGCTTATCCTAATGCGCAGATCGTTGAGGCGGATGACTACGCCCAAAAGATGGTGCCAAAAGTGATGCCAAACAAGGACTATACGATGTGGGCTGTGGATTATAAACTCCTTAAACATGATGCACATCCTATTAGAACGTATAAAAAATTTGAAGAGGATATTACTGGTAAAATGCTTGACCCGCTTAATACTCTGATTGAGCACATGAGTACACTGCCGCCAGGACAAAATATGTGGCTGCAGTACATTATTCAACCAGAAAAATCAGCTTGGGCAGAGACAGTAGGACGAGCGGAGATTGACAAATTTTTAGGACGTAAAACTACACCAGAAGGCAGTCGTTTTTGGAAAGATCTGAAGGATGTTTTTTTTGGTGTTTTCGTTGCGTGGAGTAAGCCGGTTGAGTATTCCGCCTGGGATGGTGGCGGCGGCGGTGATGATGAGCAACCTCTCGAGTTTCGACTGACGCCGGGAGAAAAGCAAACTTTGACAGCTCTCGAAGAAAATCTATCCAAAGCGATGTTTACTGTTAAGATGCGCGTTGTGATCATTGGTAATCGTGATGGTTTTACCAAGGCGAATGTAAGTGCGATGAACGGTGGAACGATCAAGCAGTTTAACGACGGACTGCACAATTCTATTGCGCCCGATGGTGATACAAAGACGGATGCTGACTATGTCATGAAGGATGAGATTGGGACACGTCGTATGCGCCAGATTATGGATCGCTATCGTGACCGCGACCCCTCTGGGACGATGTTTCATTTTTCGTCAGAAGAGTTAGCAACGGTATTTCATCTGCCAGATATGTCTGTGGTATCGCCAGGTGTTAAATTTGTTGATGCACAGCACGGTGGTGCACCGGCCAATCTCCCATTTATGAACCAATAAACATAAGCGCCACAAATAAAAACAAAAATACATAACGATCTAAATACTGATTTATGCAACCAGAAATTATCACACCATTTGCGCAGACCAATTTCCGTAATCAAAATGTCCCTTTTGGTATCAAGACAGATGATCGTCGTCGTCACATGTATGTGATTGGTAAGACGGGTATGGGGAAGACGAATATGCTTGAGAATCTAGCGATTCAAGACATCCGGAATGGTCACGGGATGTGTTTTGTGGATCCGCATGGTGACACTGCAGAGAAGTTGATCTCTATGATTCCACCCGAGCGAATCAAGGATGTTATTTATTTCAATCCAGGAGATCAAGATTTTCCAATGTCTTTTAACGTGATGGAGCGCGTGGAACCCCGCTTTCGACCGCTTGTGGCATCTGGTTTGATTGGTGTGTTTCAAAAATTGTGGGCTGACTCGTGGGGTCCACGGCTTGAGTATATCTTGCGTAATGCGATCTTGGCGCTTCTCGAGCACCCCGAGAGTACGTTGCTCGGCGTTATGCGCATCCTTGTTGATAAAAAGTACCGCATCGAAGTAATTAACCACGTGAAAGATCCTGTGGTGCGTTCTTTTTGGGTGGATGAGTTTTCTGGGTGGAACGAACGTGTTTTGCAGGAGGTAATCTCTCCAATCCAAAACAAAGTAGGGCAATTTTTGACGAACCCCTTGATTCGAAATATTGTAGGGCAATCACGATCGTCATTTAGTGTGCGTGAGGTGATGGATGATCAAAAGATCCTTGTTATGAATCTCTCCAAGGGATATATCGGTGAGGATAATGCCGCTCTTTTGGGGGCGATGATGATCACGAAGATTCAGCTGGCAGCGATGGGTCGGGTTGATACAGAGGAGCACGATCGTAAGGATTTTTATTTGTATGTAGATGAGTTCCAAAACTTTGCAACAGAGTCATTTGCAAGCATTCTCTCTGAGGCACGTAAGTATCGGCTATGCCTGACACTTGCCAATCAGTATATTGCACAGCTGCAAGATGAGGTGCGTGATGCGATTTTTGGTAACGTTGGAACGATTGTGTCATTTCGTGTAGGTGCTAGTGATGCGGAGGCGCTGGAAAAAGAATTTGAGCCGGTATTTACCATGAACGATATCGTTAATCTTCCAAAATATAATATTTACCTTAAGTTGATGATCGATGGTATTTCAGGTGATGCGTTTAGCGCGACGACGCTTCCACCGATCAACGTCCCGTATGGTGATAGCACAGAGGGGGTGATCACATATTCTCGTCAGCATTATGCTGAAGATCAGAAAAAAGTTGAGGAGGCGATTGCCGCGTGGAGCGGTGTAAGTGTGCCAACTGGTCCACCGCCAACAGCAGGTGCACCATCTGCACGTCCTCAGACGCCGCAAAGAGCTGCCAATGCAGGGCCGACGCTCGTGGAGAAAGTGCAAAAGACGATGTATGATGCAGTCTGTGCGATGTGTGGACTCGCAATCCAAGTGCCATTTAAGCCAGATCCTAAGCGTCCTGTGTATTGTAAGAATTGTCTTAAAGAGGTGCAGCGCAATGCTGCAAAGGAGGAGGAAGTGCGGGGTAATGCTCTGCCGCCGCGTGAAGCACAGGTTGTGCCGTCACAAAATCGTGCACAAAAACCAAAACAGTCTTCTCAAAATGCAATGAGTATAGGCGACATGATAAAAAAAGCACAATCCGAATAGAGGTAGGAGTAAAAAACACCCACATGATGTGGGTGTTTTTTTGATGCGCATATATCTGTGGACAACTCTTCGTCTCGAGAGGCTATAAAACTGAGGTATAATTAATATATTATTTCCCCAATATATTATTATGCATTCTTTTTGTTTCCCCCAAAAAGTGCGAAAAAAAGCAAAATCTTTTTTGTTGTCGCTTTTGTGTTTTGCTTTTGTGCTTCAACATGTCCCATACATCGCTTACGCTGCGCCAACCGTTGATTCAAATATGACAATTGTAAGTTCTGGTTCTGCACCCTTTGTGGACTACGATGGGGATGGTTTGGTGGATCCTGGTGAGGATGGCTCGCCTGCGCAGGAGGATGGATTTTTAGGATTTGGGCATTATGCACGGTCAAATGATGTCTCTACGTTTAAACTTGAATACAACGTCAATGGGGAGGATGCTAATAACCTAACTCTTAAAGCTGAGTTGGTGGAGTTTGATGCTGCAGGCAATCCTACGGGTAATCCCGCTCATGAGGGAGTGCAGTTTGTGCAGTTACCTCCTGGTTGTTCAGGTAATACAGGGCCAGACAATCAAACATTGACATGTAGTATTGGTTCCGTACTTAACGGTACCACTGCCTTTATTAATGCTGAGGTTAAAACAAGTGGGTCGGTTCCAAATGGGACGCGCTTTGGCATTAAGTACACGGTCTGTGACCTTGACGATAATGATGATATCGTTGTTGAAACCGATCCTTTCTTTTCTGATCCTATCACTAATGCTTCTGCGCCGCGTTATGATCTTTGGAAACATGGTGCATCTCGTAATACACCGCGTGTACTACCAGCATCTGATCCACGAAATACGACAGGAGAGGATCAGATAGGTGTCGTTTACGGCATTAGGACAGGTATTGTTGCGGGCGGCGGGGATCCTCGTGGATTATCTATTCTTGGAGATTATGATGAAAATGGAGATGGTGTCATCGATCCTGGAGATGATGCTAATGGTAATGGAGTAATTGATCCAAATGTTGTCACCTTTACGGATGATATTTCCGGTTTTCCAGCGGGATCACTTCTTTATGACTGGGGTGCACATGGCGGATGTGGATACGCAGGACAAAACAGTCTTGATTATGGTGCTGTGCCATTGGGTAAAGCGGATATATGGGGGCAGTACAGATCGACAAGTGACTCCGGTAATTATTCTTGCACACAAACAGGTACTAACATTGATGTCACAATCACAAACGCTGATTGGGGACCAGATGAGTTCCCGGACACTCACTGGACAGGTGGTGCTATTGCCGCGGATCAAACATGGTTTAGTTCTGGCTGGCTTGAAATTTGGATTCCGATTGAACAGATTGAACTTGGACCTGATGGTATAGAGGGAACTGATGATGATGGTGAATATCCAACATCGGACACGCTAACCAATTTTGATCCGACTGACACGGATGGACTTTCAAATTATGGTAGTGGTACAGAGCCAACTGAGGATGATCAAAATACAGGTGATCGCAAAAACACGCTAGAATTTACAGCAATCGGTGGGGGCACGGGATGGAGTAAGTATTATAGAAAGGGAGTTCCTGGGGAGGTCTATGATGATCCAGATGCAAGGTATTGGACGGCCCCAACAAATGCAACTGGTGTCGGAGCTGGTAATGGTCAAGCTATGGCGGGAAGTCAGTGGTCTACCTTAGTGTCTTTGAATAACACATCCGTATACACGAATCGCGAGGCGTATATGTGTGATAAGATTGATCCGACTACCTTTTTCCTTTCGCCAAGTAGTCAGACAAATCGCATGCATTACATACGAGTGGGAGGTTCAAATGTTGACCAAACTTACTCAAATATAACTTCCGCAAATGTTGTCTTGGAAGTTGCTGCTGGAGTTGATGGGGGGGCTCCCGGGAATTGGGGAGGTGCTAATACAGCTGGCTGGACTGCTCAAAGAAATGGTACATGTGACGACAGTGATGCGCTTGATATTAATGGTGATGGTAATAGTGATGGTGACGACTGGATTCAAGTGCCTGAGTTCGGCGATTTGAGTGCGGTATTGCCAGCTGGAGTAGCTGTGGATGATATTACTAAATTTCGTGTCAGAATCGAACATCCTGATATCGACCCAAATTTGCCGTGGAAAGAACGGTCTATTTTGCCAGCTGGAAAATATTTTCAAGCTTATGTGATGCATGAGGCTCAACCGGGGCTTGCCTTGGGTACAGAGATAGCAAATCAAGCCTACTATAGCTTTATTGATAAGGATGATATTCTCCGACAGGGTGCGCGAAATTATAATCCAGAGACGCATTCTGGGGTGGGTAATGGTGACCGTCTATTTGCGACAAATCTTCAGGTACGTATAGAAAAGGAGGCTCTTGAGGCGCAGCCTGGTTCTGGAGCTAATCATTTAGGAGGAACTGATGTTACATGGAATCTGAGGCCAACTGTTACATCCATTAGCGGTGAGCCGGGTGATCCTGCTCAGGATGTGCAAATAGTAGATGTGCTTGACTCAACGCTGACCTACGTAACCGGTTCTGCGATGCCTGCTAGCTTTATTGATGATAATGGAGCGACTCATTTAGTGGAGTATTGTGTTGTGGCGCCATGTGACCGAGATGATGCAAGTCATTGGACGACGACAGAGCCAGTGCTTGGGTCTGATGTTTTGGGTCTAAAGTGGGTTCTGGGAGTTGTTGAGCTCGATCGTACAAATTTGCCAACGCTTAGTTTTGTTACGACAACGCCAATTGATGCTGCGAATGGTACAAATATTGAAAATACCGCGATCATTTCTGACCCTGAGGATTCCGCAATAGAATCAGCGAGAAGTGACACAGATGGTATAGTAATTATTCAGCTAGGAGCATTTGCAGTAGTTAAGCGCGTAGAGGACACGCTCATATTCATTAATGAAGACATTACATATGAGCTTGTATTTGCTAATATTGCTAATGATGATGTAGATTGGTATGACTTAATTGATACGTTGCCATTTAATGGCGATACGCGTACTACGCCATCTGATTTTACTGGTGGATTTGAGATTCTTTCGATTACGGCAGATCCTAGTAATCAGCCATATGCGCTCTATCTCACAAATGCTGATCCTGCTACGATTACAGCAGATTCATCAGATCCAACTAATGCTATCCCAGGAGGAAGTACTTTGTGGTGCACAGATGACACAGCTCTAGATCCATATGGAGCACCAGCACTTGGATCACCAGGATGTCCAACGGGATTATCTGATGCAACTTCATTTCGAATTTATGGAGAAAACTTATTTGCAGGAGATGCGTCAACTGTTCCGGCAACGCCCGGTGCTGGCAAGCAATCGTTTCGAGTGACAATCAGCACAGATGCTAATACTCCTGGCGATTTCTATGCAAATGACTACAGTGTAAAAGTGCCTCCAAGCATATTGTCGTTACCAGCGCGATCAAACCCGGTGTACACTGAGGTGTACACAGCATCGATTGGGGATCTCGTGTTTATTGATGCAAATAGAAATGATCTATTTGATACAGGGGATACAAAGCTGGCTGGGGTTGACCTGGAGCTCGTTCGCGAATCAGATGGTGCAGTTATAGATACAGCAACAACAGATGGTAATGGTCGGTATGTTTTTCAGAACATTGCATTTACTGGTGACTATAGAGTGCGTGTGCTGGCATCAAATTTCCTGCCGGGTGGTGCGCTTTATACATATGTTGGATCAGTTAACCCAAGCACAGACCCAAATGATGATGATAATGAAACAGAAAATCATGATGCTATTCCAACGGGTGCAGGTGACTACGAGTCTGGTATTTTGACTCTAGATATCGGTACGGAGCCTCTACAAGAAGAAATTGACAGTATTGATGTTGATAATGGTATAAGTAGAAATGCAGCTGATGCCAATGATAATCTCACAGTAGACTTTGGTTTCTATCAACCTCCTGTTAGCATAAATATCGATAAGCGTGTGCAAGATCCCGACACGGGAGATTTTGTGGATACCATCCCGGAGCAGGCACCTGGCACAGAGCTTACCTATCAGATGGTGGTGACAAACACAGGTGAGGTAGCTCTTGATAATGTCGCAGTAACGGATCCTGATTTGCCAAACTGTGATCTCACGCTACCTGATCAAAATGGTGCGAACGATGGCGTGCTCGATCCTGGGCAGATCTATACATACACGTGTACTGGGACGATTACAGCTGATGTGAATCCTAACACCGCATCTGTAACAGGAGATCCTACTGATGGTCAGGACCCAGTTGACGACGATGATGATGCATCTGCACCTCTCTTTGACATTAGCATCCTCAAGGAAGTTTATGACCCGCTACTTGATCAGTGGCTTGATGTAGCTGCGGCTGAGATTGCACTTGATGACGATGCAACTTTTCGTTTCACTATTACAAATACTGGTTCAACAGCGTTTGAGCAATTAGAGCTTGATGATGATACATTTCCCTCATGTAGTCAGGACACGACTGCACTGGGTGTATCCGGAGCCGACCCATTTGAACCTGGGGAGGTAATCGTTACCACGTGTGATGTTGCAATTGATGGGGCTTACACCAATGTGGCAACTTCGACTGGTACGACAGCGTCTGGTTCTGAGATTGATGATAGTGATGATGCAAATGTGGAGACGTTTGGTATTGAAATTGAAAAGTTGATTCAAGATCCTGCAACCGGCAACTTTGTAGAGGTGGCAGAGATCCCAGTGGGTGATCCAGCAACATATCAGATCACAGTGCGCAACACAGGAACTGTAGATCTGACAAATGTTAGCGTGACTGATCCGACTGTTCCGGCGTGTAATACGACTATTGCATCACTTCCTTTTGATGACTCTGTAACATATACATGTACCTATGCTGAGGTGCTGGTACCATTTACCAACACAGCCGAAGCAGAGGGTGAGACACCAAACGGTAACACGCCAGACGATGATGATGATGCAGAGGCGCAGACATACGGTGTTGAAATCCAAAAACTCGTCTATGACCCAGCAACAGACACATATGTAGATTATGCGGAGGTGCCAGTGGGCGATACAGCTCAGTATCAGATTGTTGTGACAAATATAGGTTCCGTGGATCTCACAAATGTCACAGTAACAGATGCGCAAGTGCCTGATTGTGACAATACATTTGCAACTCTCGCAGCAGGTGCAAGTGAAACCTATACGTGTGAAATGGTCTCCCTCGGTGATAACCTTGTAAATACTGCTAGCGTAACAGGTGAGACGCCAGGAGGTAACAATCCAAACGATGATGATGATGCGGAGGCAGATGTTTATGGCTTGACTGTCGATAAGCGTGTCCAGGACCCGAATACGGGAGATTTTGTAGAGTTCACAGAAATACCGGTGGGAGATACAGTGACGTATCAGATTATAGTTACCAATACTGGTACTGTAGATCTCACAAATGTAAATGTGACTGATCCGCTTGTTCCTGATTGTGATAATACGTTTGCGACGATCACAGCTGGAGCTAGTGAAACGTACACGTGTACGACAACGGCAACAGATCAAACAGTTGTAAATACAGCAACTGCAACTGGTGAAACACCAAATGCTAACGAACCGGAAGATGATGATGATGCTGAGCACCAGACATATGGTATCGAAATAGAAAAATTAGTATACGATGCTGGTACTGATTCTTATCTTGATTACACGGAGATCCCGACTGGTGAAGAGGTGATGTTCCAAATCGCCGTAACAAATACTGGCTCCGTAGACCTTGCAAATGTGGAGGTGACTGATCCAAATGCTCCTAATTGTGATAACACGTTTGCAACTCTCGCAGCGGGTGCAACAGAGACATATACGTGTACGCTTAATCCGCTTGATGATGCAATTGTAAACATAGCGCGCGCAACAGGTGAAACACCAGAGGGTAATATGCCGACAGATGATGACGACGCGGAAGCAGGTGTGTACGGTTTAGCTATTGAGAAGTTAGTGCAAGATCCAATAACTGGGGATTTCGTCGAAGATACTGAGATTCCTGTGGGGGACACGGTAACGTATCAGATTAGAGTCGTCAATACAGGTAGTATTGATCTCTCAAATGTTGAGGTAGTCGATCCGACTGTTCCGGCGTGTGATAATACATTTGCAACTCTCGCAGCAGGTGCTCAAGAGATCTATACATGTACAACAACAGCAACAGATCAAACGGTAACTAATACAGTTACAGCAACTGGTGAAACGCCCGGGTCTAATGAGCCGGAAGACGATGATGATGCTGAACATCAGACATATGGTATTAATATCGATAAGCAGGTGTTGAATCCTGTTACGGGACAATTTGAGGAATATACCGAAATTCCTGATGGTGATGAAGTGACATTTCAGATTATCGTGACAAATACTGGTTCTGTCGAGCTCACAAATGTAACAGTTTCTGATCCGCAAGTTCCTAATTGCGATACTGTCATTGCGACTCTAGCTGCAGGTGCAAGTGAGACTTACACATGTACACTCAACCCATTAGAAGATGCTCTGACCAATGTCGCAGACGTAACTGGTGAAACACCGGATGGTAATACTCCAGAAGATGATGATGATGCAGAGGCTGACGTGTATAGTCTTGATATAGATAAGCGTGTCCAAGATCCTGATACTGGTGATTTTTTGGAAGATGTGGAGATTCCCGTAGGGGATACAGTGACGTACCAAATCGTTGTTACCAATACTGGTACAGTTGATCTTACCAACGTCAATGTTGTTGATCCGCTTGTTCCTGATTGTGATAACACATTTGCGGTAATTCCAGTTGGCGGCAGTGAAACATATACATGTACAACTATAGCTACTGATCAGACGTTAACCAATATCATTGCTGTAACTGGTATGACACCGGAGGATAATGAGCCTGAAGATGATGATGATGCTGAGCATCAAACGTATGGGGTAGAGATTGATAAGCAAGTGCTAGATCCAGCTACTGGTGAGTACGGTGAGATGGTTGTGCTACCAGAAGGATCTGCTGTGACATTTCAGATTATTGTCAGAAATACTGGATCTGTAGAGCTTACAGATGTGGTTGTGTCGGACCCAAATGCGCCAAATTGTGACAACACGTTTGCGAGCCTTGCTGCTGGTGCTAGCGAAACGTACACGTGCACACTTGAATCAGCGCCAGAAGATTTCATCAACTACGCGCGTGTTACCGGCGAGACGCCAGATGGTCATATGCCAACAGATGAAGATGAGGCTGAGGTGGACACGCTATCATCAAGTGTCAACATCGTCAAAACAGCTGGGGATGCACCGGACGGAGATGGATATGTGCACATTGGAGAGCCAGTCATCTTTACCTACACGGTTACCAATACAGGTGAGTCGCACCTCAAGGACATCGTCGTAAATGATGACAATGGCACACCAACGGATGAGACAGATGATTTCACGGTTGATGCCGCCACATGCCCAGCACTTGCAGGTCCTGTAGCGCCCGAAGAGGTGGTCGTGTGTACTGTGGAGATCGATGTGCCAATTGGATTGATTCATGTAAATATAGCAGAGACAACGGGCACACCTACGGATGAGGACGGTACTGACTATGAAAACCCAACCGCACCAATAGATGAGGATGATGCAGAAGTAATAACTGGTAACGGTGTCGTAGCAGGAACTCTCTGGATTGATGTGGATGGTGATGATGATTTTGATAGCAGTGAAGAGCCGCTTGCAAATGTCGATATCAATATTTATTTCCAGACAGAAAATGGTGGCGAGGTGTTGTTTACGACCACGACTGATGAAGATGGAAATTACTATTACGATAACCTCCCATATGGTGACTACCGCATCGTCATCGATGAGACGGATATTCCTGCAGAGTTAAGTCAGTCATTTGATGTTGATCAGATTCTTGACGCGCTCACAGAAACGACAATTACAGAGGAAGATCCGGCATCTTATGATAATGATTTTGCCTACAACCAGTTCGGTCAGTGTGCCGAAGGTGATGAGGCGACAATTGGTAATCGGATCTTTGAGGATATGAACTGTAATGGTAAGTATGATCCTGATATAGACTTGCCGCTGTCTGGTATTGAAGTAAAGCTTAAAGATCGAGAGGGTAATACGATTGACCGTGACACAACAAGTGATGGTGGTAAATATGAGCTGCGCACAATAGGTGTGGGGTACTACACGGTTGTGATCGATGACAAAGACATCGAGGATATGATCATCTCCTTTGATTCAGGATCGTCAAAAAATCCAGATAATCGCACACAGATTCACATCGAAGAGTGTGGAGACGACACAACAAAGGTAGACTTTGGGCTCATCAAAAGTGAGTGTGTCCTTGCTGAGACAGGGGTTGATATGATGTGTAGGATCTAATTTTGCGTTTTATAGGAACAACTGAAGAGAGAGGTTTCCTCTCTACACTTATCACTCTTGCAGCTCTTTTTCTCGCAGCGCTGATATCTCACAAGGCAATCGCTGTAGCAGATGCGCAGTTTTCTGATGTTCTTATTAGGGCGCGAGGCACATCAGGTAATGAATGGATCTCTCTTGAGATTAATAAGAAAGAAATGGGACAGTGGCAGCTTTCTCAGGACTATCAAAATTATATCTTCACCCCAAAGTCATCTCTTGAGGTAGGTGAGCTAACGGTTTCTTATATCAATGAAGCGCCTAGGCAGGATGTGAGAGTTGATTATATTAAGGTGAACGGGAAAAAGTACGAAACAGAGCATAGCTCCACATTCTCTACTGGTACATGGTCCCGCGGGCAAGGGTGTACTGATGGTAATAAGAAGTCAGAATGGCTTCACTGTGAGGGCTTGATTTCATATAATGTTCCTGTAGGTGAGGTGATCGGTGGCGATTTAAAGGCTTTTGAGATAGAGGGTCAACCTGCAGTTAACATTGTGGATGAAGTTGCGGAAGTGTCATGGGCGACTTCTGCTAATGCAAATGGGATTGTCTTGTATGGCACTGCGCAAAACTCTTTGAATCAGGCTTCCGAGGAATCCTCTAATGGGCTACTGCAACATCAGCATATTTTAAAAGATTTAAAGTTAGATACGCGTTATTTTTATCGCGTAAAATCAGTTAGTGAAAGCGGTGAAGTAGCTTTATCTGAGGTTGGTAGTTTTGAAGTTGTGAGTGTGCCTGAGATTACCAGTCACAAAGATGGGGATGTTGTGGATTTTAGCTCAGAAGCAATAGTTTTCAGTGCAAATAAAACACTAGTTAGTGAGTGGATTATAAGAGCTGGGAGCTCATTTGGTGGGCGTGAATACTTTGAGAGTCAGCGTCTGAGTCCAAATATAACAGAGGTATTGGTGGGTGAGATACCTCCTGAGCGTGATGTTTATCTAAGTCTAAACTATAAGCTGACAAACGGTCAGTGGAATAAAGTTGATTATATCTTTCGCAGTAGCGTGGGTATGGAGGGTAATGATTTTTCTCCTTCCGCTGTATGGAGTAATACAATTAAGCCGCCAAATCTGTCTAATCCTCAAATTATTAGGATATCGCAGGATACGGAGCCTGTTTTTATGGCAGATCATGGTCGTTATGGTTGCGAGGGGTTTATTTATCAGTTTACCGTTGATCCTAAGCGTGACGTAAAGGTTGTTATGGGAGAAGGTTCTGGGCCGCTTAAGTATCCTGTTTGGATAAGGGGCGGGCGCAATGCACATCTTTTGGGTCTAGACTTGGATTTGGCTATTCAGAATGGGTGCGGGGTTGGCGAGGCTACGAACAAAGGCTTGAGAGGTGAGAATTACAATCCACGCTTGCCGGGTAATATTGCAATTCGTCTGGAACAATCTGATACGACGTTTGTTGAGGGGGTGAAAATTGAAATGAATGGCATGGAAGCTGACTGTTTTGTTATGCGCCATAATCAAAGTCCTGGTAGTCGCTCATCAGCTAATAAAGATCTTGCGAAAGAATTGCAGGATAAAAGTAAGTTTCATGTTGTTAATACGCGGTGCGCTGGTTACGATGGCTATGATTCTGATGAATACAAAACAGGAAAACCAGAGGGTATTCATGGAGACCTCTTCCAAAACCAAGGTTATGGCGAGGTCCCAGGTGAGTTATTTTTTGAAAATGTAACTGCGCTTGGCACATCCAATGGAATTGTAGCTCATGCTTGGCTTGGTCTAAAAGTCAAAGACTTCATGCTGCGCAATGTCGAATACGGCCACGATCCTCGATATATAAATGATGCAAGTCCTAAAACGCTAGGATTGACTTATTCGGCTAGTCCAGAAAGATATAACTTTGAAAATGTATGGATTAATGATTCTCGAGGTCTTAATTATGGAGTGTTGTGGCCATTTTCAGATCGTGAAGTGCGTTACGGAGCTTATCAGAGGGGTAATGTGAAGAGAGATGGGGGTATTTTTGGAGGATCTCCGTCCAAGTCTATGGCGCCCTCGTCTAAGACGGGGTTAAATTATGAGTCACCTTTTTGATGTGATGGCTAAAAAATATGAACAAAAATCAAAGTTTTTGTATTATTTTGGCTCTTTGGTTAAATCTATAGTATGATGGAGAAAACTCGTGGAGGAACAAACTACTCATATGGCAGATGTATTGACGACACTTTTTGGTTCCAAGGAAAAAGCGCGTATCATGCGCTTTTTCATCTTAAACCCTGGCAGTAAATTTACACTCAAAGACGTGCGTGAAAAAACGCGTCTCGAGGCTGATCGTGTCCGCAAGGCGGTGACAATGCTCACTAAGCTAGGTCTTTTAAAAGAGGACGTGGCACGTCGACAAAAAGTCTACGGTGTAGATGAGCAATTTCCTTATTATAATGAACTGCGTAATCTTTTTGTAAAATCAAATGTTTATCCTCATTGTAGTGAGGTGCAGAATATGAAGAAGTTGGGGTCGCTGCAACTTGTGGCGATCAGCGGCGTTTTTATGAATTATCCTCATGCAGAAATTGATTTGCTGGTTGTTGGGAATAATGTAAAGCGACCTGCATTGAATGAAAAAATAGCGCGTATTGAGGCAGAAATTGGACATGAGGTACGCTACTCGACGATGTCGACAGAAGATTTTTTGTATCGCTTGGAAATGATGGATCGATTTATTATTGATTTTATGACTGGGCCGCATGATATGATTATTAACAAGGTGCCAGAAAAAACGGAATTTCTGATTAATCTACAGAAAAAGAAAAAATAACCATGGAGCTAAATGGTGGACTGATTGAGATGTTATTGGTAGCAATTGTATTGCTGTTGGTTGTTTTGATTTGGTTTGTGCTTAAAATTCTCAAAGGACGAGAGTCAGAGGATCGCTTGGAGCAGTTAAATGAGAAGCTACTTCACATCGGCTCCACACAGGAAAAAATGCGCTCAGACGTAGACACAAAACTCGAGAGCTTTCATAGGGCAGGGCAACATCAATTTAGTGAGGCACGTGAAATCATCGGCGATATCACGAAAAAGTCTGATCGACTTATTGAGCATGTTTCAGAGAAGCTTGGCTCACTTGATAAAACCAATCAAAAGATCGTTGATTTTTCAGAGCAGTTACAAGGTTTGCAGGATATTTTGCGTAGTCCTAAGCAACGCGGTGTTCTGGGGGAATTTATCCTTGAGCATGTCCTTGGGAATGTGTTACCACCCGATGCTTATAAGGTGCAGTATGCGTTTGCAGATGGCAATATCGTGGATGCAGCACTGTTTGTCAAAGATAAGATCATTCCTGTTGACTCCAAATTTTCTCTAGAGAACTATGAGCGACTTCTTAATGCGCCAAATGAGGATCTCAAAGAACGCTATGAAAAGCAGTTTAAAGCAGATGTAAAAAAGCGCATTGATGAAACAGCAAAATACATTCGCCCCGAGGAGGACACGATGGATTTTGCATTTATGTTTATTCCCTCAGAGGCTATTTATTATGATCTTCTCGTGGGACGTGTGGGGACTGCTTCCATCCAGACACAAAATATGATAGAGTACGCATTTCGTGATAAGAGTGTGGTGATTGTTTCCCCGACATCCTTTTTAGCTTATTTGCAGACTGTACTTCAAGGTTTGCGCGCACTTGAGATCGAGGATAATGCAAGGCAGATCAAGAAGCGCGTTGAAGAGCTTTCTAAGCACTGGAACGCGCATGATGTCCATATGGCAAAACTAGGCAAGTCGATGAGCACGACAGTGAATCATTTTAATAATGCATATGCGGAGCTTGGTAAGGTCGATCGTGATGTGATGCGCATTACAGACCGTGAGGATCGTGAAATTATACCTGAGAAAATAGAGCGGCCGCACGCCCAAGATTAAATATATGAAAAATCCTATTTTATTTGCTAAAAGTGAAGAGCATAAGGCTGCGGCACTATGGTATAGTCCTGTGACGCAGTGGATTTTTATTGCGACCGTGCTTGTATTTGTGGTAGCAGTTGCGATCTTATATTTTTTTGGTGGTGATGCTAAAGAGCTGAAGTTGCAATATAACGTTTACTTTGGTGTAAGCGCGCGCGCTCCATGGTGGAGTCCATATATTATCGCTTGTGTTTTGATATTACAAAGTGCTCTTAATTACTATATTGCTAGTGTATTTTATCGCCGGCAAGAGCGTGTAGCTGCACACATTATTCTGATTGGTACCTTTTTGGTTGTACTTGCTTTTGTGGTGATGTGCATCTCGCTCGTTCTCAATAATGCGTAATACTCTTTTGGTAATTGTGAATTGGTCGTATAATAAGAAGTATATCGATTATATTTCTTATGAAAAATAAAATACCTTTTTCATTTCCTTCGCCGCAGCCAAAGACAAAAAAGGAGAGACGTGATCAGCGCCTGCTGGAAGTAATTCCTGCGATCTTGACGTGGGCGACGTTGATTGGGATGGTGGTCTTTTCAATCTTTACGCCGATTGCTGTGGCTATCTTTATAATTGCGTTTGATATTTACTGGATTCACCGCACGATTTTTATCTCATACTATTCAATCAAAGCGTACCGACGATTGAAAAATGATCAAAAGATTGATTGGTTTGCACGGATCGAGGGTGTGGCTGATCTCGTGGCCTATCAAAAAGAGGTATTTACACGCATCAAAACAAATAAAAAGTTACTCCGCAAGACGCCTTTTGCACATGAGCGCAAAACACTGCGTCGAGAAATCAAGCAAGACAAGGAGCTAACTAAAGAATTGGCAACTTTTAAACAGGAAGACATGATGCCGTGGGAGGATGTTGTGCATGTGGTGATGCTGCCAACGGCGACAGAGGGCCCAGAAAATATCGATCCAGCTCTTGCGGCAATTAAGAGCAGTCACTATCCAAATGAGAAAATTATCATTCTCTTGGCAACAGAGGAGCGAGAAGATCCGGAAAAGCGCGAACATAAGGTTAATACACTACGTCAAAAATATGCTGGTGTATTTCAAGACTTTATTGTATCTGTCCATAAAGTTGCGGATGGTGAAATGAAATGTAAGGCTTCTAATACTACCTATGCTGCTAAAAAGCTACAAAAGTATCTTGATGATCGAGAGGTTGATTATAAGCGTGTGGTACTTTCTAATTTTGACTGTGAAAGCGTTGCGCATCCGGAGTATTTTGGGGCACTTACATATGCTTACATCACAGAAAAGGATCGCCTCCAGAGGGCATATCAACCGATTCCGCTATATCATAACAACCTTTGGGACACTAATGCTTTTGTGCGTGTGATTGTAACAAGCTCTTCTTTTTGGCACATGTTTCAAAGTACGCGTCGTGAGATGGTGACTTTTTCATCACATGCAGAACCGTTTGATACGCTGGTAAAGGTTAATTTTTGGCCAGTGAACATGATCAGCGAGGACTCGATTATTTATTGGAAGGGGTATTCATATTTCAATGGTGATTATGCAGTAAAGCCACTGTATACACCTGTATCGATGGATGCCGTGCTTGCTTCATCGTATTGGGGGACAGTTGTCAATCAGTACAAGCAAAAGCGCCGTTGGGCGTATGGTATTGAAAACTTCCCAATTATTATGCGTGCAATCTGGTCAAATCAAAAGATCTACTTACGCGAAAAGCTCAAGATCGCTTTCGAGATGCTTGAGGGTCATCACTCATGGGCGACAGCGCCACTTATGCTTGCGCTCTTAGGGTGGTTACCGTTGATTTTTGGTGGAGCAGAGTTTCGTCAGCTGACGATTGCAAGTAATTTACCGATAGTGACGCGTACACTGATGACGATGGCGATGGGCGGTTTGATTATTTCGATTGGGCTTTCATTCCTGCTTTTGCCACCACGACCAGAACATCATTCCCGCAAAAAATATATTTATATGGCCACGCAATGGTTTTTGGTGCCGATTATTGCGCCGCTTCTAGGTGCGTTGCCTGCGATTGAGTCACAAACACGCATCCTGCTAAAGAAATATTTTACAGAGTTTTGGGTTACTGAAAAAGTCATCAAAAAAACAGGATTGAAGTAGTGGGGTAGTCGGAGTACTCGTAGGGGATGCATTTTTATGGAATACATTATTGCGCTGATTTTGAGTTTGGTGATCGCCATAGTAGGAGCGATATTTCTACCGCTGTGTATTGGTTCGAGGTTAAATCCACACCTTAACCGTACCGGTTTGCGGCATCGCTATGCACGGCGAGAAATGCTTCGAATTGGTGGGCTTGTGGTGGGAGTAACTGTGATTGTGAGTATGTTATTGCATCCAACGCTCATTATTGATCAGGCGTGGTTCGTCTTTATTGTAGTAATAGGTAGCGCACTTCTTTATGGACTTTATGATGATGTAAGGCCACAGTCATGGCGTTCACAAATTGCGGTACAAGTCCTCCTTGCTGGAATTATAGTAGCTGCTGGCTTTAGGATTGAGTATAGTTTTCTTACTGGACTTGTTTCAGGCGCTGTACAGTCTCTTTTGTTGGCTGGTTTAACGGCTCTCTGGGTTCTCGTGATTGTAAATGCGTATAACTGGTGTGATGGTGTTGATGGTCTTGCTGGTGGGATAGGGGTGATCGCTTTCGGTGCGCTTTTTATTGTTGCGCTTTCAGATCATGTTTATCAGCCGCCACTTGCGATTGTTGCTGTAATTATGATGGGGGCGCTTTTCGTATTTACATGTTTTAATGTATTTGGGCGTAGTATGATGCTCGGCACAAGCGGCTCGTATATCATTGGCTTTATGCTGGCGTTTATGGCAATTTTTGCCGGTGGGAAAGTGGGGACGATGTTGGCTGTTCTGCTGATTCCATTATGTGATTTTGTCTACGTGATTTGGCAACGATTAAGAGAAGGGGTTAACATCTTTCGAGCAGATGAGCGTCACCTGCACTATCATTTACTGCGATCTGGGTGGACAAAGGAAAGGGTTGTTACTGTGTATTTGGGTGTGACGGTTCTAGGTGCTACAGCAGCAGCTTTTTTTCAGGGCGCATATAAGTTTTTCTTTCTCGCATTTTATGCAGTGTTTATTTTTAGCGTACTTTCGTTTAGCACTTATCTAAGTAAAAATAAAAATGAATCCATTTCATAAAAAAATAGTCATTTTTGTCACTGCGTTGATGTTTGCTGCATGCTTCTTGTTTGTGGGAGGTTTTTTGCGGTGGTCACCTTTTGTCGTTGATGGTCAACTCGTCTTCGTGGAGCTTCCTGTGACAGAAGGGGAGTTTGCGCGCGGGCTTGGCGGTCGTGATCGTTTGTGTGGACGCTGTGGGATGTATTTTGACTTTAAAACGTTGCAAGAGCCGCGATTTTGGATGAAGGATATGCGTTTTGATATTGATATAATATGGGTTAGGGGTGGGCGTATCGTCCATATAGACCATGACGTGTCCCACCTTACACCTACAGTGCTCTATGAGGCTGGTCAAAAAATAGAGGGTGTTTTGGAGTTGCCTGCAGGATCAGCTGGAGCATGGGGCGTGGAAGTGGGTGATTATGCGTCCTTATGGATAAGATGATTTGCGAAATAACGTAGGCAGATTATAATACTAATATGACACGAACAATAAAGAGAATAGTGATCCTGTGTGTTTATCTTGCAATTTTTTTAAGTATTGCAGGTTGCATGTATTGGACCAACCGACCACCAGCATCATGTTTTGATGGTCGCCAAAATCAAAATGAAGAAGGTGTGGATTGCGGTGGTGTATGTGCGGCATGCGAAGAACCCATAAAACCAGAAAAGATGGACATTACAAGTACGGCTGTCATGCGAGGTGGTCCGGGTGTGTATGATGTTGTGGCTGAGGTGTCTAATCCTAATCCATTGCTTGGGGCTTCGCGATTTTACTATACAATCACTCTTTATGATGGGAGCAATCAAAGAGTTGCGCAAAGAGCTGGTACCAGCCTCATCTTACCGCAGCAGGATCGCTTTGTGGCAGAGTTGAACATCAGCAGCTCAGTAGAGCCTAAAAAGGTAAGTATGGAAATTTCTGATGTAGAGTGGGTGCGGTTTGAGAATATTGTAGATCCAGATTTTATCGTCTCAGGAGAGAGCTATGGTAAGGTGCAGGCTGGTATTGATTTTGCAGAGGCGTTTGGTGTTGTACATAATCGCAGCCCTTATGACTTTGCAGCAGTTGATGCGCTCGTGATTTTACGTAATGAGATCGGACAACCAATTGCAGTAAATAAAACACGCATAGGTGCCTTTCGTGCATTTGAGCAACGTGACTTCCGCTTAAATTGGACATATCCCTTTGATGGCGTGATTAGCGATATTGACATTGATGTTGAGGTTGATGTGTATGATTCGGAGAATTTTATAAATGCGAGCGGTATCGATGTTGGTGATTTTACGGATCAGAGTAATTATCGTTAGGAAGAAGAGGGTTGTCAAAAGTGATAAAACATATTAAAATAGCTCCCATATGGAAAATAGTGTTCAGCACAATGGTACGTCACAGAGCTGTCCTGTGTGTAATGCGCAAAGCGATGAATTGACGGTGTCATCGATTGGCTCAACGCGAGACCGTGCTATTATGCATATCGCATGCGAAAAATGTCAGCATAAGGTTATGGCGTACAGCGCAGAGAGTGAGGCAGGTATGGTCACTTTCGGTATGATGACTGATATGCATGCGCATGAGGCACTAGACATGATGCAGCAAAAGGCGATTGATAGTGATGATGTGATTGCTGCGTATCGCTATTTTCACGAAGAGTATGAGAGGTGTGCGCAAGAGCCTGGCATCTAAGCTGTGTGATTAAATTAATCAGAATATTAGTAATATGGAAAAAATAGAATTATCCGTCTCAAAGCGAGACGTTACCGGGCGAAAAGTGCGCCGCGAAGAGGTGAGTAATGTACCTGCGGTTATCTACGGACATGGCTTTGATGCACAGAATGTGTGGGTTGACGCGACGCTTTTGATGCATACTTTTGAAAAATCAGGTACGAATACGGTTGTGACAATTGATGTGGATGGTGGTGAAAAATTTCAAGCGCTGATTCATGATTATCAGGTGGATCCTGTGTCTAATCAGTTTACGCATGTTGACTTCTTCCATGTGCGTATGGATGAGAAGGTGGAGACACATATCCCGATCGTGACAGAGGGGGAGTCACTAGCAGTTAAAAACCTGGGTGGTACACTTAGTACGCTGGAGTCTGTTGCAGTGAAAGCTTTGCCGGGCGACCTCGTGCATGAAATTACTGTAGATATTTCTACGATTGAGACTTTTGAAGATCGTATTACAGTGGCGGATCTCACAATTGATAAAAATATTGAGGTTTTGACTGATGCTACTGCAGTCGCTGTGAGTGTTTCAGCGCCACGAAAACAAGAGGAAGAATCAGCACCTGAAGCTGAAGAGGCTCCTGAAGCTGAGTCTGCTGAATAGCAGTATTAGAAACAGCATAGAAAATGTCATAGACCACTTTCCACCGCGGGAAGTGGTCTTCATGATATAATGCCGTCATGAAGTATTTTGTGTACATAGCTTTCTTTTTTGGTGCTTTAGGTGCAATTTTTTTGAGTGTGCCACATTTTGTTTATGCAGAGGAGTCAGCAGAAACGATCGCTGAAAACAAAGAGGATGATCAGAGTGGAGGTGAGGGTGTGAACAATGAGGAGCAAAGCGATGAGTTGACTGAAGAAGATAAGGAAAAACAAAAGGAGTTGGAGGATGATAAAGAAGATCTCAAGGAGAGGATTGACGAAGCGCGTGATAAAAAGGTGGATTCAGAAGCGCGTTTGGCCGTGCAAAGAAATGCTTTGATGACGCAGCGTTATGCACTTGAGGACGTGCGTGCTGATATTGCAGAAAAAGAAGAGCAGATTGCAACCAACGAAAAAGAGCTTGCACGCGTACGTGAGCGTCTCAATATTAGTCGTGAGTCATTGGCAGCATCAGTGCGTATTTTATATAGGGAGTATGTTTCCATGCTTTCTGTGGATTTGATTGAAGAGGTAAGCTCTGGTGTTGCATTTATGTCAGGAGATGTGGAAAAAGTGCGTCGCTCAATTACTGATGTATTGAATGAGCTTGATCAGGAAGAGCGAGATTTGAGTGCGAAAAAAGCTGAGCTTGATCAAGCGCGAGTAGAGAAGCAAAAATTAGAAAAAGATTTTTCAGAAAAAGAGTCAGCGCTTGCGCAAACAGCTGCTCTTACATCAAGTGAGGTTCTTAGTGCAAAGGCAGAGCTTTCGGAATTGAATCGCAAGTTAAGCGTGATCCAGTCGCAGATTTCAGCTTTGTTAGGCGTGGGTGTGACAACGGATGATATTGTAGAAGCTGCAGATTTTGCGAGTGGTCAGACAGGAGTGCGGAAGGAGTTTCTGTTGGGGATGCTGATTGTGGAAACTGACCTCGGACGATTTACGGGAGGATGCACATATGGGACAAGTCGTATGAATGATCGACGTAAAAAAGCATTTAAGCAAATCACAGAGGAGTTGGGCTATGACCATACGGAAATGCGTGTGTCGTGTCCACCATCGCAATACACGGGTACGGGCGGCGCTATGGGCGTGGCACAATTTATGTCTGACACGTGGCTTGAATACCAATCACGCATAGCAGCGAATACTGGACATAACCCACCTGATCCGTGGGATCTCACAGATGGCGTCATGGCGATGGCACTCAAGCTTGCAAATGATGGTGCGCGAACAGAATCGGGAGAGTGGCAGGCGGCAGCTCGCTATTTGGGATCATGCTCTGGTAATACGCGTTTTTACTGTGAAAACGTTTTGTATTGGGCTGAAAATTACGAAAGCAAACTCTAAGGTTTTTAAATTTTTCCTACACTTTATCTTAATTATCCACAGAGAAATGCCGTGAAATTAAAGAGTTGTTATATAATAAAGTAAAGTAAAAAATTAATTAAAACTATGGCGCGAGTAATGTACTTCGTTTTATGCTTTGCATTTGTGTTTTTGACAACACCTGCAGCGCATGCACAAACGGAACAACAAGCCCTTGATGCACTTAGTCCAGAGGCGGATGTCTCATTGGATTTCGAGATTGTATCAGAGCTTAACATTCCTAAGGCATCCGTAGCATCGCGAGATAATCGTGATCTTACAGTTGTTTTGGAAATTGAAAATAATGGTGACAAGGTCGAGTCAAACATTAGATATGGTGCACAGCTTTTCAAAGAGGGTGGTGTTAGTGACACGCTATTCTTTGATGAGGTTTTTTCACTAAAGCCTGGCGAGTTAGTCGTAAAGAGTATGGTATACCCTGTACCAGCATCCTATAAAGGTGAGATTGGTGTAGGTGGAATCATCGCCAATACAAATGGATATATTTTCTCTCAAACAGATAGTATAGAGACATTTACACTTGAAGCTGAGCCGGGATCACTTTTTATTGATGTGGAAACCTGTCAGCTCTTAGTGGGTGAAGCTGGCGAGACATCAACATTGGTTCAAGGTGTGGACGTGACACCAAACGAGACTGTTGTGCTTGATTGCGCAATCCTTAATGATCTTGGTAGCCCGCAAGCTTATATCCCACGAGCAACAGCTTATGAGCGTTCACTTGCAGGTCCACAAGCTGCGACAGCTGACTTTTCTATGCGTGAGATAGCAGCAGGTGCCACAGAGCGTGTACAGATTCCTGTGCCTGAAATTGATAAAGCTCAGGCGTACGACGTTTATTTTGTGCTTGTAAATCCTGACAATAAGGAAATCTCATCAAATCCTGTGATTGCACGTGTAGTCATCCAAGGTGAGTCTGCAACAATTAAAAATGTACAAATTGACCGCCATGAATACGCTAAAGGTGACCTTGCAAATGTTACACTTCTACTTGGTTCACAGGCAGACTTTTTTGGGACAGAGGCCCGCGCAGAAATTGGAGATATAGTTGCTGAAGATCGAAATACATTTTTCTATAATGCTACAGTTTCACTTGAAAGTAATGGTCGAAATTGTGCAGATCCAGTGACGACGCAGGTCGGACAAGGCCTTGATAATGGTGAATTCTTCACACTTCAGATGCCGGTGACAGTAAAATGTCCAAATCCAATAGTTGATGTCGTAATCGAGGGTGCTGAAGGAGTGGTTCTTGCGCAGTCACAGACAATAGCTTATGGAGCGAATGTAGACGCTAAGGAGGCATATCAGGGCAATGTTAGTACATCAGCAGGGGAGAATAACAGTGGAATTAATAGTATGGTATTAGGATTTATAGTGTTGTTTCTTGTGATCGCTTTGCTTGTTCTAGTAGCGCGCAAGGGGAAGGGTTCTGTAAGTGTCTGGGCTTTAGCAGCAGTAACAGGTGTTGGTTTGATGGGCATGGCTGCAAGTGCTGACGCGGTAACACTTCGTGCTGTACACGATGCAGCAACAGGTGAATATACTGAGGTAAATTACAACATTAATGATAATCGCTGTCAGCCTACAGTGTCTGGAACAGTTACAAATAGTAACTGTGGAAACCCTTGGGATGAGCCGAATGCTTGTTCAAGGGTGTATGTTGATGGTGGTCAAGTTGCTAACTTTACAGCCAATGGAACAACGCGTCGTAATTTTTCTGCAAACCTGAGTAATTCATCTCAAGGGAATAACTCCTTTGAGATGCGCGTGCAGCATAGTGCAAAGTGTAACTGGAGTGGATGGAACCCAACAAATATTCGCCGCGATAATTACACAGTAACTTCTTGCGGACAGCCAAGTAATTGTGGCTATCGAGGAGGTACGGTAACAAGTGAGCCTACAAATAGTCAAAAGTGTACGAATGGAGGAACAGTACGGAATGCTCGCTTTAGTAGCAATCGATGGACATGGGAGTGTGAAGGCACGAACGGTGTCTGGGATGGGGGTTGTTACGTAAATAGAGCTCTTCCTCCTGTAAATGGACGTTGTGGATCAGCAAATGGAACTACGACGAGCTCATTTCCTTCATCGTCTACACGATGCTCAGGTGGAAACTTTAGTGATCGTAGTGACACAAGCACACAATGGCGATGGCAGTGTACTGGTGAAAACGGTGGAAGTACTGTCCAATGTTCTGCAAACAAGCCAGCACCTGTAAATGGACGTTGTGGTTCAGCAAATAGAGGAAGCTATTCTTCTTTCCCAAATCGTAATAACTGCTCAGAGGGATCGCTTTCAAGTCAGCGAACGTCTAGTAATTCTTACACGTGGACATGCCAAGGACAAAATGGTGGCTCTAATGCTAGCTGTAGTGCCACGCGACTTGTTCCAGAAAATGGATCATGCGGGTCAAATATAAATAATCCATGTACAAGCCGAGGGGGTAATTCATCCGTCGCACAGCGTAATGGTGAGTACGTCTGGACTTGTTATGGACAAAATGGTGGCTCAAACAGTGTTTGTCGCGCACCAATCCCACCGCAAAGAGTGGATGGTCAGTGCGGCTCAAGCCATAATGGTACATATGATACGCGACCAACATCAGGTCTCTGTGCGCAAGGTGGTGCATCAGGAGTGAATGGAAGCGGTCCATGGACATGGACATGTCAAGGTGAAAATGGTGGTTCAAACAGTTCGTGTCGAGCCAATCGAAGTGTCCCAACTCCAGTTTGTGGAAATGGCACTGTAGAGTCAGGTGAACAATGTGATGATGGAAATACACGAAGTGGTGATGGTTGTAGTACAACTTGTCAGGTAGAACGAAATAATCCAGTGTGCGGAAACGGAACTGTAGAATCAGGAGAGCAGTGCGATGATGGTAATACTCAAAATGGTGATGGTTGTAGTAGTACATGTCGCATAGTGCCTGTAAGTCCAGTGTGCGGAAACGGAACTGTAGAATCAGGAGAGCAGTGCGATGATGGTAATAACCAGAGTGGTGACGGCTGTAGTGCTACTTGTGGTAGTGAGCCTGCAGGTGCTGTATGCGGAAACGGAACTGTAGAAACTGGGGAGCAGTGTGATGATGGTAATACGCAGGATGGCGATGGTTGCAGTGCTACATGCCAGACACAGGCAATTCCTGTATGCGGAAACGGAACTATAGAGTTTGGCGAGCAGTGCGATGACGGCAATGCAGTTGATGGAGATGGCTGTAGCGCTACATGTCAAACACAGGCGATTCCAAATGCAGTTTGTGGATCTGATAATGGTCGTGTACTGATTAACACGCAACCAACGCAGCTCTGTACAACTGGAAGCCCTTCCTTAGTAACGCAGAACGGTATTGATTGGAATTGGACTTGCACATCAGGCACAAATGTTGCAAATTGTGTTGCACAGGCTCAATGTGCTGCAGATGAAGTTGCTTGTGGAGGTGAATGTAAGCGCATGACAATCCAAGGCGCTGTGCAAACAACCTTTGATCAAGAGGGGAATCCTATCCCGGTCAATTTGCGGGTAGCACTTGAGGACAACTGTCGACCACCGGCAGGGGTCGTAACCTGTGACGTTAATGGAGATTCATACACAATTGAGGAATTGATTGATAGTGGTATCGACTATGAAGTTGAGCACAATAACAATGGTGATATCGCTCAGATTACATGTGATGGCACAACAGTGGATCACAAGGTGACGTGTGTATGTACTGCACGAAAATGTAGCGCAGGCGGTGCGTGTGTAGCGGCTCCTGTAATTGCTTCCTCAGCGTCTTCGGGAGCATGTGTGAGTGAGTGTTCTACAAACGCTGATTGTAGTGGAGGATCATTTGGAGAGGTAACTCCATAGATCCACACGCAGCACTCAAAAAAAAGCAAAGCTGTACTAAGCTTTGCTTTTTTGTTTCTGGTGGAGGGTGATATAATAGCTATGTGATCGCAGCACTTTTTGACAGTGTGTAGGATTGTTTTGTATAATCAAGTGCTATTGAAATTTTTTAAATTTTTGCTTCTATGCATGTAGGGATTGATTTGCGAGCGCTTTTGTCACCTCGTTATCGCTCAGCGATTGGTACGGGGCATTTTGTATTACAAGTCACTAAAAAAATGATCGCTGAGCACCCTGATGCGCACTTTTCTGTTTTTGTGGATCACAAAGTGCGACGTAAAGACCTTTATTTTCTTCATGCTTTTACACGGGTAGAGGTGGTGGAGTTACCATATGCTTTTGTTGGAGGAATCTTCCCATGGCTATTTAATGAGTTGGTGGTCACAAATACCTTGAAAAGATCTGAGATTGATATTTTATTTGTGCCTGATATTACAGTGCGTGTCCCATTGCGCTGCAGAATCCCTTTTGTGGCGATATGCGCGCACGCTGATCTCTACGAAAGTGCGGCCTGCTATCCATCTGTTCTCAATCGAAAACAAAAAACGATTATGCAAGTCAATGTGCGAAGAGCGCGACATCTTTATGTTCCCGGAGAGGAGGCACGGATGAGTATGATAGATCTTTTCCGCGTTGATCCAAAAAAAATAACAGTGTTGCGACCAGGTGTGGATAAGAGGTTTTTTACGGAAGTGCATAGTCAGGATAAGTATGCAGCAGCGCGCTTTGGTATTAAGAAAAAACTCATTTTATGGGTGGGTACAATCGAGCCAGCTAAGAACCTGACGCGTTTCGTGCAAGCATTTGGTATTTTTCAGCAGGAGCGCCGCACTGCGCGTGATCGAGATCATAGTGATTATCAGCTCTTGATCGTAGGTGCTGATGGTTATAAGGCAGGAGAGATTAAGAATTTTATGAAAGACTTGGATGTCCGTGATGACGTAAAATTTGCGGGCTACGTGACGGGAGAGGATCTTGCTGCACTTTATCGGTATGCAGAGCTTTGTGTTGTGCCGACGACATATGAGCGATATGGCATGGTACCACTTGAGTCCTTGGCGAGCGGGACGTCATGCATCGTCCATCATGACAGTGTGGCGCATGAGATGGTAGATGAAGGAATTATTATAGTTGATATGCGTGATGCTCGTAAAATTGCTGATGTTATGCGTGATGCGATCTTGTCGCCACAGACAGATGAGGATCGTGTGATGCGACAAAAACACGTTGAGCGCTACACATGGTCGCACGCAGCACGTACAATTATGAAAAAAATAGCAGAACTAAGATCGTCATTATGATAGTAAAAGAAATAGAACAAAGTCTGACGCAGATTGTAGGTGGGATTTATCCAAAAATCGATGCTGAGAAAATTGAAATCACCACACCAAAGGATGCGGATAAGGGTGATTTTACGTCAGCGATTGCTTTTGTGGTTGCTAAAGAATATGGCGTGTCACCGGTGGAGGTGGCGCATAAATTAGCAGAGTCTTTTGTGGATTCTTCTTTTGTTGCAGAAGCTGCAGGTCCCTATCTTAATTTCACGCTTACTGAAAATGATTACATGGAAGCTGTGTCACAAAAGGCGGATGGTGTAATTGATCTAGATGCAGCTTTGACAACGCAGACGGTCCTTGTAGAGCATTCCAGTCCAAACTTATTTAAACCTTTTCATATTGGTCACTTGGTGAATAATACTGTGGGAGAGAGTGTGGCGCGTCTGATGAAAGCGATCCACGGTGATGTCAGAGCTCTTTCTTATCCGTCTGATGTTTCACTTGGTATCGCTAAGGCGGTATGGGGTATGGTGCAAAAGTTTCCAGAGACACTTGATAGCGATATGAGTCTCGAGGACAAGATGCGTGATGCTGGAGCAGCTTATGCGTATGGTGTGCAGAGTTATGATGACAATCCTGATGTCGAACAGGAGATCCGCAGGATCGTAGCGGCTCTCTACAATCACGATGCAACCAGTCCATACTATGATGTCTATCAAAAAGGGCGTGCTCTCAATATCGCGTATTTTGAAAAAGTGGTAACCCGACTAGGATCACGTTTCGATGGGTATATATTTGAGAGTGAAGCTGGTACAAGCGGTAAAGAAATCGTACGTGCTAATATTGGCAGCGTGTTTGAGGAAAGTCAGGGTGCAGTGATCTTTGATGGGGAGGCGCATGATCTGCATACACGAGTTTTCCTAAATAAAGAAGGTTTCCCTACGTATGAGGCCAAGGATATCGGGCTGCTCTCAAAAAAGTGGGAGACATACAAGCCTGATCTCTCTATTACCGTGACAGATCATGAACAAGGACCATATTTTCAGGTGGTACGTAAAGCTGCGGGCATGATCACACCTGCGTGGGAGGAAAAAATGAAGCATGTCATGCACGGACGCCTTACACTTAAAGGCATTAAGATTTCTTCACGACTTGGTAATGTCCCGCTCGCAGAAGACATCATCGAAGGCGTTGTAGAGTCGACACGAGAAAAAATTGCAGCCAACGAAAACTCACGTGGAGAAGTAGATATCGACGCAGTCGCTATTGGTGCACTCAAGTTTGCGATTCTTAAGGTGTCTCTAGGTAAAAATATGGTATTTGACCCTGAGCAGGCACTGTCTTTTGAGGGGGATAGCGGGCCATATGTACAGTACACGCATGCACGCTGCTCGAGCATCGTCACAAAGGCGGGTGAATTAGATATCGACAATACAGAAAAAATTTACGATGCTAAAAGTCATGGTGTGGTGTGGCAATTGATGAGCTATGAGGAGGCTGTTCTCAGGGCGACGACAGACATCGCACCTCATGCGATAGCACAGTATCTACTCGAACTTTGTCATGTCTACAACAAATATTACAATGATCAAAAAATTATTGATGAGAAAGATTTAGGTGCAACTGCATATCGCACACAGTTGACGCAGGCTGTCGCCAAAACGCTTGCGCATGGTTTGGACCTTCTTGGAATTACAGCGCCAAAAGAAATGTAGATATTGACATATTAATAAAAATATGACATAATAATGAAAATTGTTTAATTAACAAAAGGGGTTAAAAGTGTCCAAGGAATCCTTTAGATTTTCAACGACTGATTTCGTTCCAATTCGTGACATAATGAAATCTTTGCTTGATCAAAATTTAACTGTTGATGAATCTCAACAAAAAAAAGACTTGCACAGACTTCTTTCGGACTCACTTCGTCCGACATGGGTAGTGCACTTTCCAAATATTGTATTTTCTGAAGAAGTTCTTTCTCAAAAAGTTGCAGAGGCTATAGACATTTATTATGGGGGCGTGTCCAGATCAAAAGATGTCAATATCAGATGTAAGACTGAGCTTCGCCAAAGAAGGGATTTGAGAATATATCAGGTTCTGGAGGAGATTATAGATGATGCAAAAATTTTTGGTTTTGATGGAACTTTGAAACTTGGGAAAACTGGTAGAAAGATCTATCTGGAAAAAACGATAGAGATGCCAGCTAATGCAATGTCACATATTCTCAAATTTTTTGGCTTTGAGGTTGCGCCTGTTTTAAAGTTGATGAAATATCCTCTTGTTGAATATAAGAAGACCATTGTAAAAAAAGGTCTCATTCAAGTAGTTGTTTTTGATCGAAGATTAAATCATCTCACAGCGCATCACTTTCTGAAATATGTAAAGCAAAAAGAACGATCTTGCGAATCTAACCTGTCGTGGGTTCTTGATATCTTTAATTAAACTTATACGCCAAGCGTTACAACTAACGTTTGGCATTTTTTTTGCAAAAAATGAGATTTGTGATATTCTTCGGGGTCATGAGATGGCGAGTTTGCTATTTCTGATTGTTATTTCAGTAATGCTTCATAGATAGAAATTGAGAGGATTTTATGAGTAAGAAGGCTGGCATTGATTTTCCAGGTATTTGTGTGGCAGCATGGTGTCATGATGGTAGAGGTAAATTTCTTTTTCTAAAGCGTGGCGCAAAAGCAAGGGATGGGCGTGGTTTGTGGGAGATTCCAGGTGGGGAGCTGGAGATGCTTGAGGCTCCAGTTCAAGCAATTATACGCGAGGTGCAAGAAGAAATTTGCGTGCGCAATGTTGTAGTAGAGGGGGAATTGGGTTTTAGTTCTGTTTTTCGTAATGAAGGTGAGAGCGACACACATTGGATTAGCTTGCTGTATATCTTGAGAGTTGATCCGTCAGAGGTTTCTATCGGTGAGCCTGATAAGATTTCAGAGGTTCGATGGTGTTCGCTTGATGATTTGCCTCAGCCTTTAGGAAAAGCTACGCGCGTAGACATGGAGAAGTTTCGTGATAAATTGCAGGCTATCTGATATAAAATTTACACCCTCAGCCGCTTCAGGACATATTATGTAAGTGGCACTCTAAGTTCTCAATTGTGGAGAGGTGGAGGGTCGGAAGGTGTTTAAATCACATCAGTTCACATATTGCTACCTACTTAAATGTAGGTAGCAATTTTTTTGCAAAAAATAAGATTTATGTTAATCTGTGAGCAGAAGCAACGATGGAGATATCACTCCTGAGCTGGAGGAAGAACGCTTACATAGCTAGTAGAACCTCTCGGTCGCGCACGATACGCGCACAATCAAGTGGAAACAAGCTGTTTCAAGTGCGGTGGTACCGCGGTTTCAATGAGGTTTATCTTTAGAAATCGTCCGTAAGAATGTATTTATTTATATTTTTACGGACGATTTTTATGTTTGAGCAAGCAAAAGAAAGGAAGGAAGAGGTGGGAAAGTATGCAGAAATAGAAAAAGTTTATGAAGCGGTGGGTCATGCACCGCGAAGCTTTTTTGAGTTAATTACACCTGATCAGGAGAACTATTACAATGCTCCTCAAATAATTTCAGGTAAGCCCAGTGAAAAAGTGTGGGTTATGGATAATGGGGATGAAGTTGCCGTGTATTATAACTATGATTCTGACAGTGGCAAGTTGATTGGCGAGTCTTGGGTTACAGGTGAAGAGGAGGTCTATTTTGAGGTGAGTGAGAATATGGATATTGATGGAGGGAAATACCTGATTAGAAAAAAATATTTAGAACAGTCTGAGGAGGAGGGTTCCGAGTCTGCGGAGTCAAATGAACAGACGGTTTCTTATAATCAGGATGGCTCTGTTGTAAGTATAGAATTTAGTTCTGAGCAGGGTGATATGCTGTATGAGGTTGAAGAGGCTTCTTTGTGTAGGTATGGAACAGTGGAGAATGCAGACCAGGATGAGGGGGTGAATCCGTCTGTCGGTTGGGTTGAAGTTTTTTAGTTTATGGATCATTGGCAATTACAACAAGCGCTCTATTTCCTCACAGACAAAACGAAGGATCTCGATCTTACCAAGCCAGTGGCACTTCACTCTATGCGTGTGGCGGAGATTCTGTATCGCGTGGTAGGTGATGAAGATGTCGTTATTGCGGGTTACTGTCACGATCTTATCGAGGATGCTGATGTCACGTATGAGGAAATCGAAAGTGAATTTGGCATTTATGTGGCTGAAATGGTGGAGGTGAATACGATGTCGGATGAGATGCGGGGTGATGAGAGCGGTACGGGGGTATATTTTGAGGAGATTGCTGCGGCAGGTGAGGGTTCTGTCAATGTCAAAGCGGCAGACCTCTGTGACAACCTCGAGCATTTTAGGGTGTATCATGACGAGAGTCGGTGGGATGCTGAGAAGAGAAGCCTTGTCGGCAAAAGAGAGCTTTTTCTGGAGATGTGCCATGAATATAAGGGGTTACCACTATATAGGATCATAGAAGACTATTCTTTTGAGGATCATGAAAGTCTTTACAGTTACCAATTAACAAAAAATATATGAAATTTGTCGAAAAGAAGCGAAAAAAAGCAATTGACTACGAAAAAGACTGGGCAAAGAAGTGGAAAGAAGACAAAACATTTGAGAAATCTGTTGCCTTGCGCGATGAGAATGATGCATATGTTTTTTATGATGGTCCTCCTTTTATCACGGGGCAGCCTCATGCTGGGACGCTTATCAGCTCGACTGTAAAAGATGCGGTACCACGGTACTGGACGATGAAAGGAAAACGCGTAGAGCGACGTTGGGGATGGGATTGTCATGGTTTACCGGCAGAGACTTTTACAGAAAAAAAGTTGGGTCTCAATGGTAAGGATGAAGTGCTTGCGTATGGTCTTGAGAAGTACATTACAGCTGCACGTGAGAACATGGTAGCTACTGGTGAGGCGTGGGAGGATACGGTAGATCGGATCGGTCGTTGGGTGGATTTTAAAAATGCGTACAAAACCATGGACAAGGAGTACATGGAGAGTATTTGGTGGGCGTTTAAGGAGCTTTATAGCAAAGGAAAAATTTACGAAGGTGAAAAGGTGCTTATGTACTGTCCGCATGATGCGACGCCGCTTTCTAAAAATGAGGTAACCATGGACAAGGGTGCTTATCAGGATGTAACTGATCCATCTGTTTATGTGAAATTTAAAATGGTGGGAGAGGATCGCCATCTCCTCGCCTGGACAACGACACCGTGGACGCTACTCTCAAATACAGCAGTGGCAGTGCATGAGGATATTGATTACGTCGAGGTTTTGGTAGAAGGTCAATCGCTTATTTTGGCGAAAGACCTATTAGAGGCTGCGCTCGTAGATGCTAAAAATAAGCCTCTTCATTATGAGGTGGTCAAAGAATTCAAAGGGGATGAGCTCGTAGGGAAGTCTTATGAGCCACTCTTTACAGATCGAGGTGATGGTGCGCACCGAGTGTGGGCAGCTGATTATGTCGGCACAGAAGAGGGGACTGGTATCGTGCATTTAGCGCCTGTCTACGGTGAGGAGGATTATGAGTTGGCGATGGAGAAAGGTTTTCCTGCTGTGCATACACTCGATGAGAGTGGTCACTACGCCGAAGGTCCATGGAAAGGGCAGTATGTGTGGGATATCAATAAGCAAATCGCCAAGGACATGGCGCAATTTAGTACGGAGACTCTGATGGGGGATTATGCTCACAAATCAGTTGAGGAAAGAATTTCTTTTTGGAAAGAAAATCCTGAGAAAGATCCAACGGCCCCGATCTGGCGCATATCTCATATTAAGCATAGCTACCCACACTGCCATCGTTGTGATACAAAGCTGATTTACCGCGCGCATCCTAGTTGGTTTATGGATGTCAAAGGGCAAAAAGATCAGATGCTCGAGGAAAACAAAAATATTAATTGGTTTCCAGGGCATATCAAAGAAGGGCGATTTCAAAAGACAATTGAGCAGGCACCTGACTGGAACCTATCGCGAGATCGTTTTTGGGCGACACCCTTTCCGGTGTGGGAGGCGGTTGCTGAATCAGGAGAAAAGAAGCAGATTGTCGTCGGTTCTTATGATGAGCTTGAGGAACTTTCTGGAAAGAGGCTGGAAGATTATCACCGTCCATGGGTGGATGATATTGAGATCGTAAAAGATGGGCTTACATACAGACGCGTTGAAAAAGTCTTGGATTGTTGGTTTGAGTCAGGGTCGATGCCATTTGCACAGTTTCACTATCCATTTGAAAACAAAGAAAAATTTGAAAAGAATTTTCCTGGTGATTTCATCGTCGAGTATGTGGGGCAGGTACGAGCGTGGTTTTACTACATGCATACCGTTAGCGTGGCACTCTTTGGTGTGAACTCATTTAAAAATGTAATTGTCACAGGTAATGTTATGGGTGATGATGGTTACAAGCTCTCCAAATCGCGCCAGAATTACACAGATCCCAATGAGGCTATGGATAAGTACAGTGCGGATGCGTACCGTTTTGTGATGCTCTCCTCCAATCTCCTTAGCGGTGAAGATTATGTGCTACTTGATAAAAACACACAGGATGTCCAACGCAAACTAAGTATGATCTGGAATATGTATGACTTTTTTGTGATGTATGCTGCAGTAGATGGCTGGGAGTCACCAGCGGAGATCACTGATCCTTATGCGTCCAGTGATAATATCCTTGATCAATGGATTTTAAGTCGCGTTCATCAGGTGATCGCAGAGGTGGATGAGAATATGCAACGTTATGATATCCCGACTGCGACGCGACCACTTTTGGAGCTTCTCGATGATGCGTCAAACTGGTATGTGCGCCGCTCACGTAAACGTTTTTGGAAGAGCGAGAGTGATACTGACAAGGAGCAAGCGTACCGGACGTTGCATTATGTCCTCGTGCAGATGGCCAAGGTTTTTGCGCCGTTTACACCTTTTTTGGCAGAGGAGCTCTATACTAATCTCACAGGAGAAGAATCGGTACATCTCACTGATTGGCCTGAGGCTGGTACGGTTGATGAGGAGTTGCTTGCGCAGATGCAACAGGTCCGTGATGCGATCACGGAGGGGCTCTCACTGCGAGCACAGGCTAAGATCAAGGTCCGCCAGCCGCTGCAGAGTGCAACTATTCCAGAAGTACCAAGAGAACTCGCGGTAATTGCAGAGGAAGAGCTTAATGTTAAGGAAATCCACTTTGGAGAAAAAGTAGTGATCGACACGGAGATCAGCGAAGAGTTAATGCGTGAAGGGCAAGCGCGTGATATTATCCGTGTGATCCAGCAAGCACGTAAGAAGGCCGACTTTAAAATCGATGATCGGATCACTCTAGGGTATGTCGGGGGTGAAGATGTATTTTCTATGTATGGCGATCTCATTGCACATGAGGTACTCGCGCGTGAAGTGCGGCAGGGGGATATATCAGATGCGGATTACAGTGAGAGTGAGGTGCAGATCGGAGATATGACATTTAGTTTCTCTCTCAAAAAATAGATCATATTCATAGGAAATAAAAAAAGAGCCTGCCGTAAATACGTGCAGACTCTTTTGCGGTTGCTCTAATTTTTTATTTATAATTGTCAGTATCTTTAATTTGACACTTGAGTAGTGATGTGTCATATTTCCAGTACTCAAACAAGGGGAAAATTATGAGTTCTTTAGTTAGCTATGCATCAGAAAATCTTTTCTTGGTGATATTTGTAATTGTATTTTTTCTGATTACAGTAAGCTTGGGTGTCGCGTGGCTGCGTCTTGCTGGTAAGTATCACGATGTCAGCGTTAGGTTGTGTGAAGAAATAGAAAAGTCGAAAGCGGTGAGTGGTGGTTTTTTATCTGAGTGTGCATATTATGCAGAAATTACTAAATCTGAGGCTACGCTCATCTTTGAGCGGATGGATCGGATTATGAAAGAGTCTAATCACGTCATAATAAAGGATGAATTGGTTGAAAGATTACATCACGCATCAGGGTGTGAGATCCCAGGCCGTCAAATAGAGCGGATACTCGATGTACTGTGTAGGCACAAGCTTATTATGGAGAAGAGAAAGACACAGGGTGATTACTTGTCCTGTTATCGAGTTGAAGTTATCCCTACTGCTGAGCTGAAAGTCTTAAGGGGTGCTGCAGACAGAGAAAAAGTAACGTCGATCAATAAGCATCGAGGTTAGGTGTGAAACAGGGTGCGTCGCGCGCACCTTGTTTTTTAATGATAATTTATCATTTTGCTATAATGTCTCCATGAAACAGAATTACCAAGCGATCGCGCTAACAAAATATGATGTGGGTGAGTTGGATCGTATCTATGTGCTCTATGCGCGTGAGCGAGGTCTCATCAGAGTCAAGGCGCGTGGCGTGCGGAGGCCACAGGCCAAGCTGGCTGCACATGTGGAAGACTTTGTCGTGTCCGAAGTGGAGGTCGTGGCAGGGCGCGGGCTAGATGTGCTCACGGGTGCATTTACCACTTCATCACACACGGGGTTACGTGAACGACTAGGATGTTTGCTATTGCTCTCATCTGTACGGTCGCAGTTCCTGCATGTGATCCATGATGAGCAAAAAGATGAAGCGGTCTATGATTTACTTCTTACGCTTCTCGGGTATCTTGATGGTGTTGATGATGACGTGCAAGCACATTTTTTATGTATCGCTTTTTTAGTGCGACTCTATAAGCACTTAGGGTATGAGATGGTGCTTGATCGGTGCGCGTTGAGTGGGGAGGCATTGTCTGTGGATGATGTGCTCTACTTTTTACCTGCAGGGGGTGGGGTGATCAACGCTCTCAGCGCACGCTCGCGTCCTGAGGCGCAAGTTATGAGCCATAATGCGCTTAAGGCGCTACGCCTCATCTATACCCAGTCTTTTGCGCATGTCCACAAGTTGCGCCTTTCCCATAAAGATGTGCGTGAACTGGAGCGACTCGTCAAAGACCTTTATCTTTGGATTATGCGGTAAGAGAACTGTGATAAAATAGAAACAACAAATAATTATCGATTTGCCTTATGGCGCTCAAAAAAATTCGTGACAGCCTCGCCAAAAAAGACTCGGAGTATGCTAATCGTAAACACGCTACTTCTAAATATAACGTGTGGCAAAACCGTGAAAAAAAAGAGGGGCAGCAGCAGGGTAGTTGGGGCTACATCCGCACGACGATTTCAGAAAGTCGCTTTAAGGGTGCGATCATTGGCTTGGTCGTAATTGTGGCTGTTATCGCTGTGATGGTCGCAGCGATTGCGATCACAAATTACCAGCGCGGTTATTTTTCACCACAGCGAGTCACGGGTATGGTGGAGACAGTTACAGAAACACCGAGTAATCGCGCAATCGAAATCACGTTTGAGTTTTTTAATGACAACCGCGCTACCTTGAGAGACGCGCAGGTGGCGGTGCAGTTTGGTTCGTACTTTGTGCCACAAGATAGTCAAGAGGGATTTTCACGGGCGGACAACTTGTCCGGGTTGATTTCTATAGGAGATATAAATGGCAATTCTCGTAAGCAGGTTAAGTTGGTGGGATATTTTATAGCGCCCGAGAAGGAGATTGAAGTCATCAAGGGTACGTTGCGCTACAATGTGGGTTCTCAGTCATATGAAGAGCCGGTAGATACGGTTATAAAAATCACATCATCGCCGATTGTGCTGGATGTAGCGGCACCGCAAAGTCTCATCGCGGGTAATATCGTAGATATCAAAGTTGTCTATCGCAACAAGAGCGATGAGGTGATGGAGGGTGTTTCACTTACTCTTGATTATCCGGAGGGGTTTGTCTTTCGTGATGCGTCACGCACTCCTACAAATGCTTCATCAGATACATGGGTAATCGGGACATTGGATTCAGGGGCGCAGGATGAGGTATCAATTAGAGGTATTTTGACGGGTGAGGCAAAATCTAATCAGCCCTTTACCGCACGTATTGTCCAGGGTGATGATGATCGTGTTGTGTTTGCGCAGGATACACACAGCTTTACGATCACGCCATCACCACTCGAGATCACGCAGCGCATCTCGGGTGCTGAAGGTGGTGTGGCGCGTGCTAGCGATCGGTTGCGATATACTGTTTCTTATAAAAATAATGGCAACATTCCACTCCGTGATGCAATCTTGCGGGTGTATGTTGACGGATCAGCTCTTGATCTTTCTAGTTTGTTGATCGAAGACGGTGGTTTTTATGACGCAAGTCGACGATTGATCGAGTGGAAAGCTGCGGATATAGGCTCGCTTAAAGTGCTGACACCAGGGGAGACAAATACCGTCAATTTTGGTGTCACGATCAAAAATCGCATCCCGCTTGACGGTACACGACCTAACAATCTCACAATTAATACAGTCGCAGAGATAGAAAGCTTGGATATTCCTGACCTTCTGCGCGAAAATAAAAACACACTTAGTAGTACGCTCATTACCAAGGTGGGCACCAAACTTTTGCTTGAGGTGGATACAGAGCGTGTAAGCGGTCCATTTCCATTATCATTGGATGAACCGACGCGGTATCAGATTACACTTAAAGCGGGTACGGTCAGCAATGATATTTCTGGTGCGCGCGTAACACTTTTGTTGCCAGGTGGCGTGGCTTTTGCTGGTCAAAATGAAAACGAAGCGTATGCTGTTGTCCATAATGAGCGTACCAATGAAGTTTCTTGGGATATCGGTACGATCGGTTACGGAGCAGGGGTCATCAACCCATTTGAGAAAAAAACATTTTTTGTAGAATTGAGACGTGGTGTCAATCAAGGTAATAAGGTATTGCCACTTCTTTCAGATATCAATTACACAGCTACGGATAATTTTACGGATACCTCTGAGCGTGTTAAAGTAAATGAAATTTTTACAGGACAGTAGTAGCAACTTTCATGGCACAGCACGTATTTGACTATCATGACCATAATTTAAAAAGTCGCAGGGGTATACTTCACACGAGACGCGGTCCGGTGGAGGTGCCTTTTTATATGCCTGATGCGACACGCGCCAGTGTGCGCGGTTTGACAAAGGAGCAGCTGGAGAGCGTGGGAATCCATCCTATGGTAATCAATACCTACCATTTAATGCTTGAGCCAGGGGCATTGTACTTAGCAGGTAAGGGTGGAGTGCACGATTTCATGAATTGGGGTGGGCCGCTGGTTTCTGATAGTGGTGGGTATCAAGTGTATTCATTGATTCATAAAAGCAGTACGCTCGGCAAAATTACAGAAGAAGGTGCGCGTTTTAGAAGTGTGATCGATGGGTCATGGCATATGTTAACGCCAGAGCGAGCAATTGAGATTCAGTTTGATCTGGGTAGTGATATCATGGTTGTCCTTGATGATCCGCGGCCACCGCATGTTTCGCGTCTAGAGCATGAAAAAGCAGTGGAGCGTACGATTAGATGGGCGGGGCAGTGCAAAGTTCACTTTGACAAACTGGTGAAGGATAATGGTTTTACAGACAAAACGCGACCGCTTATGACGGCAGTCGTGCAGGGTGGTCCGCATATAGATTTGCGTCAAAAGTGCGCGCATGCACTCGCTGAAATTGGTTTTGATATTTATGGCTTTGGGGGGCGTCATATCGATGACGAGGGACGTTTTATGGACGAAGTGATGACTGCCACGGCAGCTGCGCTTCCAGTGCATGCTCCACGGTTTGCACTTGGTATTGGGACGCCGCGTGACATCGTGCAGTGTTATTATCGAGGATGGGATTTTTTTGATTGTGTAATTCCGACACGCGAGGGACGTCATGGGCGGATTTTTGTGTGGGATGAGGCAGTGCATGAAGAGCAGTCCCTCGAGGAGCAAGATTTTTATCGTACGATCAATATTCAAAATGCACGTTACCGCGATGATGACGGGCCGCTTGATCCGACATGTGATTGTTATGCATGTGCAACCTACACCAAGTCCTATATTAGACACCTCTTTCACGTAAAGGAACCTCTAGGGTCGCAAATGGCCGCTCTTCACAATCTACACTTTTATACTAAACTAATGAAAGTGCTCAAAAATCAGAAATTCTAAAAATCTAACTATCACGTCATGCTTTCTTTTTTTACCAATCACGATCATGTCCGGGCTCATCTGTCTCTCGCGGGGGACGGTAATATGAAACTCCGCAGTGAGGACTCAGAACAATCAAAGCAAAATCAAATCACTTTTCTTGAGAAAAATGGCATAGCGTATGAGAATTTTCACTACGCGCAGGTCGCGCATGGTCCGGATGTATTACACGTCACTTCTGAGAGTCCACATGTAATTACAGGTGTGGACGCGCTTATCGCTACGGAGCCAGGTGTTTTTCTCGGCTTGACGGTGGCAGATTGTTTTCCGGTGTTATTTTATGATGATGTGGAGCGTATCGTCGGCGTGGCGCATGCAGGCTGGCGTGGCACAGTTAAAGAGATTATCATCAAGGTGATTGATGCAATGAAAAGTCAGGGTTCACAGCCTGAGAATATTTTTATAGAGCTCGGCCCGGGGATTTCACAGGCTAATTTTGAATTTCACTATGCGGAGATGATTCAGGAGTTTGGTCAGTATTCACAGGATAAATATATCGAACGTGGAAGCAGTCTCGACAAAATTTTTATTGATTTACAGGCAATCCTTATGGATCAAGTAGAGAGTGCAGGCGTGCCAATCAAAAACATGAAGTACTGTGGTGAGTGCACCTTTGCGGATGAGAGGTACTTTTCTGCGCGCCGACATCGAGGAGATTCACATAGCGCGATGCTTACAGTAATCGGTATGAGCTCTTAGGGGTTCTGGAGTTGCGATCCTTTTACTTTACGGGTCTTTTTATATTAAAAATTTATCGCCACACCCCCTCCTTTGCACCAATGCATTCTGGGGGTTTTATCTATTTATCAATTAATCTAAACATGCATAAAATTATGGCAAAATCTGAGCGTGTGGATAACTGTATCAATGAAGGGATGTTGCTGGTGTATAACTTATACATAAAATATTGAGACAAAAAAAATGCATCTATCAAGGTACAAAAAAAAGTTGTTTACTCCGGCAACTGCTATACTCATTATGTTTTTTTCTGTGGGGCATGTTGATGCAATGGGTGATTTTGTCGTTGACTTTAATGATCCCACATGGAACACTGGCAGCGGTTTCATCGGAGGTTCAGATGCTGCTTCAGGTCAGCCGAATCAGGCCATTCAGACAATTGCTGATGTAAATGGCTCAGGAGTTGGTCTTACTGTAGAGTTTGACGGTCGCTTTGATGCAGCGAGTGTCAGCACTGATGCACCAGATGTCTATGTGGGTAATCCTTGGGGAGCGCCATGGGATGATGCTCTACGATGGGTCAATGATGATACAACGGGTGCACCTGAATGGAATTATGTTACTTTGACATTCTCTGAGCCAGTGGAGATGCATAATATTAGTTCTGTACGAATTCAAAGGTACAATAATAGCAATACGCAGGAAGAGGCTACCTTTGAGATTTTTGACGGTCCAAATGGAACGGGAAATAAAATTGCAATTCCAGGCGGTACGTCTGCAGCTTCTTCTTTCACATCACCACCAACAAATGACTATGACGCCACCCTCCCAGCTGTTGAATTTGCCGGAGACACCCTTACTCTTGTTGGCAGTGTTACTAATGACCAGGGTGCGATGGTTGATTTTGGAGGTACGCAGGTGCGGTCGCTACGATGGGGTGTTGGTATAACTGATATAACAACCGGTGAAATTTCAGATGCATTTAGAAGCTCCCAGGCTATTGATGACATTACTTTTTCTACTGTTGATGTTCCTGTGGGATCCTGCTCCGGCGGCCAACTAGGAGGAACTGTCTTTAGAGACTTTAACTCTAATGGATCTCTAGATACCGGAGAGGTTACCGTAGAAGGAATCACAATCTCTGCCTATGATGCATCAAATACACAAATCGATACCACCACAACAAATACAGATGGAGAATACGTCCTCTCTGTCCCCAACGGCACAGACGTCCGTGTAGAAATGACAGATCTCCCAAGTTATCTTCAACCAGCACAGTCAGGAACAATTGTAGATTCTTCTGTCCGCTTTATCACTAACAACGATACCTGTGATGTAGACTTTGGTGTTATTAATCCAGCTGATTATTGTGGTACAAATCCAAATTTGATGGCGACGTGTTACTTAAATGGTGAATCAGCAGGAAGTGGTATGACGGGTACTGTTCTCTTTGCGGATGATATGACTGGTGTGGCAAATGCAACTTTTCAGTCAGACCAAGCGGGGTACACGCCCAATCCATACACAGAAGTTTCAACAATCGGTGATGTCGGGACAACATGGGGCTATGCGTGGCAAGTGTCGCAGCAAAGGATGTATAATTCATCTTTTCTCAAAAGGCATTCTAGTATGATAAATGGCCCTGGATATGTTTTTGTGTATGATTATTCGGGCGGTGTTGCGAATCTTGCAGGTGGTTTTGACCTACAGGGGGTGACACCGGCTAATGGAGGTGCTGCTATTGATCTGGGATCAGTCTGTAGGGATGCGAGTTGTGGTGGAGAGCTATCAGATGCTAATACTCCAAACCATGATCCTGATGCATTTGGTAAGGTGGGTAAGATGAGTTATGGAGACATCGACATGGAGGAGGGTGAAGATCGGCTTTGGCTTACAAACCTCTACCAGAGAACATTAATATTAGTAGATGTAAGCGATGATGACTTTAGTGTTCTTGGGGATGTGAATAGCTACGACATTATGAGCTTGCCTGGTGTTACAGTATGTACAAATGGTGAGTTACGACCATGGGCAATTAAGTTCCATGATGGACAAGGTTATCTAGGTGCAGTATGTGATGCTTCTGGTGGTGGAAGTGGAGATCTTTCAGCGCACGTGCTTGCATTTGATCCAAATGACGTAGCTTCAGGTTTTACTGAGATTGCAAATGTACCGACATTTACGAACTATACGGGGTATTTTGCATGGCAATCATGGGAGGATGATTGGAGTAGTTTCGCCACATTTGGTGGTTTTGTAGCACAACAACGACAGCCAATTTTGGCTGATATCGAATTTGAAGACGATGGTGACTTGATTATTGGCCTTTTGGATCGTGAGGGACATCAGGGAGGTACCAACAACTACAGTCCAGATACCGGAAGTACTAATTTGTGGGAATTTCAAGGCCATGGTGATATTGTACGGTTCTGTAAAAATGATGTAGGCGGCTATGATCTCTCTGGTACAAATGGTTGTTCTGCTCCCTATGCAGATACATGGACGCCGAATGGAACAAATGAATTTTATAATGACTCTGCAGGGGATGGTATATTGACTAATATGGAGGGTGGTTTCGCGATTAAACGTGGATCTGGACGTCTTGTTGCTGTAACAAATGAACCGATTGATCCAGTGGATCGTGTTGTGCAAAGCTTGTATCGTCAGAGTGGTGGTTTCCAGTGGTACGACACAAGCACAGGTGACATTACCCAGTGGTATCAGATTTATAGAGGTACGTTTCCCGAATCTGGAAAAGCTAGCGGATTAAGTGATGTGGAATATTTATGTGCTGCAGCACCGATTGAGATCGGAAACCGTGTGTGGCTAGATGTTGATGAGGATGGTATACAGGATGCTGGTGAGGCAGCTATACCTAATGTTGTAGTTGAGCTTCTCGATGACACGGGTGCAATTATCGGAACAGCTACGACAGATGCTAATGGTCATTATTACTTTGGGGGCGCTACTGATGCAAATGTCAATGTCGCACTAACGCCAAATACAGACTACACGGTAAGTATTGATACAACACAGGCAGAGTTGGTGGACTATGATCTTACGCAAGAAGATGTAAATGCCGATGGTGATAATGCGATAGATTCAGATGGTGTGTTGAGCGGCACTGATGCGATAGCTGATGTTACAATGGGAAATGTTGGGTCAAATCGTCATCAAATGGACTTTGGCTTTACGGAATCAACCCTCGGCTCCATCGGAGACTATGTCTGGTATGACACAAACCAAGATGGTGTCCAGGATGCAAATGAAGATCCTATTGCAAACGTAACCATCAAGCTCACAGATAGTAACA